>JARXKP010000001.1:5486-70249 GCA_030271615.1 Pseudomonadota bacterium
CGCGATCGGTGCGTTCGTCGCGACCCGAGTCGGTGCGTCGTCTCCATCTTGGGGCGCTGACATCGCACAGACTCCTCTTGTCGTAACCACACGCGGCTGAGCCGGAATGCCTGCGTGCACCCGTGGCGCCACACACAACCGTCATCAACGATCTCTTACATTCGCAATTCTGGCATTGGTGTTGCGTGTTGCAGCGCTTGTCGAAATGGACTGCGCGCCGAATCCGCCCGGGCCGCTCGCAGAAATCCCCCGAGAACCCACCTTGAACAGCAGCCCCCCCAACGAGAACGATCAGACGCAGGATTTCACGATCCTGACCATCACGCGCTCCACCATCGCGCCCAAGGTCGCGTCGGAAAAGCGTGAGCATTTTCTGGTGGCGATCCAGGGCAGTCAGACCGGTCGGCGACTTCGCTTCGGGCCCGATCAACCGATCACCGTGGGACGCAAGATGGTGTGTGATTTCGTGCTGCCCGATGCCGAGGTCTCGGGCAGACACTGCGAGATCAGTGCCAGGCCCGACGACGCCGACGCCGCCGTGACCGACCTTCAGTCGACCAACGGCACCTTCGTCGAAGGCAAGCGTCTGGCGGGATCGGCCCGTCTGCCCAACGGTGGCCTGCTGCAGCTGGGCAGCCATGTGCTGAAACACGAATACCGACTGCCGAGCGAGCTCGAACAATCGCTCGAACTGGACCGCGATCTCGAAAAGGCCAGCAGCTATGTGAAGGCGCTGTTGCCCGCGCCGATACGCGACGGCCCGGTTCGCACGGACTGGTTCTTCCTGCCCTCGACGACACTCGGCGGCGATGCCTTCGGCTACCAGCAACTCGACGACGACACCTTCGCGGGCTACGTGGTCGATGTGTCGGGCCACGGTGCAGGCGCGGCGATGCACAGCGTGACGGTGATGAACGTGTTGCGGCAGCGTGCCTTGCCCAACACCGACTTCCGCGATCCGGCTCAAGTGCTGCTCAGCCTGAACGCCATGTTCCAGATGGAAAGCCACGGCGGCATGTACTTCTCCATCTGGTACGGCGTCTACGAGCCCAAGACACGGCTGCTGCGCTACTCGTCAGCGGGTCACCACCCGTCCTACCTGGCCCAGCCTTCTCGCCAGGAAATGACACCGCTGCAGACCCGAAACCTGATGATCGGCGCGATGCCCGAAGCGAAGTTCATCGCCAGCAGCGTAGAAGTGATGCCCGGCAGCGTGCTCTACGTCTTCAGCGACGGCGTGTTCGAAGTCGTCACCAAGGAAGGCACGCAATGGGGTCTGCAGGATTTCCTGCCGCTGCTGCGACGGCCGGCCGACGCCGACGTGAGTGAGCCCGAACGACTCTACCGAGCCGTGCAGGACGTTGCCCGCCCCGGGGCGTTCGACGATGATTTTTCAATGCTCGTTGTCACGTTCGTGTAGCGCACCCGCCATATTCTTGTCATGTCATGCGGCACGATCCGTGGCGCAAACTCAATCCACACAACGAAGGGATCTCCAATGGACATGGACGTGACTGAAATCGACGGGCCTCTGACGCACATCCGCCTGACCGGGCGGCTCGATTCGCCAGGGGTGGACCGCATTGAAATCAAGTTCACGGCAGCGGTGGTATCGCGCGGTCGCAGCGTCGTGGTGGACCTGTCAGGCGTCGATTTTCTGGCGTCGATGGGCATCCGCATGTTCATCGCAACGGCTCGCGCCCTGCACCTGAAGGGTTCCAAGATGGTGCTGTTCGGCGCCACTGATGCCGTGTTCAGCGTGCTCGAACACGTCGCGCTGGATCAGATCATCCCGATCGCAGCCACCGAGGCCGAAGCGATCGAGCGTCTGCGCGGCTGAGGCCGGTACGTCCGGCATCTGCAGGAACAATCACCGCGGAGAGAGTTCGCCATGGCAGGTGACGCATCAGTCCCCAGGTCTGCCGAGATCACCCGGCTCAGGATGAAGCTGCCGAACAACCGTGACGGCTTCGACGCGACCCGCCAGGCGGTTCTGGACCTGCTCGCGCCCCACCAGCCCAGCGCGAAACTGCTGTTCAGCGTCGAGCTCGTCCTCGAAGAGACGCTGATGAACGTCATCTGGCACGCCTACACCGATGCAGCCGAGCACTGGATTGAACTGGATGTGCAGGTCGACCCCGACGACATCGTCATGAGCTTCGAAGACGACGGCGTCGCCTTCGACCCGCTGCAGGCAACCGAGCCGGCATTGCCGAATTCGCTCGAAGAGGCGGTCCCGGGAGGACTGGGCCTGATGCTGGTTCGCAAGTACGCCAGGTTGATTACCTACCGACGCAGCGACGGCCGCAATCACCTGACCCTGCGGCTGGCCCGCCACTGACCTGCCTGCGGTCGGAGCACCGGCCTGGCGGTTCAGGGCGGACTCCCGGAGACGATCGACGGGTTGAATGATCCGACAAAGGTCTGCCCCTCTGCGCGCACCGCAACGCCCGCCAGCAGGCTGGCGATCGACTGGGACGAGACCGACACTGGCGTCGCACGCGGCAGATAAAACACCGCAATTCCGTCGCTATTCGCCCGATGCGGTGCCGTTAGCATCGGCAGCATGCAACTTTGTCCGGGACGAACGCGTGGAATGCCCGATCCCGAGCCGAATCCCCGCTTCGATTCATCACGGCTGGACATGCTGATCCTCAAGAATCACTCGTGAACACAGATCGCATTTCGTCGTTTGAATCGGTACCGGGCGAACGCATCCGCAATCTTCAGCACCCGGTCGTGTTGAAGGGCGTTTCGCGCACGTACCGGCTCGACTCGGTCGACGTGCCTGCGTTGATCGACATCAACCTCGTCATCTTGCCGAATCGGTTCACCGTCATCTCCGGGCAATCGGGCAGCGGCAAGACCACCCTGCTCAACCTGATCGGCTGCATCGACCGCCCCGATCAGGGCACGATCATGGTGGGCGGCAAGCCGGTGCAGACCATGGACGACGACTCGCTGTCGGACTTTCGGGCGCGGCAGCTCGGCTTCATCTTCCAGAACTTCAACCTGCTGCCGGTGCTCACCGCCTTCGAGAACGTCGAATACCCGCTCGTGCTGACCGGCATGGCCCCCGGCAAGCGTCGAGCCCGCGTCGAGAAGCTGCTGGACGCCGTGGGCCTGGCTGATCGCGCGAACAACCGGCCGGGTCAGCTGTCGGGCGGACAGCGTCAGCGTGTGGCCATCGCACGCGCGCTGGCACGACGGCCGCAACTCGTGCTGGCCGATGAGCCCACGGCGAACCTCGACAGCAAGACCGGCACCGAGATCATCGAACTGATGCGCAGCATGCAGCAGCGCCACCATGTGTCGTTCATCTTCTCGTCGCACGACCCGAAAGTGCTCGAGGCGGCGGACGACGCCGTGCACATCCATGATGGGCGCATCACGTCGATCGAACGGCGCCTGGCGCTGGCGGAGTCACGGCTGTGAACGCGCTGTCGCTGGCCTGCCGCCATCTGTTGCGCCACCCGTGGCGCTGGAACCCGGTCCGACATCCGGCCCAGCGGGCGGAGGCCCTTGCTCGAAACCGTGCCCTCGCCCTTGGGGCTGCGGTCGTCACGGCCTGCATGAGCCTCGGCACACTTGTTCAGGCCGCTCCAGATGCCCAGACCATCCTCGCCGCCAGCGATGCGGTCCGCAATCCGTCCAAGTCTTTCGCCGTGACGGTCACACTGATCGAGTACCGCAATTCGAAGCAGACCGACAACAACACGCTGACCGTCTACTCGAAGGCCGACAGCGTGAGCGGTCAGTACCGCAGCCTGCTGCGCTTCGTCGCGCCGCAGCGGGATGCCAACAAGCTGATGCTCAAGAGCGGCAACGACCTGTGGTTCTTCGACCCGGCCAGCCAGGCGAGCGTGCGCCTGTCGCCGCAGCAGCGATTGCTGGGGCAGGCGTCGAACGGCGACGTGGTCACCGTCAACCTGGCGAAAGACTACGCCGCCGAGTTGCAAGGCGAAGAAGACCTCGCCGATGGCGAGCGTGTGATGCGCCATTGCCACAAGCTCGACCTCGCGGCGACATCGCCCGACGTGACCTACCACCGCGTGGAAATGTGGGTCGAAGCGGCCTCGTGGCGGCCGGTCAAGGCCCGCTTTTTCGCGGAAAGCGGCCACCTGCTGAAGACCGCCTATTACCGAAAATTCCAGCATCAACTGGGCCGCGAGCGGCCGACCGAGGTCGTCATCATCGACGGACTCGATCCCGCCTGGGTGACCGTGATGCGTTACAGCGATTACGCGTGGCGCGAGGTGCCGGAGTCCTGGTTGCAACGGGACTACCTGCCGCGCTTCAAACCGGAGTGAGCATGCGACTGGGTACCTTCCTGCTTCAACTGACGCTGGCGTTCGCCGCATCAGCCCACGCGGCCGAGCCACCGGACGCGCTCCCCGACGACCTCGACGCGCTCTCGCTGGCCGACAAGGCGCCGACGACCCCGCCCCAGGCGGTTCAGGCGTGGCGCATCTTCGCGGAAGGGGCGTTCGGACAAACCAAGATCGGTGGCGCCGATCCGCGTTTCGAATCCAGTCGCGCATCGCTGGACGTTCGCTTCGATGCCCATGTGGCCCCCGGATTGCGAGCCGTGTTCTCCGACCGTTTCGATCGCCTCCACAGCAACGGCAAGCCGAGTGCAGACGATGTCAACACGCTGCGCGAGGCGTACCTGAGCTGGGCTCGAACCGACGAGCAGATCGTCGATTTCGGCCGGGTCAACGTGCGCCGCGGTGCAGCCTTCGGATACAACCCGACGGACTGGTTCAAGGAAGGCGCGCTGCGCTCGATCGTCTCGCCCGACCCGATGGTGCTGCGCGAGAACCGGCAAGGCACGGTGGTGCTGCAGGGGCAACAGTTGTGGAGCGCAGGCTCCCTCACGGCGACCTTCTCGCCGCGCCTCGCTCGCCAGCCGAACCCGGGCACCTTCTCGCTCAACGTCGGCGCCACCAACCCGCGCAACCGATGGCTGCTGACCGGCAGCACCAAATTCAGCGACAGGTTCAATTCGGAGCTGCTGCTGTACGGAGGCGACGACACACGTCCCCAGGTCGGCTTGAACGTGTCCGGACTGATCAGCGACGCAGCCGTCGTGTTCGGGGAGTTCACCGCCGGCAAAGGTCGCTCGCTGGTGGCACAGGCGCTTCAACTCGACCAGGCCAGGCACCAGCAGGAACGCGCCGCCGTGGGTTTGACCTACACCACCGCACTGAACCTCAGCATCACCGCCGAGGCCGAGTACAACAGTGCAGCGCCGGGCCGCGGCCAGTGGAACGCACTGCCGGGCATCGATCCCTACGGCCGCCTGCGCGTGCTGGCCACGCAACCCTCATTGCAGGACCTGCCGATGCGTCGTGCGTTGTTCGTCTACGCGAAGTGGAAAGACCTGCTCGTGCGCCAGTTCGATGTGTCGGCTTTCGTGCGCGGCGACTCGGAAACCCACAGCCGTGCCCAATGGCTGGAGGCGCGCTATCACTGGGACAGCGCCGAAATCGCCCTGCAGTGGCAGCTGTATTCCGGAAGCTCGGGCTCGTTCTACGGAAGCATTCCGCAACGCCGGGCGATCGAGCTGGCCTTGCGTTACTACCTGTAGAGGCATACTCGCCACCCGGCGCCTGGGCGCCTGTCAACGCCATGGGAGGGCACGCGTGGTCACTGCACCCTCATACGACTTCGATCCTTCCTGGCAAGGTCACGACCAGGAAGCTCGCCTGTTGGTGGAACTGCTGCGTACCTCGCGTTTGACGGTGCTGTATTGCGAATCGGGTGCGAACAAGACCGCATTTCTGCAGTCGGCGCTGATGCCGCTGCTGCGCCGCCGAGCGGGTGACCGCCTCGTACCGGCCAGCGCCCGTGAATCCGGGGTGGTCGTGCCCTTTCCCGATCGGCGCAAGCGCTCCGCAGGCAAGGCATCGAAACGCAAACGCGAGTTCGTCGTTCACTTCGACGACTGGACCGGTGACCCACTGTCTGCGTTGCTGTCCCGCGTCCAGGATTCCGCAGGCATCGCGGCCGACGAACGGGCGGCCACGCCGCAGCGCCTGAGCGACGCCCTGGACGCCCTGAGCGGCAGGCTCGATGCCCATTTCATCATCCTGCTCGACCGCTTCGAGGAGTTCCTGCGCACTCCAACGGATCACGAAGGACACGGCCGGTTCACGAACCAGTGGGTCGAGGCCATCCATCGACCGGATCTGCCGGCCAATTTCCTGATTTCCCTGGACGACGACGCTCGCCCGCGGCTGGCCCGCCTGCGCAGCCTCATTCCCGACCTCGACGACTTCTCGCTGAAGCTGGGGCGTCCTCCGGGCGTCAAGACATCGCTGGCGCCGCCGGACGAACCAGAAGCTCCCGCAGGCATCGCGGTCGGGGCCCCGCCGATCCTGACCGAGACCGTCACGCCGCTCGAGCCGGCGCCGTCAGTGGCCGTCGTCCCGAGGGCATCCGCCGCGTCGACCCACCCCCCGCGGCGCCCGCCCGCGCGGTCGCCCGGCCGAAGGTCAAGCGCCCAACGCCGCCGCGGACCGCCGTCAAGACCGAAGACGTCTACGCGTTGATCGAAGCCACCCTGGCCCGCACCGCGACATCGAACACGAACGATCCGTTCCAGGAGGACGATCTGGCGACCGACGCGGCGCCTGCCGACGCAGAAATCCCGCCGCCGGCGCGCGTGGTTGAGCCGACCCCAACGGCTGCGGCGACAGCTGGCTGGTGTGTCGTTTTCAAGCGGATCGGCCAATGGCTGGGTCTCGGATCCCGGCCCTAGCCACAGGCGCAAGTGCATGAACTGGGCGGGTGCTGACGGCCCTGCTTGCAAGCAAATGCTTCAAGACCCGTAATCAACTCACGAATACGGGGGCTCGGGCTGAAACGCTCCGTGCGAGACTTATGCGATGTTTGTCAAACCGCCCTGAAACATGAATGCTCGCTCTCCTGTCATCGCCGTCGTGGGCCTGGGTTACGTCGGACTCCCGCTTGCCGTCGAGTTCGGCAAACGCTTCACCACGATCGGCGTGGATCTTTCCGAACGCAAAGTGGCCGCCTATCGCCGCTTCGAAGACCCGACCGGCGAGGTGTCCTCGGAACAACTGCGTGCAGCCACCTTGCTGACCTGCACCAGCGATGGCGCTGCGCTGAAGGACGCCGACTTCATCATCGTCGCGGTGCCGACACCGATCGACGAGGCTCGCCGCCCGGACTTCCAGCCGCTTGTCGGCAGCTCCGAAACGGTGGGGCGCCACATGAAGCGCGGCGCGATCGTGGTGTACGAATCGACCGTGTATCCGGGCGCCACCGAAGAGGTCTGCGTCCCGGTGCTTGAAAAATTCTCCGGCTTCAAGTGGAAACAGGACTTCAACATCGGGTATTCGCCCGAACGCATCAACCCCGGCGACAAGACCCGCACGCTGACGAAGATCGTCAAGCTGGTGTCGGGCGACACGGCCGATACCTTGGCTCAGGTACAGCAGCTTTACGCCGGAATCATTGAAGCGGGCGTGTATCCGGCGAGCAGCATCCGGGTGGCCGAGGCGGCCAAGGTCATCGAGAACACCCAGCGCGACCTGAACATCGCGTTGATGAACGAGCTGTCGTTGATCTTCAACCGCATGGGGATCGACACCATCGAGGTCCTGGAAGCGGCGGGCACCAAATGGAATTTCCTGCCCTTCCGCCCCGGCCTCGTCGGAGGCCATTGCATCGGCGTCGATCCGTACTACCTGACGCACAAGGCCGAGATGCTCGGCTACCAGCCGCAGGTCATCCTGGCGGGCCGGCGCATCAACGACAGCATGGGCAAGTACGTGGCCGAACAAACGGTCAAGCGAATGATCGCTTCGGGCCAGACGGTGAAGGACGCCGACATCATCGTGCTCGGCATGACCTTCAAGGAGGACTGCCCGGACCTGCGCAACAGCAAGGTCATCGACGTGATTCGCGAGTTGCAGTCGTACGGCGTCAAGGTGCATGTGCACGACCCGATCGCCGACAGCGACGAATGCCTGCACGAGTACGGCATCGGCCTGACCCCGTGGGAGCAGCTGCCCCAGGCAACCGCAATCATCGCTGCGGTCGCTCACAAGCCGTACCAGGAAATGGGGCTGCAGACCTTGCTGAGCAAACTGCAGCCGAAAGGTGTGTTCGCCGATGTGAAGTCCGCTTACGACCGGGTTGCGGTTGAGGAGTCTGGCCACGCCTTGTGGAGGCTCTGATGTCCTACGAATCGATCCAGTCCGATCTGCGGTCGACGCCGAAGACGTGGCTCGTCACCGGAGTCGCGGGGTTCATCGGATCGAACCTGCTGGAGACCTTGCTCAAGCTCGATCAGCGCGTTGTCGGCCTCGACAACTTCGCGACCGGGCATCAACGCAACCTCGAGGAGGTCGAATCACTGGTCGGCGCAGAGCGTTGGTCCCGCTTCAACTTCATCCAGGGCGACATTCGTGCGTTGCAGGATTGCCGGACCGCCTGCGCCGCTGTGGACTTCGTTCTTCATCAGGCGGCCCTCGGCAGCGTGCCGCGTTCACTGGCCGATCCGATCACGACGAACGCCGTCAACGTCGACGGATTTCTGAACATGCTGGTCGCCGCGCGAGATGCAAAGGTGCAGCGCTTTGTCTACGCCGCGAGCAGTTCGACCTACGGCGACCATCCCGCGTTGCCGAAAATCGAGAACCGGATCGGCGCGCCGTTGTCACCCTATGCGGTGACGAAGCTCGTGAACGAGCTGTACGCCGACGTGTTCGCGCGCGCCTACGGATTGCAGAGCATCGGCCTGCGCTATTTCAACGTGTTCGGCCCGCGCCAGGATCCGGAAGGCGCCTATGCCGCGGTCATCCCGAAATGGATCGCCGCCCTGATGGCGGGCCGACCGGTCCAAATCTACGGCGACGGCAAGACGAGCCGAGATTTCTGCTACGTCGCCAACGCGGTGCAGGCCAACCTGCTGGCGGCCTGCGCTGCGGGCGACAAGGCCGTCAACCAGATCTACAACGTCGCGGTCGGCGACCGCACGAGCTTGAGCGAACTGTTCGACTTGTTGCGACAGAACCTGGCCGCGATCTATCCGCAGCTTCGGGATGCCCAACCGCTGTACGCCGACTTCCGGGCCGGCGATGTGCAGCATTCGCAGGCCGACATTTCGAAGGCCGCGGAACGCCTGGGGTACCGACCCAGCCACCGCGTGGCTGCAGGTCTGGCTCAGGCGATGCAGTGGTACACGAAGCAGGCGGCGCTCAACGGCTCGGGGCACACCCCGACACCGTGAGGATGAGGGTTCAGGCCTGACCCTCGGGATCGAGGTCGCGCCGAGGGGTGTTTCCCGTCACTTCCACCGCAAGCAGCGCGACAAGCAGCAACAGGAACGCGACGCGCGGGACGTCCATCACGCTGCTCACCAGGCCCACGCAAAGTGCGCCGCACAGCGAGGCGGCCAGGAACGGCGCGATGGGCCGGCGGCGGCCCGCCGCGTCGAGAAGGCGGTTGAGCGCCCACCCCATGCACAGCAGGAATGCCACCAGCGAGAACGCTCCGCGCTCGATCAGCAATTCGAGATAGAGGTTGTCGATGTGCCACGGCACATAGAAGCCCTGCGCTGACGGATACCAGCGCGCCAGTCCTTCGGAAAAATCACGGTTGACCAACATCTCGAGTCGGTCCGGTCCGGCCAGGCTGATGTTGTCGATTTCGACCACGCCACCGGCATTGACCACGGCCATCGAGAAGACTCCCAGGCGAGGCGCCCACGCACGACCGATGTCGAGCAACGGCCCGCGCAATGAGGCGACAACGTGGCGCCATGCCGAACCGTCGGGATTCACCCGGATCCAGGCCGACTGGCAATTTCTCGGGTACAGCAGATGCATCTCGCAGAGCTGGACCTCGATGAGGGCCGCCGTCCTGGCGCGAACATCCAACGCCACTTCATAGGGCAGCATCGGATACAGCGCCACACGCTGAGTCAGGGTCAGCAACCCATTGAAGTGCAACGGCATCTTCGGCCCCGACACGACGACTGAGCCCGACGGCTGACCGGGCGCAGACGGCACGAACTGCACGTCGCCAGGAAACTGCCGTTCCGCGACAGCCTGCGAATAAGCGCCCGGCAGACGCCCCGTTCCGATCCCCACCGCCCCGTCAACCGGGGTCCGAATCAATCCCAGGCCGTTCTGCCAATGCCGGAGTCGACCGCCCATGTCACGGTCGGTCGCGGAAATGCGCTCCCGCATGAAGGAGCCCCATCCAAGCACGGCCGCCACCTCCAGACACAGCGCAACAGCCAACACGACACCAGCCAGGGTCCTCCATCGAATTCTCGGAAGACGCTGCCATCGCAGCATCACCGCCAGCAGAACCAGCGAACCCACCACGGCGCCGTAGACGCCGCGTGAAAACGTCGTGAGGCAGGCGTAACCCGTCAGCAGCGCCAGCGCAGCCGCCATCGACCACAGCAGCGGCGAGCGACACGTCCACAGCGCCCAGGCCACGAACGGTGTGGCCAGCGCCAGATACACGTCGATGGCGGCGCCGCCGACGTGCATCTCCCAGAACAACGCCGTGGTGCGATAGCGGGTCGAGAAATCCCACAGTCCGGTGTAGGCCAGACGCTCCCACACCACCGCCAGCGTGACCACCGACAGACCCACCAGCATGCCCGATGCGAAGCGCCGCACGGCGACGCCCGCGCCCCGCTCGATCTCTCGGCGTAACAGCGGCCAGATCAGCGCGGCATGCAGCAGGCTCTTGAAGACGCGCCAGCTGTTCAGCGGGTCGGTGTAACCCTGGAACCAGCCGGACGGATGATCGCCTGGCAACGCCAGGCCGCGAACGAAGGCCACGACACCGAGGGCCCCGAACACGACCGCCATGCCGATGAAAGCCCGATCGCTGCGTCTGATGGGTGATGCGTCACGCAGAACCTCTCCGGCAAGCGCGATGTGCGCATAGCCACCCGCGGCCACGCCCCACAGCAGCAGGTCGAATTCCTCGAATACGACCCAGCCGGTCCATGGCGCAAAGTTCAGCAACGGCAGCAAGGCAGGCACGACGAACAGCCAGAGGCCCGACCGACATGCCACAACCACAGACCACAGCAGGAAGGCTGCAAGCACCGCAACAGGCGCCACGGGGTGGTGCCAAGCCAAGGTGACCCCGGCAGCAACCGCTGCAACCGCTGAAAGCAGGGATGCCAGCGGAAGCGGGTCCAGGCCAGGTCGGCCGCGATCAAGCATTCAGCGACACGCCCGACATGCCCTGCCGTAAACCTCGTTCGGCATCCCGCTCGCCAGTCTCCTGCTCATTCGAAACCCGCCGGTCCAGGTTGCCGCATCTTGGAACCCCTCGAACAGCACAGCCGGGTGATGAGCAACAGCAGGAACAGGAATCGCGGCTCATCGATCAACGTGTTCATCGATCCGGACACCAGGAACGCAAGCAAAGCGGCAAGGGCCGCTGCAGCGTGGCGGTCGCCCCGCCAGGCAGATCGGGACCCACGGTGAATCGCTGTCAAGACCAGCAGCGTCCAGGCCGCAACGCCGAACCACCCCTGGTCGAATAGAACCGCGACGGGAAGGCTGTGGATGTGCCACGGAGGGTCGACATCGGTCGAGAAGAACCAGCGATCTAGCCCGTGCTGGAAGTCGCCGTTGGAAAGCAACTGGTCCCCGTTTTCGGTCTGCAATCGAATGTCGGTCACATCGACAAACGCTCCGCTCTCGGGCGTGTGCAACGACAACTTCACGGACCGAGGCCACTGTCCTCGATGTTCGGCGAGCAGGGTCAGATCGATCGGAACCTGGGCGGTGGTCCAGGCCTTGGCGGTGTCTCCGGCCCGGACGCTGGCAGCCACACATCTGCGCGAAGTGAGCATCCATTTCTCGCAAACGCTCACCTCGAAGATGGCTGCCGGCTTGTTGGCCCGCAGCCGCACCGTCAGCATCTGCGGTTGCGTGGCCGGCACCGAGATCATCTGATCGATGAAGAGTCCACCACCACCGCCAGCGAGATGCAGGTAACGAAGATCGCCGTCGGATTCCAGTCGATAGGAACTCGCACGCACCGGTTCGCGACTGCGCCAGTAATGCGTTTCAGGGAAACGCCCGACGCCCATCCCGAAAACCTCGGTCCAGCCGTCGGCGTCTCGCATGGCCAGTGCGTCGCCCCAGTGGGCTTGTCGGATGGACAGGTCGTGTGCCCAGCGCGACATTCGCTCTTGTGCAAACGAACCCATGAATACCGGAAGCGCTGCAGCCACGATCGCGGCGGCAAGCAGTCCACCGAACAAGGCCTGCCTCCATGAGCTCGCTCTGCCCGAGAGAAACAGCAGAAAGAGCAGCGCCAGGCCAAAGGCTGCATACCCGTTGCGCGAGAAGGTGACCATCATCGCGTAGCTGGCCCCCACCAGCAGCACTGCACCCGCGAGTCGGACACTCCACCGCCGGCTTTCCAGCACACGCAGAACGACGAAAGGGGTCGTGATGGCGATGTAGCACTCGATGAACGCGCCACCGCGGTGCATCGCCGAAAACGGTCCGGTGACCCGATACACATCGGCAAAATCGAACAGGCCGACGAACACCTGGCGCTCCCATGCAACAAAGGCCACCACGTAAGCGAGTCCCAGAACCATGCCTGAAATCAGCGTGGCGTGGGCGTCTTGCCCGCCATGTTTGAGCCGCTCGAACAAACCGACGAACAGCCACGCCCAAAGTGCGCCTTTGAAAATTCGCAATGCGTTGTAGGGGCTGTAGTAATTGGAAAAGCCGTTGCCGTCGGGCCAGGGCCAAGGCATCGTCCCCAACGCCGTGCTCAGCATCAGGCTCAGCGCAAGAAAAGCGAAGGCAAGTTGCCACGGGTTGCGGTCAGCGCGCCTTGACGCGGAAGGCGAGCGCAGGTAACCCACGGTCAGGCAGATCATCACCAGCAGGTCGTACTCATCCCAGAAGAAGCGCCCTGTCCACGGTGCGAGGTCGAGGGCTGGCAAGAACGCGGGAACGATCAGCAGGGCCATCAATGGGCGAACCCAGACCGCCGCGGCACACGTCACCAGCAGCAACGCCGAGGTGACAGCAAATGCGGGAGCGGAAAAAAGATACCAGCCCGACAGCAGCAGTGCCACACACGACATCGAAATCGCCCGCAGCGCGCGGTGATCTGAACGCACAGCAGCCGACGCTGCCCGCGAATCGACAGACACTGAGGGCTCACGGACGGGTGAGGCAGCTCGCAACGACCAGGCTTCGGCCCCTCGTACGAATGCCCCACAAACGGAGGAAGCAATCCACAGGTTGGTCGTATCGGGGTGCAGTCCGGCAAGCGAAAGCTTGCTCACTTCGATGAGCAGGCAGACAGCGGCGCCCCACCCTGCAGCCACCCAGGCAGAACGGCGCAAGGCCCAGGCCAGAACCCCAACTGGCAGATACATCAGCACCACGCTGGCCAGGCTGGACAGCGCGTGGGCTTCAGTCGTGTAGTAGTGGTAATAGAAAGGAAGGAATCTCAACTCGCGCAACCGCCAGGACATCGCTTCCCAGCCTTGCCATTCCCACGCGAACCAGCCATTCACGGCTATCAACAAGAGAAGATACGCGGGAAGCCAGATGCCACAGCTGCGCGCAAGCCCTGCGCGCAAGCCTTCCTCGCTCCAGCGCTGGCGCCGCCGCCACAGCGCGAGACCCACCACCATGCCCAAGACCCGAGTGAGTACCGACGCCCCCTGTGTGGTGCCCGTGGCGATCATCAGCTGCGCACCCTCGACCGCCAGTCCGACGACAAGTCCAACGAAGGCCGCACCGACCCAGCTTGGCGCCATACGTCGGGCGGCACGCTGACCAAGCAGTGCGCCCAGAGGTGCTGTCAACGCGACCTCGATACCGAGTTGAAGCACGACGAGCAGGAGGCGGTGGTCGTGCCCGGCGAGCCACCAGCCCCACAGATCAGAAGCAAATTTCTGCTCGAGTTCGGCCCTTGAAATCAGCAGGTCGTATGGGAAAAGGCAGAAGGCCAAGTACGCCGCGAGATAGACATGCAAGGCATGGCTCTTGAACCAAGGTCCGGCCAGATGCAGTGCCGCCGACTGAAGCTTGCCTCGCCCGGGGTATCCCAACGCCAACGATGCGCCGAGCACGCTCCCGATGCATTCGGCCATCACGTCATTGAGAGATACGGTGCGGGCCGGGAAAAAGACCTGTGCAAACTCGACACTCAGCGCCAGAGACACCCCAAGCGCTGAGGCAGCCATCCCTGCGATGCCCGGCCACCAATTGCGACGCAGCAATTGCCAAGCAGAAAGGAATCCGATCGGCGCGTACAACACACCGTTGGCGATCCAGTCTGCGCGTGACGCCACGCCCAGATGCAGGAATGGCATCGACTGGAAACGCCGCCAGGCCTCGTCCAGAGGCAGTGGGTGGAAGTCCAGCGGGACCAGACTGCCGTAGACGACAAATAACAGGTAACCGAGCAGCGCAGCACGCTCAGCGGGAATGCGCATCATGAGTGCCAGTCAAACTTTCAGCGCCCGGAAGCGAAAACCGGCGCAACAGCGCCGGTCAAACGAAGTGACTGCCGTCACCTCAGGTGGTAACGATCACTGTTCCACCCCATGACAGGGTACGGTTCCCGTCAAAATCCGCACGGTGGACTGCTGGTGCTGAGCGTGGCGTTTGTGATGTTTCGCGCCCCGCAAAAATTGAGCGTTGAACCCGATTGGCATACGGTGTATTCGTAGGTTCCGCCTGCTCCGTAGTCGTAATGAACCTTGGTGTTAGCGCCATTGCCAACGATCGACCAAGACCCAACCACTTTGGACTTGTCGACCGAGTCGCTTGGGCCGCGTTTGTAATCCGTGAGAAGGCCACCGCCCGTGGTGTTTCCACCGTGCAATTCCTGCCATCGTTCCTTGGCGGAAACGCTGGCACAAACCGTCTTGTTGCCGAGGAGACTGGCCAAGTCAGTAGGGCTATTCACGACGGTTCCCGATCCGCACGCACAAGGCTGCCCAACGTCGACGGGTTGAACCGCTGAAGCACCCGACATCGAAGCAAGATACAGCAACCCGCCCAACGCAACCTCTATCAAACCGCGATTTTTCATACCGACCTCCACATATATCGGTTGATGTTATGGGAACGAACCCGACGCTGCAATTTGCAGTTGCCCCCGCATCCGTGGGGGATGCCACAAGACGCCGAAACCTCAAACAATTGATTTGACTGGGCCAACATGCATTTCCTTGAACCGGGAGGGCCCGCTCGCTCAGAGATTCCGAATTCGCGTACGAGGCGACCGCACACGCCCTCGGATGCTGCGCGACGGCGCGTGTTCCTTGTAGGCCTCGCTGCGGTGGCCATGACTGCACACTCGAGAAGTGCACCGCGCACCCTTGTTGTCGGCGCGGGCGAGCGCTTTAGAACGCTGCATGAAGCGGTGCGCGCGGCCGACAGTGGCGACGTGATCGAGATTCAACCTGGCGAGTACCACGGCGACGTATCGGTTATCGACGCGCCGCATCTGACCATCCGCGGCCTGGGCCCCGGCGCCGTGTTCCACGCAGAGGGCCAGCATGCCGAGGGCAAGGCCATGCTGGTGGTGCGCGGTGACGTGGCGATCGAAAACATCGAGTTCCGCGGCGCCCGCGTGCCCGTCGGAAATGGCGCCGGCATTCGCTTCGAGCAAGGCCGCCTGGCCCTTCGGCGCTGCCGCTTCTTCGACAACGAGATGGGCATCCTGACCGCCAACGAGGCCGACATGGTGTTGGACGTGGTGGACTGCGAGTTCGGGGCCGCACCGCGCCACGAAGGCATGCTGCACCACCTGCTGTACGTCGGCGCGATAGGCGCCTTCAGCATCCAGGGCAGCCGGTTCAGCCAGGGATGGCGTGGGCACCTGCTGAAGTCTCGAGCGCTGCATAACCGCGTGATCAACAACCGGCTCGACGACCGCCCTGATGGCGAAGCGTCCTACGAACTCGAATTTCCGAACGGTGGTCACAACGTGGTCGTGGGCAACCTCATCGCGCAGAGCGCACAGACGCAAAACCCGGATCTGCTCAGCATGGGCGCCGAGGCACGGGACGGCATGACGGGCAGCCTGGTGCTGGCGAACAACACCTTCATCAACGCCGCAAGTGCCCATGCACGCTTCGTCCACGTGTGGACCGATCGCCTGGCTGGCGAGGTACCGGTCAGCATGACCAACAACCTGTTCGTCGGGGCGGGCCAGCTGCATCTGCCACCGATCTGGGACGGGGGTGGAAACCGTCGGCTGGACCTTGACGCGTTTGCGCCACCATCGCGTTGATCGTTGGCGCGGATCAGCAGCAGCCATCGAAAACAGTAATTTCATGCACAACCGGCCGCAGAACGGGTGCGACGACAACCTGCGCGTCAGTAACAATCCTGTGCGATCGTCAACGTCGAAGTTTGGCGTCGGAATCGACCGTTGCTGACCACCCAAGGACCCCACTGAACTCCATGAGCGAAGCCTTCGTTGCCCCCTCCACACGCTTCGCGAAGCCCTCGTTGACATGGGGCAGGCCCCGGTTCAGCGACACGCAAATTGCCGACGTGGCACGGACGCAGGGTGAATCTGCCGCTTGGAGGACGGCTCTGGCACAAGGTGCGGCTGCGGCCGCAGCCGGCGCCAGCGGCGACTTTGCGGTGGGGCTCAGCGACGACACGGGCCGCACGTTCCTCGCGGTGGATCGATTTTCAGTGCACTCGCTGTGCTATCGCGTCATAGCGGGGCAATTGCATTTTTCAGCGCGCGCAGACGAATTGGCGGCGTTGCCTCCGAAGGCCGACATCGACCCGCAAGCCATTTTTGACTACCTGTACTTTCACGTCATTCCTTCGCCGCGAACCATTTTTTGTGGTGTCTTCCGGCTTCCAGCAGCACATTACGCGCTGTTCGAGCATGGCCAGCTCACGGTGGCTCCCTATTGGGTACCGCAGTTCAACGAAATCGCACGTCCCGATTTCAAAGAGCTCGCTGCAGAATTTCGCGAGTTGATGCGCAGCGCAGTCGCCGCGCAGCTCGACGACGGCAAGGCTGCGTGCTTTCTCAGCGGCGGCACCGACAGCTCCACCGTCGCCGGCATGATCGGTGAAGCGGCAGGGCGGCCAGCTGCCACCTACTCGATCGGCTTCGAGGCCGAGGGCTACGACGAGATGGAATTTGCACGCATCGCGGCCAAACGGTTCGGCACCGAGCACCACGAGTACTACGTCACGCCCGACGACCTGGTGCGCAGCATTCCCACCGTGGCCGCGCACTACGACCAGCCGTTCGGCAACTCGTCTGCGCTGCCGGCTTTCTACTGTGCGCAAATGGCGTGTTCCGATGGCGTCACCAAACTGCTGGCCGGCGACGGCGGTGACGAGCTGTTCGGGGGCAATTCGCGCTATGCCAAGCAGCGCGTTTTCGGTTGGTACGACAACGTTCCGGCAGCTCTGCGCGGCGGATTGCTCGAGCCGTTGCTGGAGCGAACTGCGCTGGGCACGCTACCGCTCGCGAGCAAGGGTCGCAGCTACGTCGAACAAGCCAAGGTGCCGTTGCCCGACCGCATGCAGATGTACAACCTGCTGCTGCGCCTCGGCGTGGAAAATGTCTTCACGCCCGACTTCCTGGCCCGCGTCGACCCGTCCGACCCGCTGATCCAGCAACGTGGCGTGTGGCAGCAGGTACAACGCGCCAGTCCGCTGAACCGCATGCTGGCCTTCGACTGGCGCTACACGCTGGCTGAGGCCGATCTGCCGAAGGTGTGCGGCACCACGGCGCTGGCCGGCGTGGGTGTCGGCTTTCCCTTCCTGGATCCGCAGCTGCTCGAGTTCTCGATGCGACTGCCCACCGACTACAAGCTCAAAGGGCTGAAGCTGCGCTGGTTCTTCAAGGAGGCGTTGCGCGGCTTTCTGCCGGACGAGATCATCACCAAGAAAAAGCAGGGCTTCGGGTTGCCGTTCGGCGTGTGGACGAACCGGCATGCCGGATTGCGGCGGTTGGCAAGCGACTCGTTGCACAGTCTGGCCGAGCGAGGCATCGTGCGTCAGGACTTCATCACAACGTTGCTCGACGAGCACCTGTCTGCCCACCCCAGCTACTACGGCGAGATGGTGTGGATTCTGATGATGCTGGAGCAGTGGCTGCAAGGCCGCGCACCGGCTTGGTAGTGGAAGTCATCGTCATCATGACGCCACCCTCGCGTCCAGCAGGGACCTTCCTGTTCATGCGAGCAATGATCATTTTCGACGCTGACTGTATGCGCGACAAGGACAGCCCGTGACTTCGGAAGGCGGCTTTCACGGCCTCTTTCAACCGGCAGGACAGGGCCCGGAACGCTTCACCGTGGCACTGATTTCAGACCAGAAAACCACTGAAGATCCCGGGCCGGGTGCCACCACCGCTTTTCCAGGCCGACATCTCGCGGGCTGCCAGCACGCCGAACGCCAAAGTGTGGCCTGCGTTGGCGAGATCTACAACGCTGACGACCTCTGCCGCCAATTGGGATTGGCACCAGGCAGCTCACTGACACACATGCTGATGGTCGGTTGGCAGCGTTGGTCATTGAACTTGCTGACACACCTCAACGGCGTGTTCTCGCTTGTGCTGCGGGACGAGAACGAACTGCTTCTGTACCGCGACCCATCAGGCCTGCGCAACCTGTATTTCTACACCGGGCAAAGCGGTCAGATCTCGTTTGGCACGCATCTGGACGCACTCTTGGGTCGGCCCGAAACCGAGCGTCGACTTGCGCGTCGATCACTCCATGAGTACCTGCGGTTCGGAGACATCGCCGCCACTCATACCTTGTTCGAAGAGGTGTCCGCTATCGAAGCAGGTCAGTTGCTCCGATGGTCTGCTCGATGCATGGAGACGCTCACGTTTCCCCAAGCCGATACCGCCTCCCCGGCAAGCTTTTCCGACGCGGTGGAGATGGCCGATCAACTGTTGCAGCACAGCGTTCGGACTCGTCTGGCGGATGTAGATCGCCCCGCAGCATTCCTGAGTGGTGGCATGGATTCCGCGCTGCTTTGTGCGATGGCGTCCAAGTTCCGCAAGGATACGGTGGCGATCACAGTTGGGTTTGACACACCCAGCTATGACGAAGCCGGCGTCGCACAGCAAATTGCCTCTCACCTGGGAATGACGCACGAAGTCTTGCGGTTCACGCGCCAGGAATATCTATCAAGCTTCGAACGCCTCGGTCAAAGCACTGAGCAGCCGATCGCCGATCCCGCAGCTTCGGCCACGTTGCTGGCATTCGACCACTGCCGCAGTCGTTTCGATGTCGTCATCGACGGAACCGGTGCTGACGAAGCGGTGGGCATGCTGCCACCGCGTCATGTCCGACTTGCAGTGGAGTACGCGAGCCTCATTCCTCGGAGTCCGCGCTTGATGTTGGCCCGAATGCTGCGCGCTTCACCAAGCCTCAAGGGGTACGCCCCGGTCCTGGATTTTGAACACCCGGCAGACACGATGATTCGATGGCGTGGTTTCACGCGGACGGAAATCGAAGGGCTTTGCGACGAACCGGTGCGGTTCGAACACACTCAGTTCTACCGGACGTTCCACCGCCATCCGCGCAGAGACCACTTCGAGCGCTACAGCGCGCTGATGAACGCCATGCCAAGTGATCGCCTGAGCCAGGCAACGCTGATCAGCGGCATGCTGGCGCGGTACCCCTACTGCGACAGCGAAACAGACCGTTTCATTCGGCAACTTCGCACCGACTACCGGTACTTGCCAGGGGAGCCGAAGCGCATCCTGCGTGCACTTCTGGCACGCTACCTGGACGCTCGGATCTGGGACGGGCCCAAACATGGTTTCAACTTCCCGATGCGCGAGTTCCTGGCAGGCCAGAACTACCTGCTGGTGCGCCAGTATCTGGATGCTGGACTTTGGCGCCAGACTGGCGTTCTTCGGCACGACAAGGTGCACAGCTACGCGGCGCAGTTCATTGCCGGAGATGATCGATTGACGTTCAGAGTCTGGTCGCTGGTAGTGCTCGGCGCCTGGTTATCGAACCATGGCGAACTACACTGAATTCGACCGAATGAACCGCAATACAGATACTCAAAAACGGCGAGCGCGCATCCTGATGTACACGGCCTACTTCGAGCCGGAGTACAGCGGGGCCGCGCTGCAGGGGCTGACGCTGGCCAAAGAGTTGCGCCGGCGTGGACATCACATCGAATTCGTCACCAACCGATGGTCCGGATTGGGTGACAAGGCTGAGGTGGACGGCTTTGCGGTACAGAGGCTGGAACCCGGCCGCATGCGCAAGCACCGTGAGTTTCGGCTCTGGTTCAACTTGGCCCGATATGTTTGGGCACGCCGCAGAGACTTTGACATCTTGCACAGCCATGGCGCCTATTTCACCAATGCCTTCATAGGCCCGCTCGCGCGCATGCTGGGCCTGAAATCACTGATCAAGGCCAGTTTGGCCGATGACGACTTGCAGGGGTTGTACCGCCCCATCGTTGGCAGGCTTCATCGACTCATGCTTCGCGGAATAGATGCCTACGTGGCCATCAGCCAGGATCTGGTGGACGAGTTCCGCGCAGGCGGATTGCAGGCAAACAAGATTCATCACCTTCCCAACGGAGTTGACACCGATCGCTTCCACGCAGCAACGCCACAGGAGGTCGCATCAATTCGAGCCGAACTGATGCTGCCAAGCGACCAACCGATCGCGTTGTACGTGGGCGTGCTGGATCAGCGCAAGAACATCCTGTGGTTGGCTGACCAATGGATACGCAATGACGCCTTCGGCACCGGCGCACTGCTGCTGGCTGTCGGTCCGCAAGGACGCGACGACGCGGAAGGCCATTTGCGAGCTCGGCTCGCTGAACTGGCCAGCGCCCACCCGAAGCGCTTCGCACTCCACGATTTCCACGCCGACGTCACGCCGTACTACCAATGCGTTGACCTTCTGCTGCTGCCGTCAGCCAAGGAGGGCCTGCCGAACGTGGTGCTGGAAGCGATGGCCTGCGGTCTGCCCTGTATCGCAGCGAAGGCCAGTGGCAGCCGCGAATTGATCGTTGAAGGCGAGACGGGCTACACCTACGCTCCAGCGGACATTGCTGAACTGGCCATGGCGGTGAAGCGCTGCCTGTCAAGCCTTGGCGCCGGCATGGGTGCAAAAGCCCGGCGCCTTGCCGAAGATCGCTACTCCATCGTCAGCATCGCCAACCAGTACGAGGCCATCTATGCCCGACTTCTGGGTATCGAAAAACGAATCCTGTATGTAGAAAATGGAATCGGTTATGGTGGTGCAATAATATGCTTGCGCCACTTGGTTCGAAATATAGATAGATCCATGTTCGAACCGATGGTTATTACCGGATTGGGCGATAATAAATACCAGGAAATCGCAAATGAGGCCCGCTGGAAACATATTCCAGACAAGAGAATAGACATTATTTCCATGAAACGACGGCTCAGTACATTGACCTGGCCTGATAAATTTCCAGGGTTGCGCTGGGCCATCAATCAAGTCTTGTCAAGGCTCGATGATCTTGTCAATTTCTTGCCGTCACTTATTCAAACCCTTTGGACAGTCTTACGATTTAAGCCTGATCTCATACACGTCAACAACGAGCCTTTATGCAACAGAGCGGCCGTACTGGCAGGAAAACTGCTCAATATCCCCGTGGTTTCCCATGTGCGTGGCGACCAGCAGGGCTCGTTGATGATGCGTTCTTTTTTCAAATTACCAGATTATTTCATTGCAGTTTCCCAATGGGTTTCTGAGAGCATTGGTCGCATCGGGGTTTCGGAGCAAAAACGCACCTTCATTTATGATGGCATCGAACTTGAAAAACTGAATCTGCATGCTGATGGCGAAGCATTCCGTCATTTCCATGGAATACTACAAAATAGTTTTGTCATCGGCTTGGTCGGTTTGCTCATCCCCTGGAAAGGGCAAAAGCTTTTCCTGGAAGCCATCAGACCATTGGCGCACCAAATTCCAGATGCCATTTTTGCCATTGTCGGCGGAACACCTGATGAATTCAGATACTTTGAGTCTGAGCTGCGAGAACTGGCCGATGAACCAATCTTGAGAGGACGCGTTGTCTTTACCGGGCATGTCAGTGATATGGCAAGCGTATATAACGGGTTGAATGTAATAGTTTCAGCCTCGATATCTCCGGAGCCACTGGGTACGATGATCATCGAAGCAATGACCATGGCCAGACCGATCATCGCTCCTGATCATGGTGGGGCAGTCGAAATGATTGAAAATGGAAAAACTGGACTTCTCTTCAGGCCAGGAGATGCTCATGACTTGGCATCGAAAATTAGCCTATTACGGAATGACATCGAGCTTTGCAAAGCAATTGGCCAGTCGGCCCGACTTCACGCACTGAAAGTATTTTCAATCAGCGAACATGTGCGCCAAGTACAGAAGGTATATAAAAAAATACTGGGAAATAATTAGATTTATATAAAATAAAACCGTGACTTATCCATCTGTATCTGTAGTCATACCAACATACAATCGAGCGACATTCCTCGGTGCAGCCGTGGCGAGTATTCGCGCCCAGACCTATGCATGCGCGGAGATTGTGATAGTCGACGATGGCTCGACTGACAATACGGCCGAAGTCATCAAAGAGCTTGGTGCAGGAATCAATTACATCCGGCAGGTCAATGCCGGCCCTGCTGCGGCGCGTAATCTGGGCATAAGCAGGGCAAGCGGTGATTTGATCGCCTTTCTGGACACGGACGACCGGTGGCTGCCCGACAAAATCGCTCTTCAGGTCGAGGTACTTCGCCGCGAACCATCGGTTGCGCTGGTATCGGCGGACATGGCGATCGAAGATGAGCGCGGCGTTCTTTGTGTAGCTTCCAACTTCGCCAGGCGTGGCCTCCAGACGTTTTTTCACGACCTAGATGGCCGTTCTGTCCCGGGCGCGCCGAGCATGATGCTGAAGATCAACTTCATCAACACAAGCGCAGTGCTTGCTCGACGCGACGTGCTATTGGCGATGAAGGGCTTCGATACTCGCCTCCGCTTCGGAGAGGATCTCGAACTGTGGCTGCGTATCGCGGCAAGGCACGGGGTGGCGTGCATACCGAGCGTGCAGGAAATTCGCGTGGAGCACGCCCATAATGTCACCAAATCCATCGAGCCTATGTTGTTCGGTTATGTACGACTCGCTGAAGTAATCCGCGAATGGGCCAGCGAGCAGATGCTGAACTGGGGACTGAATGCCAATCGGTATGTCGCTGAAAGCTTGTCTGATCTAGGTTACTGGTATTTTTCACAGAACCAGATGAAAGAGGCTCGCCACATGTTCATTCGCAGCCTGAGAGAACACCCAACGCTACGCGCATTCCTATATTTCGCCGCGTCCACAATGCCACCATTTCTAATCAGTATAATTCGAAATTCCAAGTCAATAAAAAATAAAACTCTCTATATTAATAAATGATCACCATCAATCCTCAACAAAAAGAAGGCGATGCCGGATTATTTTAAAAATCCAGACAACATCTGCACTTGACTTTGAGCAGCTTTCACTTCGGGCATCAATGGACAAGTCGGAGACAAAAATTTCACTGAGTATTCAATATCTCCCTTGGCTCTTGCCAAGTATTCACGACGCTGTTGCTTTGATCTGGAGGTATCAAGAGCTCGGTTAAGCAGCACCTTCCCGGGGCAAATATGATTTGCGTACACACCACAGACACCCATCGGTGAACGAATTCCACTTTGCCGAGAAAAATGACTGTCATATTGAGACCAGCAATATTTTGGCAGTTTGATTTTATCTGATATTGAAGGATCCCACCCTGGGTCCTTGTCATTACCGTCACGCTGCTGAGCGCACACCGAGCCGACAAGGCTTAGCGACATAGCCAACAAAGCAATGACACGCCTTAAATTTAATATATTCATAGCAAATCACCTACACCAAATCTGTATGCAATTTCAGAAATATTGAAATTCATATCCATCTCTTCGCTCTTACTTTTTCCGCGTCGGTAGTCTTTCACTGTAATTACCGAGAAATGTTCCTTGGCAATCCATCGGTCACTGAATTCCTTTACTTGGCCACCACAGAAGCGTTTCCAATATCTAACCCCACAGCCATGATCATCGTAGTAACGTGCTCGACGTTGCTGTTCTGATGAATTTGTCGGTGAGTTGGGATGCTCCTGAAATCCGCGCCACCAACCACAGCCGTTTTGATACTGGTTGTAGCTCGCACCTCGGGTTGTGCACCCCAGAACTTCCCAATATCGATGATATTTGGGGCGAAGCAAATTCCGAAGTCCCCCATACGTCTTGACCGCAGACATTTCGCCGTCTCTGAGGCGATCAAACACAGCAGCAGCGGCCATCATCTTTGCGCGAGGCAAGATCACATCGGCATGCCAGAAGGCAAGCCGATCAGCCCACCGGAAAACGAACTCCAGCGGCACGTGCTGGTACAGCACGCTGAGCTTGAGTTGTGCGTTGAAATCGATGGCCACCGCCCCAGGCACAAGTTCGGCAGGCGGTGCACCGCAGTTTGGATCCCATCCAACGACCGGCGTCCACCCCACCTCGGAGATCAGTTTCTGCTGAAGCAGGCACCACTGGTCGTTCATGTTCCAGCACAGCCAAGGCCGCTCGATACCGCGAATCGCGTCAGCCCAATGCGCGGCGGCAGACCGAACCTCATCTTCCGAGCGATCCCAGAATCGCCAGTGACCGGTCCCGTTCTTACCCGTCGTCTTGCCGACCTCCCATGAAGTCGGAACCTCTCCGCTAGTCGCTATCAAGAGGAATCCTCCATGTGCTGAAAAAAGAGTTCGCTTTATCGCGAGCCAACATCGTCATTTTCGGAGCCCCCTGCGGCGCTGCCGAAGCGCCGACTATTGAAATGCGCCATCTTTGCCAGAAGGCGAAGCGAAATCTCACGCGGTGCGAGCTCCGACGCAACCGAGTACGCACTGTATGCCCCGGCCCAGTCAGCCTGCTGTCGACAGAACCAGCCCAGAGTTCTTGCAGCGTCAAGCAACTCGTCTCGGAAAACTCGCCGCAATTGCTCATCAGGTCGACTTGCAACTTCGTCGCGCACGGACACGAGTGCCGCGAAGCGCCCATGCGCACGCCCAAACCCGTTGTTGGCCTCAATCGACACGCTGGCCGCATGTCGCCTATAACTGCCCAGAATCGCGCACAAGTACAGGATGGGGCCTTTGGCCGCCAGCTTGAGCCAAAGGCCATAGTCTTCTGCCTGCCTGATTCCGAGAGTGAAGCCTCCGGCGGAAACAAACGCCCCTCGTCGAACGATGGCCTGTGATGGAGAGAAGCAGTTGCTCGTTCTGCCCAGCACGAGACCCAGCAACACATCGCCCGACATCCAGCGGTTGTCCTCCGCATCCGACGCCAGGGTGATGGTCCCGTCGGCATCAATCAACCGGACCGAGTGGTACGCCGCCAAGCACCGCGGATGGGCCTGCATGAGGTCCACCATCGCCGCGAGTTTTCCGTTGTCCCACATATCATCGGCGTCCAGGAATGCAATCAGCTCGCCCTGAGCTGATGCCACGGCGAGATTTCGTGCTGCACTGACGCCGCTGTTGCGCTGTGCGATGACACGAACCCGCGGCTCGTACATTGCCAGCAGTGCGCGGCTGCCGTCAGTGGATCCGTCGTCGACGACGATGACCTCAAAGTGCTGATAGGTCTGCTTCAGCACGCTTTCGAGACACGCCGCAAGGTAGCGCTCACCGTTGTAGACCGGAATGACTACTGAGACGAGCATCGTGGCCCCTCGCGATCCGCAAGAACAATGCAACTGCTGCTGCGGGACCGGTCAAGAGTCCCGGACATGCCCGCGTAGATTCGTCGACTCACGAATACCCCAGCCCCAAACGATGGCAGACGCGCCCGATCGTGTATCTCGCCATGGCACCGATAGAGCCGATGTTGCTGCCAAGAGCCATCTTTCGCCCGAGCACGCCAGCCGAATCAGTACCCGCCACGTCCAGTCGAAGAATACTGAACCGTTCCTGGCCCGGCCGATTGAACCCGGGCTTGGTGGAAAAGGCGGCCACATAGCCTGCCGCGTGCGCCGCCTTCTGTACCCGCGAGTCGTGTCGCCCAAATGGGTAGGCCAAATAAGGCGTCGGACGTTCCAGCAGATCTTCGATATCCCGGCGCGACCCTAGCAGTTCCTCCTCAAGCTGCGCATCCGAGAGCGTTGTCAAATCGAGGTGATGACGCGAATGGCTGTGGAAAGAGAAGCCCTCCCCGACCATCTCCGCGATCTGCATGCGATCGAGTAGCCGGTGCCGGCGCGACGACGGATTGTTCAGCTCGTCCCAGACATCCTCCTGGCCGATCAACTGCGTCACGAGAAACACACTGGCCGTCCAGCCAAGCTTCAGAAGGACTGGCCGTGCATGCTCGTACACACCCTCAAAACCATCGTCAAATGTGAGCAGGAAACTTCCTGACGGTAACGCTGCGGTGCCGCCAACCCATTGCGCGAACTGCTCAATGCCGCAAGGCCGATAGCCCTTTGAGTGAAGCATGTGCATGTGCTGCGCAAAACGTTTGGGGGTGACGCAATAACGGCGTTCCCAGTCGTTCTCCGAGTCGCCGACGCGGTGATACATCAGCACGATCGCTCGTTCAGCGCTCGGCGAAGCTACTGGATCCTGATCACTCATGAAATTGGAAGCGGGTCCTGACATGGAGGCGAGCTGGCGTGCCGATCAAGTGTAGTGGTCGCCCATGGCCGCCGACCCTGCAACGGCCATGCGCTATTGCACAAATGGCGCGTCCATTTCCCCTGCCGCACCGCTCACCTTTGATTGTGCGCAGAGCAGAATCTCCGGATGAAGCTTCTCAAAGACTTGCGCTATCGCTTGGAGATCGATCCTGCCGCGCTGCACCGCGTAGATACAGGTCGGCGTGCCATCGAGCAGCGCCTCGTCAGTGAGACCGACCGCCTGATCGGCGAGCTCGCCTCGCTTCGCAAGCTACCCGTCAAAGACCGGCAACTCGTGATGGGACTGTCCGCGAACTATGGCATCGCCGAATTGACGCCATTCGTCCTCTCGTTGCGCAACAGCGGTTACAACGGCGACATCGCGCTGCTGACGTATGGGTGCAACGCCGAAACCGCTGCGTTCCTCAGAGCCAATGCTGTGCAAATGGTGCCGTTCACGGGACTGGCGGCCATGCCGATGTCCATGAATTCCGCGCGCATGTTCCGCTACCTCGACTGGATGATCGAACTGTTTCTCAATGCCGCAGGCGAAGTCGACTACGGCCAGATCCTCTTGACGGACATCCGTGACGTTGTATTTCAGGGTCATCCGTTTCGACAAGCACCCAACGGCCGGGTTCTGTTCTTTCTGGAATCCGATCGCAAGATCGGCGAATGCCCGATCAATGCCGACTGGATGGTCCGTGCGTACGGCCAATCAACGCTGCAGGAGCTGGCGCAGCACCCTGTCTCCTGCGCCGGAACCGTCATGGGCACGCCAGATGGCCTGCTGGAGTACCTGTCCCACATGGTGCGCCACATCGTCGCCGTGCCCCCAGAACATCGGTTCTCGGGGGTTGATCAGGCGATCCACAACTACATCCTCGCCAAGCAGCTTGTTGGCGGGACGGTGGTCGTCGCCAATGGTCTTGCCGTGATGACCGTGCCGAGTTCCGTTCCCACTGGGATACGCCTGCTGGACAACGGCCTGATCGGCAATCCCGACGGGAGCGTCAGTGAGGTGGTGCATCAGTACGATCGTGATCCGGCCGTCAATGCAGCAGTGATCGCGCGGTACCAGATCCAGGGTTCAGCGGCTGCCTGAAGCCTTGGCGCCGTGGCCGTCCCGCGCTCCGACGATGGCGCGATACAGCGGCCCAGGCAACACAGCAGGCAGCGCGTATTTCAGATCTTTCGGCTTGAGGTAGCCGGCGACCAGACAATCCCGAAACAGCGACTGCGCGCTGGCCAGGTCGCGTGACCAGAGTGCGTCGTAAGCGCACGACAGACCCTGTCGATACAGCGCTTCCCGTGTTTGCAGCTTGCCCAGACGACGCCGAATTTTCGGATGCTCGTCCAGAAAAGCCATCAGCGCTGCGCGCGTCTGGCGCACCACACGCACGACGTTCCCGGTGGCCTGCGTGCGTGTGCTGTCGTGGTGGTAGGACGCAAGCAACTCAGGCACCCTGATCAAGCGCCCGGTCGTGGCCATGCGCAGCCACATCAGGTAATCCTCGGCGACAGAGAAGCGCGGATCGAATCCACCCACAGAGCGCACCGCGTCACTGCGTGCCAGCGCAGCGTGAATCACCCAGGGGCATCGCTGCAACAGCAGCATGAACTTGTCCGGGAGTGCCTCGTAGTCGGGCGGCTCGTGCACCATCGGTTGGCGAGGGGGTTGGTGCAGATCTTCCCAGCCACAGTAAGCCACGACAGCATCGTCTTGCCGCGCCAGAGCACCGACCATGGATTCCAGGAAGTTCGGCGCCCAGGTGTCATCCGAATCGAGAAAAGCGACGTAGGGGGTTTGGATCTCAACGAGCGCTCGGTTTCGCGCGGCACTGACCCCTGCATTCGACTGCCGGATCAGCTGGATGCGTGGATCAGCCATCTGCTGGATGACCGACGCGGTACCGTCCGTCGAGCCGTCGTCGACAGCAATCAAGGTCCAATCCGGAAGACTCTGCGCCTGCACGCTGGCAATGCTTGCGGCAACGTGTCGGGCCGCGTTGAAGCAGGGCATCACGACCGATACGAGTGCAGCGTTCATCGGCACCCGGTCAAGTACGCAGCGCACCTAACCGCCCACCCAGACGTGCCAGCAACCCGCGACGACCCCGCCCTTCTGCCGCGAGCACCCGGGCTTCGGCCTCAGCAATCTGCTGCATCAAGGCGCCCACCAGCGGCACCAACGATCGCCGTTCGTCTGCGCGATGGGAATCGATGCATTTGCGGGCAATCTCGATGAATCGTTGTGCAAAGGCTTCGCGCGAGAAGCGACGCTGCACCGTCAGCAGGGCTTGCGCTCCGATCCGTCGAGCGAAGTCCGGCTCCGAGAGAACCCTGTTCACAGCCTCCGCCGCTGCCAGCTCGCCTCCCAACGGCACCAGCAAACCGTCCGTTTCGTGCGTGATGCATTCGCGTAGTCCGACACAAGCCATCGCGACGACTGGCCGACGCAGCGCCATGGCTTCGATCGAGGACATGCCCTGCCCTTCGAAGGCGGCAGTCGAAAGCACAACGTCACTTGCGCGGACAAGTCGGGGAATGTCATTGCGCGCACCGAGAAGCCGGACGCGTGCACCCAACGCCTTTTCCTCAATTTCCCGTTCAAGTGCAGCAAGGGCACCGGGCTCTTCGGGCGGACCGGCGATCAGGAAATATGCGCGCGGGTTGGACTTCAGCACGTGGGAAGCGACTCGCGCAAAGCTCGCGAAATCCTTCTGCGCGGAAATGCGGCCGACGCCCAGAACCAGCTGCGCGTCGGCAGGCAATTCGAGCTCGTCCCTGAGCGGACGTTCGGAACGACCTGCACGGAGGGTCAAGTCAGCGATGTCGACACCACTGAAAAGGACATCGATGTGCTCGCGCGGCAAGCAGGCAGCGAACGAATCCGCCATGTCGTTCGATACCGCGATGACCCGAGAGCCCAGCGTTTGCAGCAGGGCTGCATACCCAGGCAGATCGAGATGCGGCGTGTAACGAGCGTGGTCGATCTCGATGGGCGAATGAAGATGCCAGATCAGCGGAACCGACTGCATGGCTGCGGCCACGGCGGCGTCCAGCATGTGCCCGGTATTCGCGTGAACGACCTCAATCTGCAACTGATCGATCAATTGGGCGATGACCTTCGATCTGCGAGCAGCGGCGGCAAAGAACTTGAGCCGAGCACGAGGAACCAGCGGCTCGCAGCAAGACAACGGTGCGTACGTCACCGCAACGCCCAGCCGATCGAGTTCGTCCCCGACCACGCCGCGATCGGGCAACAGCGCGTGCACCTGCACTCCAGCGGCAACAAGTCCTTCGGTCAGCGTCAACGTGACCCGGTCAACGCCATTGGCGAGGTTGCTTCCGTGAAAAATCTGCAGCAAGCGCATGGGCGACGGGCCTCAGCTCAGTGGGTGTTCGACTGACCCGAGAGCTTCTCTTGAAGCCTGAGCAGCAAACCGACGGCCTCGGCCCATCGGGCATAACCGGGATGTCCAGCGACCCGCCACGCGGCCACGAGTTCAGCCGTGTTTGCTCTCCAGAGCATTCGCCCCAGTCGTGTTCGCCACGTCAAACCGGGCAAGCGGCCGAAGGCCTGCACCAGACGCGACAGGTTTCCCGGGTGAACCAGCAAACGGCCCTGTCGAAAACGCGCATCGCAACGATCAACCGCGGCGGCAAGCGCTTCCATCGGCACGTCGGTGATCTGTACCGTTGACGGCAGGGCACCGCCACCGTCGAAGTAACTGCAAACAAGGTGCGTGTGCAGACACCGCAACGTGTTGTCTTTGAGGCGCAGGTCGTCCACGAGAAAATCGTGATGTCCCGGCACGACCTGCGACTCCTGGTGGTGCTGCAGAAAGTCAACCAGACCCTCTTCCAATCCGAACTCGCCGAGTGCGGCCATGGGCAGCGGGAAGTCAGCGAGCAATTCCTTGCGGTACACGAAGCTCGCCAGCGACAGTCGACGCTGCCCGGCCAACGTCGCCATGGAACGAGACGGCGACGGACACGGTTCGATTCCGGGCACGCCATCGACCAGCGCATACGGATAGACATGGCGCAGCGAGGTACACGCAAGCCGTGCACGACCTTGCTGCACCCGTGCAATGGCGGCGCGAAGTATTTCCGGATCAAACCGATGGCGGGGCGGCAGATGACAGCTGATCGCAGCCGGAAATTGCTGCCATGCGTCGAAAAGATCGCCTTGGCAGCACAACCAGCTCGCGTCGCGGTCAGCCACGGCGCACTGCATGAATGTTCCATCGCCTGCCGCGCTACCGCCCGACCGGTACGCCACGACCACTGCACCAACCGCACACAACGCGATCTGCTCAAGCCGCTCGAGGAAATCCTGACGATCACCATCGAACGCCAGGTAGATGGCCAGCGGGGCGACCGCGCGACCAGCAACTACAGGCACGGCCGGATGCTCTGCCGGCACGTCGCTCACCCCGGAAAGCCGACCATCATTGAGCGCGACAAGATCTGCATAGACAACGGTGTCTTGGCTGCGCAATGCGGCCTCAAGCGGCTTCGAGGCGGCAGCCGGCTCGTCGAACCAGCGAAACACCAACCTCTTCAGCGCATCAAGGTCACCCTGCGCACGCGGGAGTGCCGCTAGAAGGTAATCCCGACTCGCCGATCCGATGAGCGAGCGAACCTTCTCCTCGAACCATGTGCCTGCCGGAAAGGTTTCGAGAATGCGCTGTGCGATGCGGCCTGCCTCAGCAGGCGAATTCTGAGAAAGCTCAGCGAATGCCGTGCGTCGCACCGCGTCGGCGGCAGCGGTTTGCTCTCTGGCATGACTGTGCGTCACGCTGTTCACATTGCATCGCCACTTGAAAAAAACGTTGGGGAGAGAAGCCATACCTTGATTGGCCACCGCGAGCCGCGCGTAAAAACCGGCATCGTCCAACGCTAAGTACTTTGAATCGAACCCCCCGCCAGTTTCGATGGCCTTGCGGCGCAAGCAGACTGTCGGGTTGTGAAGCGACTGATAGGCGAACGTCAGCGTGCGAGTGACTTCTGGATCGGTCGGATGGCAGTCGATGTGAATCGGAGTGAGATCCGTGTTCACGTACAGCCACTGACTTCCTACGGCCGACATTTCTGGATGCGCATCGAGGTAGGCAACCTGCGCGGCGATACGCCCAGGCATCATCACGTCATCGCTGTCCATGACGACGATCAACTCGCCCTGCATTACTGCGTAAGCAGCGTTACGCGCTGCGCCAATACCACCATGCGAAAGTGGCAGCACACGAACACGCTGGTCGCGATCGGCATATTCGCGAAGGATTGACAAGCTACCGTCAGTACTGCCGTCATCCGCGATGACGAATTCGAAATCCGAAAACGACTGCGTTAAGACACTTTCGATCGATTGTGTCAAGAACTGCGCCGTATTGAATACAGGCATGAGAACACTTACGCGCGGGCGAAATCTCAAGTTCAAATCATTGTGAGCGGACAAAACAGGCACGAAATAACTCAATTTATATTAATCACTACTTATTGGATACTGCATATAAATCATGCATGTCAAATAGTGTTAGAATTTTTTTAAAAACTAATTATTCTCTCTATTTGATTGCAAAAGATTTTGACAGTCAGTAGCGAGTCGATCGCGTATAGTCGACCACAAGTATTTTCGTCGAACTTGCTCTTTACCTGTAGCAGCGAGATGGTTACGAAAGCCCGAGTCGCGTAATATTTTTATAACCGCATATGCAAAATCATCGGGTGTATCCGCCAGCATCAAGTGTTGATCATGCTGCAGATCCAACCCCTCCGCCCCAATCGTAGTACTTACCACCGGCGTGCCGTACGCGAGTGATTCCAGTATCTTGAGACGAGTTCCGCCACCGATGCGAAGCGGAACAATCGAAACCGCTGCACTCCCCACATAGGGTGAGACATCAGGCACATCTGGGCAGACGAAAATATCTCGCCCATCATGCAGAGCAGTCACCACCGAAGGCGGCTTCAACCCGACTATATAAAACGTAGCATCTGGAATGCTAGCCTTTATTATGGGAAATATATCTCGGCAAAAATATAAGACAGCATCTTGATTCGGTTCATAGTACATCGTTCCAACAAATATGATCTTGCTCGCATCACGATGCACCTCCTTTTTCAACATTAAATCATCGCCTACACCGTTCGGAATAACCCATAGTCGATCATCGACGCCCCCAAGAAGATTCCTATCTTCATCAGAACAAACGGCCAGCCTAAGAAATCTTTCAACTGAGTTTTTTTCAGTCCGCTCCAAACGATTGGATTCCCGGATCATCATCCTTCGTAGATAGAAATTCGTCTGCCTGCTTGCGTGTCGTCGTATCTTTACAGATTCAAGATCATCGATATCAACTACGATTTTCTGGCAGAATTCATTCAACCTAGTTGCAAGGTACAATCGTTCTGTCCAGATGAGATCGGCTCGCCGCAAAAGAGGAGTTATTCGTTCTCGCATTAATTCCATCGGAAATGATGAATATATAATACCGTATCCATCAAATAAAGATTTACTTATCTTGCGGATGTAATTATCAGGTTCAATTTCAGGCCAAGGTGGACTGGAAATAAACTGAATGCTATTCAAATAAGACCAGAAACCAGGATAAGTACACGATGACCTTTTCAAATCCTCCAAGTCCTGCTCATCACCATAAGTGACGAGATCGACCCTAGCCACTTGGGTCAGGCTCTGCAGGATGTGGCTGATCCTGATTTTAGTTCCCGTGTTCAGCGGATAAGGCAATCGCGGCGAAAGAAAAAGGATTCTCGGATTTGCCACTATCCATTCCTTCTTGAAGTTTTTTCAAAGTAATTCATCAGAATCGAATGAGTTACTCTATATAAATTACCCCTCATCATTGAATAAACAATCTTTCGGCAGCGCCAATAGATCACCTTTATTGCACCGATAGAGGAATTATTTTTCTTTTCAAGAAAAATTCTATTAAATTCAACTGACCATACTGAAAAAAATAGATTTATCGCAAGATAAATCTTCTTACATGGTAAATGTATCGTGTCTGCCAGACGTAGCATGTCTGGAATGCGTTGAATTTTTTTGTTTTCACGTGCAACTCGATCAAGAACTGGTGAAGCAGGAATAAATACAACCGCATCCTGAATTTCGATCACTGAAAAACCGGCCTTTCGAGCTCGAACACACCAATCAATCACCGCCAGGGGTTTGCTGAGCCTCCAGTCGAACTCCCCAACCGTCTGCCATGCCGTTCTTGGCACCAGCAACGACTCAGGACTGAGCCAATTGACTTCGATGTACCGAGGCATTTGGGGGCACGCCCTGAGCTCCACCACCCACTCTGGCTGCCAAGCTCTTTCGTGTAGCGACCAGCGCCAACCCGGCATCTGAAGATGCTGCGGCCAATCAATATCGGCCGTGCGACAACCGAACACCGCATCAGGTAAGTCAAGTTGGGCTCGAGAGATTGCCTCAACGCACCCCTCCGACATCGTCACACCGGAATCTAGTAGTAAGACGGCCGAGTCGTGACTGTCAAAGGCTTCGCGAAGCGCAGCAGCGCAACCTGCGACTGATTGACACTCGCAGATGGTCAAGCAGGCCTCAGGATTTTCTTCACTCGACTCGGAATTCAATGCATCACCTGCATTCAGAAAAATAGAAATATTTAAACAAATCCGTCTTTAACAAAGATATTTGCTACCAACTAAGAGATCAGCTCATAAATAATTTATTTTAAAAAGTCAATTTCTCTGCGAGTAGCGATCTATACGACCACCAACCTCGTGAATCGGTTGCAGGACAGTAAATACGCAGACGCTACGGATAAAATGAATACAGAAAGTGGATAGCCGATCTCCCAAATAATATCACCAGCGTATCTTCCCCCATATGGCCGGAGCATATCGACGAACAAGAAATGTATTGCATATATACCAAGTACCAACGGCCCCAATCTGGAAGACAGTCGAAAGTGAAAAATTGATCTGTCCGACAATGCGATCATGGCAACACCGACACCAAGAAAATATGTTCCAAGAACAAAATCCTGGCTCATTGACGAACCCCATCGTTCATGAATAAAAACTAATTCATAAAAACTCAGGGACAAACCCAATCCAGTCATGAGAAATCCAAACGCTAGCCAAGACTCTTTAGGCCCTCTGCGCTGGAGAAAATATCCAGAAGCGAAGAATATAAATCCAAAAAAAGGCCCATTTCTGAAATTAAAATCAGACTGAAAACCAATCGGCGTATCCGCATACGATTTTCCGGCTAATGCCACCCCATAAAGTATCACCGACAAGATTACAAGACCACCAGTCATGCCGGCCGACAACAACATCAAGCCAATTAACAAACAACTCATTAAAGACACCAAAAACCAGAGGTGAACCTTAGTTCCCTCAAAAAAAAACACCATTGGTATTTTAATAAAATCTGCCAGATTCCAATATATTGATTTAATCAAACCAACAAAACCATAATCAATAACATCATCGATGTTAACTTTGATCAACAGATAGAATGCCGACCAGAACAGAAAAATAAGTAATATTCGCCTAACCATTCTTATAGTTGGAGCCGCAACTGACATTGCACCATCAAATTTAGTGGCCCAAAAAAATCCAGCAATTACGAAGAAATAGGGAACGGCAAATCTAGAAGATTGATTGATGAAAGTTGCCAGATCAAGCCGTGAGCCAAGGGGAGTTTTATCGCTACTGAATGGAACCGTATGAATAACGATGACGGCCACGATTGAAATCAATCTAAAAAAATCAATGGCTTGAATTCTTTTCACTGGAATTTCCGATTCATGAAAACAAAATAAATATTATTTTTAAGCCGTAATTTGGCAAGTTTTCAACTACCGAAAATTCTATGTAGAAATTTTAAACTCAACTCGAGTATTGGAGAATTTACAAACATTTAGTACCGGAAAGTAAATCACATAAAATAATTTACATGATACCATATATTATTAATCAACACTCATCGCATTTTATCCGACAACTAAATCAATCGATACTTCGGAACACTCCGCAAGTGCATACATTGCACAATCTGCATCCACGATATTGGTAGGTTTCATTGATGCACCATTACTCATTCGCGCAGTCCAGCTTCGGTTGATTTAAGGTGCGGTTGTTCGACGAGATTGGTTTCATGCCCGCTGCAAAAACACTCGGGCTCGGGCTCGGGCTCGGGCTCGGGCTCGGGCTCGGGCTCGGGCTCGGGCTCGGGAGGCAATTTAGTGAATCTGCCTATCCCGCGCATTGGCGAAAAATATATCGACAATCTCGGAGAATAATTAGGGTATCAGTGACTTTAATTGCCTATAGACATGGTTTTTGGCCGAAGCAACTTGCTGACGAAAACGTCATTGGCATTCAAGCTTGCTTGATCATTGCCCTTGATTTTATGATGAAAGCAGAAAATCAAATAAATAAATACCAATCATAATATGATTACCAGCCTATTGGCCAGCTTATTTGACTATTATCAACTGAATTTCCAGGTCGCCGGAACATCAACCAACCCAGACGTAGGCATCTTAGTGATGTCATATCGGCCAGCAGTTACCACGGTAGGCAATATATTGTCCGCATACCAGTATGTATTCTGATATTGGTCCAGAAAAGTCAGTCGCAGTCCGTAGGAAAACGGACGTAGCGGTATATCGACCAAGCGGCAAGTGACTTCGTGGGTACCGACAGCCAAGTCGGGATTCGTCTGCGACATGGCGCTGCTGACTGCCAAGACGTGAACGAAGTCAGAGGTGTGGAACCCGATGATCACTTCTGGGCGCCGCAGCGGCTGGGAGCAACTGAACTTGATGCGCAGTGTCAACGGCTCATGCAGACCGACAGTCCTCAATTCCGTACCTGAGTCGTCCAGCAGCTCTATCGACTGCACTTCAATGATGCCTGCGTCACGCTGAGGCGTGATCTGTCCAACTAACGAGGTGTGCCGTTCGAGGTTGCGCTCCTGTGCTTCGCGAAAGAATATTCCGCAGACGTCCTTCGGGGTACCCGTATGCGTCACGCGCCCGTGATCCAACAGCATCACGCGAGAGCAGATACGCTCGATCTGACGAATGTTGTGCCCCACCAGGAGAACTGTGCGCCCGTCCCCGCGGATCAGTTTTTCCATCCGGTCGATGCATTTCTGCTGGAACGCGAGGTCGCCGACCGCAAGCACCTCGTCGACGATCAGGATTTCCGATTCGACAGCAGTCGCGATTGCAAATCCCAGCCGCACCTGCATCCCCGAGCTGTATCGCTTGACGGGGGTATCGATGAACTCTTCCAGTTCGGCAAAGGCCACGATTTCATCGAACTTACGTTTGATCTCGTCGCGCTTCATGCCCAGGATGGCGGCATTCAGGAACACGTTCTCGCGACCCGTCATGTCGGCCACCATGCCGGCACCCACCTCAATGAGTGGTGCTACCCGGCCGCGCACCGTGACGCGGCCTTTGCTGGGCACGCTGATCCGCGCCAGCAACTTCAGCAGGGTGCTCTTTCCAGCGCCGTTGTGGCCGATGATGCCCAGCACCTCTCCGGGCTCCACGGTGAAACTCACGTCGTTGAGCGCCTTGAAGGGGGCTCGTTCATTGACCGGGCGCCCGAGCGCTCGGTTGACACCGTTTCGCAGGGACTGCGTCAGGTTGGTCAGTTGCCCGAGGCGGAATTCCTTGGTGACTTGGTTGACTTCAATGACAGGTTGCATGTCGGTTCAGATCACATCTGCAAAGTGCGACTCGGCGCGTTTGAAGATCAGATAGCTGATCGGCAAACACACAGCCACCACCACCATACCCGGCAACATCGCGTGAAGATCGGGCGCCAAACCCTTGAGCATGATGCGCTGAAAGGCGTCGATGATGCCGGCCAGCGGGTTGGCGGTGTACAAGGTGTAAAGAAGATCCGACCAAGGGCCGGCTGCCTGCTGCTCAAGAAGCTTGTGCTGCACCAGTTGCAGGGGATAAATCACCGGTGACGCGTACATCAGCAGCGAGATCAGCACCGGGAGCATCTGGCCAATGTCGCGGTAGTAAACGTTGATGGCAGCACCAACCAGTGCAAGCATCAGTGCTGCAAGGATGGTGTAGAGCAGGATCAATGGCACCCAAAGCGCTTGCGCGCCTGGAACCATGCGGAAATAAAGCATCAGACCCAGCAAGATGCAGAAGTTGATCGCGAACTCCACCACCTTGGTTGCTACGGCGGTGAGCGGAAAAACCTCGCGCGGGAAGTAGACCTTCCGAATCAGGTGTGCATTGCCGACCACGCTGTTCACCCCCTCCGAGACGGACTCCTGGAAGAACATCCAGGGCATCAGTGCGCAGTAGGCCAGCACTGGATAAGGCACGCCCCCGCTGTCAATGCCGATGAAGACGCGCATCAGACTGAAGATGAGCATCATCATCAACGGCTTGGCGACGGTCCAAATCAGGCCGAGGTAGGCCTGCTTGTAGCGTACGACCACGTTCTTCCAAGCCAGCGTGACGATGAGTTCGCGATATTGAACGAGGTTTTGCAAGATAGGACTGCCGGAAAGGCGATGCGAAAAGGTCAGTATCAACGGACGGCTTCTGCAAGCCAGTCCTTCAGGCGTCGCGAGACGCTTGGAGGCGGTAACTGTCGACGGGCTGCGGATACGGCGGTCATCGGCGCCAACGTCCCGGTGCCAACCGCAAGCGGAATGTTCAATTTCAGGAAAGCTGCCTCGAAAGCACTCAAGCGTTCGGCGTAGGTTTCCTGCATGTTGCGAAGACTTGACTCGCTGAGCAGCGTAGCCACGATCTCACGGAGCGGCACATCTTCGGCGGCTTGCAACGAGAGCTTGGGGATCGCAAAGAAATCTGCAATTTCGGAAACGCGCAGATCATCGACCATCATGATGGAGGGGATACCAGCTTGCAGCGCGACCACTCCACCGTGGAGGCGGTCACCGAGAAAGAAGTCGAACTGCGAAACAAACGCGCGCCACGCGCTCGTATCCTGAAACCATCGATAGCTGGCAAAGGGAAGTTGGCGGCGTTGTATCTGCTCGAGTACCGGCTCGATCACATTGCGGGTGACCTCTGCGGTGGCGTCGTTGTAAATCTCTTGCTCATCGGACAAAAGACCGAGATGCCGGAGCACAACCAACTCTTCCTGCATCACGTAGTGCGACTCCTCGAAGCCCTGGAAGAGTTTGATGAGCGCCAAGGATCGATCAACGCGCCCGTGGATGTATCCGGCCGTGACCGCGCGGCGCACACGCTGAGGTTCCGGTGCCCGCATACGCAATATGTTTTGGGGATACACGAATAGGCTGGGACAGCCAAGCGCAACGGCGTGGTCATAACCAACCGCCTTGAGCCAACGTTCTGTTTCCAGCCCGCGCACACCGAAAAGCAAAGCCTTCTTGTTGCAAACATCCAGCAGGTCAAGCAGATTCGGATGCATGCCTTCGATCGAATCGGGCAGCGCGTTCTGCATTCCCATGCCAAGCGCAACGAAATCACAGCGCAGGGCTCGGAGAATGTCCGCAAATGCGCCTGGTGCGAAATTCGGACGAATAGTATTCGCCGCCGAAAAAACGACAAGATCGAAACGCTTGTTCAGTTCCTCTGCAATCTGCTCGGGGCTCCAGTGATCTTCAACAATCAGCGCCCTGCTCGAGACAAAACAAGAACGAGCACGATCAAATTCGAATATCCGAGCGGGAGCCTCCCCGTGGATCATGTTGCCGCGGTTGTCCACCTCGTGACTGAGTTCCAGCGCATCAACGAGTCGGGTCCCGGAAGTTCGAACCATTCCGTTGATGCGAGGCATCGCACCAAGGAATGGGTAACGGACTTCACTCCAGATTCCCAAGAAAGCAATTCTCTTTTTATCCATTGCTGCTGACGACATGTGTGAAGAAATAATGAGCGGCAAAGGGACTCACCTAGCGAGGTGACCCGACCCAAGAGGCCCCCTAGAGTTGGATTAACTCCAGGCCAAATACGATAGCAGGCCGGTTGAATTGCCCGTGTGACGTAAGTCCGCGAAGCGAACCGTTCGCCATCATCGACAGGCGCAGGACCCAACATAGACGCGCCCAGCGACAGAAATGGCCGATCGACGGTTCTAGCGAACGGCACTCAAAGCTGCAATGGGGCTGTCTCCATTCGGATTGAGCCGAACGGAATCTTGCCCCGCAAGGGCTGGCGTTTTCACCAAATAGTGAACAACCACCACAACCGCCATCAAGTGGTAGATGTAGTCGAAATACGCCAAGCCCAAGAAAGCTCCTCCCGTGAGGTAAGCCACCATGCTGACCTGAATCATTGCCGCAAGATCACGGGCCCATTGTTGATCCGGATTCTGTTTGCTGATTTTAATGATGGAACGGCATTTCAACCACATCAAGATCAGCAACAAGAGAAATAGAAACAGGCCGACAAATCCATGCTCACCCAGCACCTTGAAATAGATGCTGTGTGCATCATGAACATCCCCAGGGATAGGGGCGTACTGTTCGAAAACTGGGTATTGCCACATTTCGAATCCGCCCCCGAGGAATCGGTGTGTGGCCAGATTCCATGCCGTCCACCAAGCATTGATCCGACCCATTGCAGATCCATCCGATTCGTAGCTGTTGATCGTATTCATTCGCTCATACCACGATTCAGGCATGATGCTGACAACTGCCAAGCCAGCAATAATTATAAAGACTGCCGTCACAAACTTGTTACGGCTCTTGATCCAAAAGATAGAACCCGTTAACAGCAATGCCACCAAGGCCCCCCGGGACTGGCTTCCAATAGCCGCAATGACCGTGAGAAACATACCTACCGACAATCCGAGCTTGACAAGATGGTGTTTCTCTTGAAGCTGTAAATATCGAATGAGCGGAATAGTCATCACCAACGCCAATGCCAGCTCATTGTTACCACCGATAAATGTTCCAAAGGGTCCCTGCACTCGGTAAACCCCTCCATGTAATATAGTAAAGACGCCACCTTTCAAACCATAAAATCCAAGACTGAGAACAAATACCCATACAATAGCATGCACCTTCTCCTTGGAAGTAAGCATCACAAGAGTAATTATTGTTATAATTTGAATCTTTATTACTTTTGTATACTGAAGATATGCCAAATCTAAATAAAAAGCCTGCGTCGTTGTTATACCCATCCATATGATAAACAACACAAGAACGGTAACCTCAGGACTCCAGACCATACGCTTGGCCTCTTTCGATACCAGCATTCCAATCATTGTTGCAATCACGACAATTTGCACAACGGGCATGCTTAGCATGAATCCATAGCACAGCCTATGTGGATTCATGTATCCCAGCCATACCATCAGCAATATTCCCCAGAAAGGGCGCTTGAAGATAAATGGCAACAAACCAAATACGATTACCGCAAGCGCCAAGTCACGCATTGGACGCCTCCATCTGCTGATTTTGGGTCACGTGACTCACAACATACCGATACTTACCAGATCGCTCCGGGAGTATTTTTTCTACTTGCTCAACAGTGATTTCCACGGGGTTGCCCAACCTGGCCCGTACCTTTTCTCGGATGCCGGATACGCAGTTCTGGTCAAAATCATCGTCAGTGACGACCAAGATGCGCACGCGAAGCAAGGTCTCCTGAATGATCTTGAACTGACGAACGCCTGGCAGATCACGCAAGACGTAGATCAGCGCCAGTCCGTGCAATACGGTGCCATCGACCGCCACGACAAAGTCCGTGGTACGGCCTTCGATCTTCTCGATCAGGGGCAGGCCGCGCCCGCAGGCGCATCGTTCGGAACTGAGCGTCGCCACGTCGCCTGTACGGTAGCGAATGAACGGGAAGTCGCCTGTGGCGAGGTGTGTCACGACGATCTCGCCTGACTGGCCGGGTGCAAGCACGCGGCCCTCGCGGCCCACGATCTCAACCACGAGATCTTCAGCGGTGAGGTGCATGCCTCCCTGTGGGCACTGGTGTGCAATGAAGCCTGCATCGCGCCCTCCATAGCCATTGGCCACCGGGCAGCCGAACACTCGGCTGATGGTGGAACGCTGCTCGTCGTAGAGGCGCTCGCTGGTAACAAAGGCCACCTTGATGCCCAAGTCATCCATGCCCTGACCTCGCTTCACGGCATGGTTCGCAATGTGGCTCAGCGCACTGGGATAGCCAAACAGCATCTTCGGCTTGCGGCGCCGTATGGCGGCCACGAAACCATCCAGACGGGATTCGCTCATCTCGAACGCAGGCAGCAACTCGGTGCGCAGCAGCTTGTCGCGCCATGCTCGCACCCGGTCCTGGCTGCCGAGTTCGATGGGCGAACCCCAGACCACGATTTCGGGATCGCCAATGTCTACCCCCCACCAGCGCGTGGCGCGCCACTTCGCAGCCACGTCGTGGCTGACACGTTCGTTGCCGATGAAGAAAATCAACGGCTCGCCAGAACTGCCTCCCGTGTTGAAGCGCGCCAGGCCTCGCGCATGCTGGTGCTTCATCGCGTCTGTGTGAGCACGTATCGTGGGCTTGTCCAGCAACGGCAAGGCTTGAAGATCCTCCAATCCGCGCACGGCCGTGGGATCGAATTTCAGTCGGCTAAACAGGTCACGGTAGTAAGGCACGTTGACGGCCACGTCTGCCAGCAGGGTACGCAGCCGCTCCAGCTGGAGCACTTGAAGGCGCTCTGCGGACCACCACTGCGACTCCTCCATCTCGCGCCGCAATGCCACGCTGCTGTGCCGCTTGAAGTACTCATGCAGCGGGAAAATCGCGTTCGATACGATACGGGTCCACATGGATTCAGCGCTCCGGTGCCATGCCGGCACGCCAGGCGGTACCCGAATGAGCACGCTGCGTGATCGCGCGAAATTCGGCGTCCAACTCGTCTACACGACGATCCCATGCGTGAGCCTCGGCGTAGACGCGGATGGCGGCACGATCCCAGGTGCGGTTCAGGGCATCGAGCAGCCCCTTCGCCAGCGCCGGTGCGTCGTCGAAAGGCACGATCATCCCAACAGCCGACGTCGCCACGACTTCGCGATTTCCGCCCACGTCGGTCGTGACCACCGGCAGGCCGCAGGCCATGGCTTCCAGGAAGACGTTGGCCCAGCCTTCGTTGCGCGTGGCCAGCACGAATACATCGGCTGCCGACAGCACTCGGCGCAACTCGGTGGGCAGCAGTGGTCCGGTGAAGTGCACTTGCGCTTCGATGCCGAGTTCACGGGCCTGTTTTTGCAGGCGATCTGTCCAATCGCCCTCGGGGCTGGGGCCACCGACCACCAGGTAGTGCAAAGGGGTTGACTGACGCAGGCCCTCAACCAGCGCCGGAAGACAGTCCATGACACGGTGAAAGCCCTTGCGTTCGCACAGCCCACCCACACTGACCAGCACCGCAGCATCATCGGGCAGGCCGAGGGTCGACCGTGCGGCGGCGCGGTCCACGGGCTGGAATCGGTCGAGGTCGACGCCGTTGCCAATCACTCGCGAACGCTCGGGCGCAAGGCCCAGTTTCAAGGCCACCTGACGGAGCGAGTCGGAGACTGCGAACACCAAGGTGGCTCTTTTTAGAGCCCGTGCCAGCAAGGGACGCAGCACGGCATCGCGCGCGTGACGCTCTTCGGTTCCACGCAAAGTGATGGTGACCGGTACGCCGAGCCAGCGGCCCAGCAGACCTGCGGCATAGCCATCTGGGTAGCCAAAGTGCGCGTCGATGATGTCGAGACGGCCTGCAGCCTTGAGTGCGCGCATCTGAGACCAGGCCCCCAGAGCCATGGAGAGACCATCGAAACGCTTCAACATCCCCGGGAGGCTGAAGAAACGTGGGAACCAGACATCATGGTCGTCCTGACGCTCGAAATGGGGTGCACCCGGGCGGAACCCCGGGCGCCAGCGACGCAAGAGGCCCTGCAACGGGAACCAGGGCACAGGGGACACCACGGTCAAGGGCAACCGCCGCCCGAGGCGGAACATTCGCTCGCGGATGAACAGCCCGGCCCCGGGCTGGCGGCCGCTGGGAAACAGGCTGCTCAGCACCACGATGTGCGGGCCCGTGTCAGGCATGCGCTGCTGCCTCGGCCAAGCTGGCGTATACCGGCGCATATCGCGCCACGCTCGCGGCCCAGTTGCGTTCGGCTTCGACAAAGCGCCGGCCGGCCTGGCGCAGGCGTGGCCATTCGTTGCGCCGATCGAGCAGCGCTTCCACCGACGACGCCAACGCACCAGCACTGCCAGCCTTGAAAAGCCAGCCCGTTTCACCGTGCCGAATGAGCTCCTTGTGCCCACCCACGTCGCTGGCGACCAGCAGACGCCCCTGCGCCATGGCTTCGAGTGGCTTGAGCGGCGTGACGAGTTCGGTCAAACGCATCGAATGCCTCGGATAGGCCAGCACGTCGACCAGGTCGTAATAGCGCTGCACTTCGGCATGCGGAACACGGCCAGTGAAGACCACCTTGTCGGCCAGACCGAGGCGCTGCACCTGCGCTCTGAGCGCATCGTCCTGCGGCCCCCCACCCACCAGCAGAGCACGCACCTCAGGGCGTTTCTGCAACAGCGCGGGCATCGCATCGAGCAGCAGGTCGAGTCCTTCATAGGCGTAGAAGCTGCCGATGAAGCCCACCACCGTGGCACCGGTCAGCCCCAGGGTCGCCTTGAGCGTGTCGTCAGGCTGCCCCCCGGGTTCGAAGGATTCGATGTCCACGGCATTGGGGATCACCGTGACCTTGTCGGCCGCAATGCCGCGCCGGGCAATGTCGTGACGCAGCCCTTCGCAAATGGTGAATACATGCGCAGCCTGTCGCAGCGCATGCGTCTCCAGCCGCCGCGTCAAGCGATAACGCAGGCTGCCTTCGCGTGTGGTGCCATGGTCGACGGCGGCGTCCTCCCAGAATGCACGAACCTCGTAGACCACCGGGATGCCAAGCTGGCGGCCGACACGAAGCGCGGGAATCGCGTTCAGCACCGGCGAATGCGCGTGCAGGATGTCCGGGCGCACCTTCTTTGCGACCTCCAGCAACCGAGCCTGCGTCTGCTTGATCAGCGCCACCTCGGCGAGGCCGGGCAAGCTGGCGCCGGTGGGCGCAGACGTGCGATAGAAATGCCAGCCATCGACGGTTTCTTCGGCACCCGAGGGCTCGGTGTGTTTGGGGCTGGTGAGGTGGTATGTCTCCCAACCCAGGAGGCGCTGCTCTCGCAGAATGGACAGTGTGCGAAAGGTGTAGCCACTGTGCAGGGGAATGGAATGATCCAGGACGTGGAGGATGCGCAAATCAGACCCCGATGACAAAACGACTGCGCGGCCCGAGGACGCGGCGAACAACGGTCACCACCGCCACGCTGACAGCGAGCGCCACAACCGCAGCAACAGCAACACCCCAAACGCCACCTTCAGGCAGATTTCCGGCGAGGCGGGTGAAACCAAGTTTCCCAGCGTAAATGACATACGGGTGCACGAAGTAAATGCCGAAACTCAAGTTGCCGGTCAAGGTGAGCAAAGGGACCTGGCGGCGTCCCAACCTCAGCAAGGCGGCCAGCAAGAACAACATCAAGGCAACCTTCTGCAAGTAGCCCAGGTAGGTGTGGGTTCCCGCCGTGAATGCCAGTTCGGCGGCGGCAAGGACGATCGCTAGCAACAGAAGAGGCAACAGGTGGCCCCTCAGCAAGGACTCTGTCTGCAAACGAAACCGGCAACACGCCATGCCCAGAACCCAGATGGCCAGGAAGTGCCCGAAATTCATCAGGGCATTGTGGCTACGCGGCACCCACAGCGGGATCAGGAACAGCAGAGGAAGCACGACAAACGCAGAGTCACGGCGGAACGCCGTGATCAGGATCGGTGCCATCGCATAGAACACCACGATCGTGGGAATGAACCAGAACGGACCAATGTGCGCGCCGGTAAGCAGGAACTCCAGGGATTGCAACCAGACCGGTTGATCGTAAAAACCCACCCTGACATCGTCTTGCACAGCTCCGTGGGTGAACATGAAGATGGCCGGTATCGACATCACGACGTACGGGAGCACGACGAAACGCAGCTTCTTCGACCAGAAATCAAGAACGCGGAAACGGCCGGACAGATGCTCGAACAGATATCCCGAAATGAACAGAAAAAACAAGGTGCCGTTGGCAAATCCATACGCGAACCAACGCTTGACCTCGGCGTGATCGGTCCAGTCGAAGATGCTCAGCGAGTGCGTGGCGACAATGAATATCACCGCCAGGCCGCGGAAATTGTGGATGTGCGGGATTTTCGTGACGCCCACTAGCAACGACTTCGATGCAGCCGGCACAGTCGCGGTGGCGGCAATGTCACTCACGGCTGGGCCCAGACATGGCTTCCGCTTGGAAGTTGCCCAGGTCCTTTCGAATCACCTGCCGCGTACCTGCGTCCGCCATGGCGCCCGTCGGGAGTGCCGAATCAGACGAGCAACTCATGCCGTTCTTCCGTGCGAGAGAGCGAGTAACCTTCAGCCCCATCCACCACATTGCGCAGAAACGCCTCGAACATCAGCAGCGTCCACAGCGGCGCGCTGTAGTCGCTGGCGCCACTCTGGTGCGCATCGACCAGATGCTGCAGGTACGGCCGATCGAACCAGCCGGTCGATCCGAGGCGGTCGCCGAGCACCGCGTCACGGACACGTTGCTTCAGCGGCCCTCGGAACCATTGCGCGAGCGGCACCGAGAACCCCATCTTCGGCCGATAGAGCACTTCAGTCGGCAGCTGCGGCTCCATGGCTTTCTTGAGCAGGAACTTGCCCTCTTGGCCTCGGACCTTCATCGACGACGGCAATGTGGCCAACCACTCGATCAGCTTGTGATCCATCAGCGGCTCGCGCACTTCCAGCGAATGGGCCATGCTGGCGCGGTCGACCTTGGTGTTGATGTCGCCCACCAGGTAGGTCTTCAAGTCGAGATACTGGATCAGCGCCAGCGGGTCGTCAGTGCGCGCACGGCCCGCATGGAAGTCGAATACCTCCTGCGCGCTGTAGCCCGCCAGCTCGCGCTTCAGCGCAGGACTGAATAGCTTGGCGCGCATCGGGCCGCGCAGGATCGACACCGAGTGACAGTAGGCCTCGACCGCGGTACGAGACATGCCTTCGAAGGTGGTTTTTGCCCTCAGCACGCGCGGCGCCCAGTCCGCCTTGGGGTAGACACGCCCCAGCAATCCGAACAGCGGCTGGCGGATGCCGGCGGGCAATGCCGAGCGCATGCGCTCTTCCATCAGGTGCAGTCGGTAGCGGCGGTAGCCCCCGAAGGTTTCGTCGCCGCCGTCGCCGGACAGCGCCACCGTCACATGCTTGCGCGCCAGCTGGCACACGCGGTACGTCGGGATGGCCGAGCTGTCGGCATAGGGCTCGTCATACAGACGTGCCAATGTGTCGATGAGGTCGAAGTCGTCAGACTTCACGGTCTCGACGCGGTGGTTGGTGGCGTAGCGCGAAGCCACCATCGCGGCAAATTCGCTCTCGTTGAACTTCGGATCGTCGAACGCGATGGAGCAGGTGTTGACCGGCCCGGCCGACAACCCGGCCATCGTCGCCACCACCGCACTGGAGTCGACGCCGCCCGACAAGAACGCACCCAGCGGCACCTCCGAGATCATGCGAAGGCGCACTGACTCCTGGAGCCTGTGCTGCAGCTCAGCGCAAGCGTCTTCAAGACCGATGGGGTTGTCCAGCGTGAAGCGCACGTCCCAGTATTCCCGGGGCTCTCCCACCGGCTCGCCTCGGCAAATGGCCAACGTGTACCCAGGCGGCAGCTTCCTCGCCTGACGAAAGATGGTGCGCGGCTCGGCAACGTACCCGAGCGCGAAATATTCCTCGATGGCCAGCGGGTCGATGTCGCGTTTCAGGGCGCTGCCCTGCGGCCCCCGATAAGCCAGCAGCGACTTCAGTTCACTGCCGAACAGCAGGGTGCCATCGTCCAGCAGCGCGTAGTAGAGCGGCTTGACGCCCATCCGGTCGCGAGCCATGAAGAGCATCTGGCGATTGCGGTCCCACAACACGAAGGCGAACATACCGCGAAAGCGCTCGACGCAGGCCTCGCCCCACTGCTCCCAGGCGTGCACGATGACCTCAGTGTCGCTCTTGGTGTGGAAACGGTGCCCGGCGGCCTGCAGTTCGGGGATCAGTTCCTGGTAGTTGTAGATCTCGCCATTGAAGACGACCACCACCGAGCCATCTTCATTGAACAGCGGCTGCTGGCCCGTGGCCACGTCGATGATGGACAGGCGCCTGTGTCCGAAGCCCACACCAGGCTCGATGTGCAGGCTGCCTTCGTCGGGGCCGCGATGCAGTTGCGAGTCGTTCATGCGCTGCAACACCGCGCGGTCGATGTCGCGTGCCTGGCGCGTGTCGAAAAGACCGGTGATGCCGCACATGGTGTTCAGTTCCGATTCACGTCGTCAGATAGTCCGATCGGCCAGCAGCCGGTCATAAAGGGCCTGGTAGGCGCCCACCATCGCCGGCAGGCTGAAGTGCTGCTCGACACGAGCCCGCCCCGCTCTGCCCATCGCTGCGGCACGCGCCGGGTCAGCTGACATGCGGAGCAAGCCCGAGGCCATTAATTCGGCGTCACCCGCAGCCACCAAATCACCCGTGTTGCCGTTCAGTACCAGTTCGGCATTGCCGCCGACATCTGTAGCCAGAACAGGCAGACCAGAAGCCATGCACTCCAGGATGGTATTCGAGACGCCCTCGGCCAGAGATGGCAGCACGAAGCAATCGAGCCCACGCATGACATTTGGCACATCCGCGCGCTCACCGGGCAGCCATGCCAGGTGACCCACGCCTGCCGCGTTCAGCAGCGCCTGCGCTTCGGTCCGCAACGGACCCTCGCCGACCATCACCAGACGCAACCGATCGCGCTGTGCGGGCTGCAGCTGCAGGGCGCGAATGAATGCCTGGGCGAGCAGCGTCTGAGCCTTGACCGTCTGCATGCGGCCCACGGTGCCGAAAACGAACAGCGCCGGATCGGAGAAGGGACAACCCTGGACCACAGTGCGCGGGCCCGGCTGAACGTGGAAGCGCTGGATATCGACGCCGTTGTAGATCTGGGCGATGCGCATCGCCGGCACACCCACCTTCTGGTCCAGGTAGCCGGCCAGATCGCGCGACAGCGTCACGTAGTGGTGCACGAAGGGCCGATAGGCGCGACGCATCCACTGATAACGCCGACGGGTGCCATCAAGGTCGTCGACATCTCGGCCGTGCTCGCCATGGATACGCACCGGAACACCCGCCATTGCAGCCGGCACCTGGCACTCCAGCGCCGCGAGGTTTCGGGTGTGCACGATGGCAGGTCGGAGTTCGGCGAACAGGCGCTGCAGTCGCGGGTAAAGCTTCACGCCGTGACCCGCAGGCTTGTGCAACGAAACCAGCTCGACGTCTTCACGGCGGATGCGATCCGCGAACGCGGGCACCACCTCAGTGAGCGCCACCACGGCATGCCGATAGGCGGACACAGGCATGTGGTTGATGAGGTTCACGACACCGTTCTCGAGGCCGCCAGTGTCGAAACGATAGACCACGTGCAGGACCAGCGGACGCGGATCACGGACCGCTGGGTCTTGAGTCATTTCGTGAAGGTATCGTTCATGCGTGGAATCATGTTGCTCGAAGCTGTTGTGTTCAGCGGGCGTCTCTAGCCTGCTGCAGCAACGCATTCAGTTGCTCATGATTGGCTTGTACAAACGCCTCCAGCGCCGCGTCCGATGCGGCCACAGTCTCGCCGTCGGCATAAAGCACGATTGCCGCGCCCTCGTCGCCGCGGCCTTTCATCCGCGCAAGCCCTCCCTGAATCTTGGCCGCCGCATCGCCGGCGATGAATCGACCGTCGATCCAGTAGACGCGCCAGACGACCAGATGCGGCCGGCGCTCGGTGCTGGACTGCGACTTCCCGAGGATTTCTGCGGTGTTGAAGCTGACCGTCTGCGGCCCCACGGCCACATCCTTTCTCCCGCCGACCATCAGGTTCCAGTCGTCGCTCCTCATCGGCACGAGAACGTTGGTCGAGCTGACCAATTTTCGGTCATCGCTCTGATTGCGGTAGTAGGCCAGGTGCAATCCCACGGTGCCGGCCGGACCCGCGTAGGCCTGCGCCGCTTCAGCGGATGGGTTGATGAATATCGGTGCCCACGAGACGATCTGCGCCCCTTCAGCAGACCAGCCATTCGCCAGTTGTGCGGGCAGCTGGAGCGTTGCTTCGGCTGCGGCACCTTCGGCCCGCTCCAGACCGACCAGCGCAATGCGCGGCAGCATGGCGATCAAGGTACCGGCCAGCACCATGGCGACCGTTCGACCGACAAGGACAGGCGGCACATCGGCCCATCGGGAAACCGGCACGGATGTGCGTTCGCCTGCTGGCGTGTCGTCGGGCTCGGCCCAACGTGCGCCGATCAAGAACATCATGAAAATGATCACGCCGAAGAAGACCCAGCCGTAGAGCACGTGATCCACACCGGTCGCGAGCCTGTTGCCGGAAAAGTGGGCGAGCATCACGATCAGATAGGCGCGCAGCCAGTTGGCCAGCACTGGCATCAACAGCGAGGTCAGCATGAACACGGCACGCCGCGTGTACGACCGGTAGTTAAGGTAGGCAAACAGCGTCCCCACCATGAAAGACGCCATCAGGTAACGCACACCGCTGCATTCGTCGATCACCGACCAGCTGCCACTGGGAATGATGAATTGCTGCCCCTCGCGGTAAACCGGCACCCCTGACGCCTGCAGTGCAGACACGGTGAAGTCCGCAGTCAAATGCATCATGGTGGGCACGACGAACTCGCCAAACGGCACCGCGAAGAACATGAACAACAGCGGAAACAGAATCGCCAACGCCACTTCGAAACCGAGCACGAGCGGAACCGCCAGCAGCAGCATCGTTACCAGTGCGAACTGCGAAGCAACTCCGACGATCACCAGATCGGACAGCAGCCAGATCGCAGCGGTCACCAGAATAGGCAGCAGCATCCACGGCTGCGGCCGAGGCGTCAACGCAGCCAGCCGGTCGCGCTGCCGCCACACCAGCCACAGGACGATGGGAAGCACCAGCAAGCAATGAGCGAAGGTCTCGGAGCGCCACCAGATGCCCACCATGACCGCTGCCGTATCGCGATACAGCAGCAGAATGGCGGCCACCAGCAGCAGAAATGCAGGCAGCGCGGTTCGCCAAGGCGAAGCAACGCGGAAGTCGGCGGGCACGGCACTCATCGTCTTGATTCCCTTCGACTCAAGCCGCCAGCGGCTGGTCTGTGCACAGTGGTGTCAGATGACGATCGAAGGCCGACAAGTGCGCTTCCCAGCTGTAATCGCGCTGCACGCGACGGCGGCCGGCCTCACCCATGGATGCGGCGCGCGCCGGCTCCCGAAGCAGCGCATCCACCTCGCGGACGAAACCGTCGGCGTCCTCGGCGCAAATCAGCTCGCTTCCACGCTGGGCCGTGATGGCATCGGCGCATTCACGCGCGGCCACCACCGGTCGGCCCATGGCCATGGCTTCGAGGATCTTGTTCTGGATGCCACGTGCCAATCGCAGCGGCGCGACCACCACGGCCGCGTGCTGCAGGTACGGGCGCATGTCGGGCACGGTGCCAGTGACGTTGATGGCAGGGCCGGCCAGTGCACGTACCGTGGGAGTCGGGTTTCGGCCGGCGATATGCAGGCGCAACGTCGGCCAACGGGCCCGAAGCCGCGGAAGGATCTCGCTGGCGAACCACGTCACGGCATCGATGTTGGGCCAGTAGTCCATGGCGCCGCTGAAGACCAGAGGCAGTTCATCGTTTGCAAAGGGTGACTCACGCTGGGGATCCGGAGCAAAGTAATCGGCGTCCACACCGTTGCACATCGCTTCGCAGTTGCCGGCACTTTCAGGCGCCATGCTGCGGAAGAGCTCAGTTTCCTTTTCTGTCACGAAGAAGGACCTTGTTGCCCGTGAAGCAAGCGTCCGTTCGTAGGCGAGCAACTCTCGACCTTCGCGCTGGTACAGCCACGACATCGGCCAACGATGATGCGCGGCATATTCGGTCCACTTGGCCGAGTCGACATCGACGAAATCCACCAGCATCGGCAAGCCTGTCCCGTCCGCGTACTGAGCCATCGACGACGAGAAGATCACAGCGGCGTCGATGCGCTCACTGCGCACCGTGTCTCGCACCCAGTGTTGAAGCGCGGCATCGCGGTAGTAGCGCAGCGTGAGCGCTTCGCCGCCCATCAGGCCCACCAGACTGGCGATTCGAGCGCGTGCAGGATGCAGTCGCGTGACATGCAGCTCCGCGCACAGTGCGCGCAGCGTATCAACATGGGCTTCGTCCTCCGGGTCATCGACAAATGTCCCGACGAACACACGATGCCGTGCGACCAAGTGCTTCAGCAGGTGATACGAGCGCACCTTGTCACCCTTGTTCGGCGGGTATGGCAGGCGATGCACCAGGTACAAGAGGTTGGCCATCGCTCACCCGAGATTGCGAACGACGTAAGGACCGAGCCAGTTGGCCATGCCGATCGGCATGCGGCGCCAAGCTTCGATCATCAGACGGAACTTGGCGTTGGCCGGATTGTTTTGAGGCACGGCATCGCGCTTGTACAGGCAGTACTCGTAGTGCAGCGGCGCCGGCTCGAAACCCCAGTTCTTCTTGAAAGAATACGAGCCTGTTCCCTGCTTGCTTCGTCCGTAATCGAACACCTTAATGCCACGCGAGCAAGACAGTCGCATCAGCTCCCAGTACTTGAAATCGTTTGCCGCGAGTTCGCGGGCCGACTCGTCGTCACCAGCGTAATAGGGAAGCACTTCGTCGCGAAAGTAGAAGCTCAGCACGCTGCTCAGGGCACGTCCATCAGGTGCGCTGACGGTGAGCACACTGCAGTCTTCTCCGAATTGCGCCTGAAGTGCCTGGAAATAGCGTTTCGGCAGCGCTGGTGTGCCATGGCGATGGACGTTGTCCGCATACAGCGCAAAGAACCGATCGACATCTGAATCGATGTCGCTGCGCAGGCCGTTCTTGATGCCCTTGCGTACCATCGCCCGCTGCTTGCGCGGGATGGCCAGCATGTTGGCTTCCTCCTCGGGGAAGATTTCCCTGCGGAAGGTCACATAGAGATCTTGTTGCGGCCAGTCTTCGTGCCTTGCATTCACGTTTCGAAATTCGAGGTGATCGACGCCGAGACGCTGCGCGATCCGCTGCGCCTCGTCCTCGAGTGCACTCGCGACTGCGACTTCAGTTGCTGCCACACCACCGTAGACAGCGAAAGGAAGGCTGACCAGGGAATTGCCGAAGAGCATTGACTTGACATGAGCCAGTGGGAGAACGCCATCGATGACACCGTCGGTTTCGGAAAACAGGAAATAGGTGTCGTGGCGAAACACCGCACTCATGATCTGCTGCCATCCTGCACGATGGAAGAACGTGGCGCTCGGGCATGACATGACGAACCGGTCCCATCGCAACGCGGTGGCCGCATCGTGCAACGACAGAAGTTTTATGCTTGGCACGGGCTGGACATCGTCGGTGGGTTGGCGGCCCACGGCGTGGCGCGGTTCAAGAAGATGTGATCCATTCGTCCCCATTGAAAGTCGCGCAGCAGGCAGTGCAGACGTTGCTCCATTCGATCGATGTTCACGTAATGGCGAAAGCGAGTCTTGCTGTCAATGCCAGCGATGCGCGGCTGACTGCTGTCGATTTCCCACGGATGGAAGTAGAAGATGGCGGATTGAGCCTCGCGTGAATTGACCCTTCGCAGCATCCAGCGCGACATGGCATAGGGGAGCAGCCTGAAATACCCGCCGCCACTGGCAGGCAGGTTGCGCCCGAACATGGGCAGGGTGGTGATCGGGACTTCTATCAATGTGTCGTTGACTCGATGTGCGAAGCGCGGTGCATCGGGCATGCCGTAATGGTCGTGCTGAATGGGATAGATGCTTGAGCTGTAACGGTAGCCTGCACGCGCCAAACAGTCGAACGCCCACAGATTTCGGGTGCCGATGGAAAAGCTCGGTGCGCGGTAGCCCGTGACAGCGGCTCCACACAGATCCTCGAGGATTTTCTTGGCGCTCTCGATATCCGACTTGAAGTCTGCCTCATGGAGATCGGTCACGCGCTGGTGTCCGTAGCCATGACTGGCCACTTCGTGACCTTGGTCCGCAATCCGACGAATCAGTTGCGGGTAGCGCTCAGCGATCCACCCGAGCGTAAAGAACGTTGCCTGGGTATTGTGTTGATCCAGCATCGAGAGGATGCGGTCCACATTTCGTTCGATCCGGCACTCTCGCCCGTCCCAATCGTCGCGCGCGATGTACGGGGCGAATGCGGAGACTTGGAAGTAGTCCTCGACGTCGATCGTCAGGGCGTTGCAGATTGAGGCGCCCCGGCTCGCAGCGGGCGAATGCATCACCGATCCTCAACCGATGGTCGCAACCAACGCCACAGGTCGCTTGCGATGCGATCGGCTGCATGGCCATCCCACAATTCGGGCACACGCCCGCGTTTGCCTCGCCCGCTCAGGATCTCCGCAACACCTTGCAGGATCGCCTGACGGTCCGTGCCTACCAGCGTGTTGGTTCCCTGTTCGATGGTGATAGGCCGCTCGGTATTCGACCGCAGTGTCAGACACGGAACACCGAGCGCTGTGGTCTCTTCCTGCAAGCCACCGGAATCGGTCAGAACCACGGTCGCGCCGGACATCAAGCCGAGCATCTCGAGATAGCCCTGCGGCGGCAGCAACAGCAGACACGCGGGGTCGATCAGGTGGCCGAGTCCAAGTTTCTCGATGTTGCTGCGAGTGCGCGGGTGCAATGCAAAAACCAGTGGCAGATCCTTTGCTACTTCGCCCAAGACGCCAAGCAATGCACTCAGAGTCTGCGGATCGTCGACATTCGAGGGTCGGTGCAGTGTGACCACGCCGTAGCCCCGTGGATGGTCGATAACAGCGGGATCCATATCGTGCAGGCGCAAAGTGTCTGCAGCACTGCGCGCGCTTTTTCGGTTCGCCAACAACGAATCGATCATCACGTTGCCACAGAAACTCACGCGTTCTGCAGAGATGCCTTCCGCGAGCAAATTGGCCTCGGCGCTGCGTTCGGTGGTGTAGAGGCGATCGGCGATCTGATCGGTGACGACCCGATTGATCTCTTCAGGCATTTGACGGTCGTAGCTGCGCAGGCCGGCTTCGACGTGAGCGACAGGCACGCCTTTCTTGACCGCCACTAGCGTGCAGGCCAGCGTAGAATTCACGTCACCGACCACCACCACACAGGACGGTCGATGCGCATCCAATGCAGGCTCGAAGCGTCGCATGACCTCGGCAGTTTGAACTGCGTGGCTGCCAGACCCTACATCGAGATTGATATCGGGAATGGGCAATCCCAGGTCGGTGAACAAACGCCCGCTCATGTCCTGGTCGTAATGCTGCCCCGTATGAACAAGCAACGAGGGCAAAGGCGGAACATGATTCGCCAGTGCGCGCAGGATCGGCGCCATCTTCATGAAGTTCGGACGAGCGCCGACGACGCACATGATGGGGCCCATGCCCACGACTGCGAGCGGTTCTGTCATACGCTGCGTTCGTCGGAAATCGACTTGATCGAACTGCCGGGACTGACTGCGCCGACCAGCTTTTGCAGCAACCCCAGGATTTGAACGTTTTGCCGTTCAAGCCGAAGGATGCTTCTCTCCACTCGCTGCAATTGGTCAAGGCGTTGCTCCGCAACCAGCGTCGCCAACTGCCCTGACATCGCCTGAGTTGTTTCTGGCTCCAGCTTGAGTCTGGACAGATCGACATCCTGCGGGACATCCGAGACAAAGGTCTGCAGCACCGCACTCACACCACCAGCGGTGATTTGCTTGACGGGCACGGCCGATTCTTCCGCTGTCTCACGCACCACATCTTCGACGTCGCCACGAGTCAAGTGAGTTTTTTCTGACAGGAAGCCGAGCAGCAACAGCCGATCACAAAGCGAATTGATGCGGCGCGGAATACCGTTGGTGGCTTTGTAGATCGCGTCGAAGGCCGCATCTTCGAAGCTCGGTTGGCCAGTCGAGCCGGCACACGCGAGCCGATGCGCGATGTAGCGCTGGGTTTCTTCGGCATCCAGCGGCCCGATGTGGCAAGTGGCGGCGACACGTTGTCTGAACTGCTCCATCTCGGGGCGCTGCAAGATTTCGCGAAACTCAGGCTGCCCCACCATGAAGCTCTGCAACAGCGCCTGATTTCCAAACTGGAAATTGGAAAGCATGCGCAGCTCTTCGACGGCTTGGGGTGTCAGGTTCTGCGCTTCATCGACGATCAGCAAGCAGCGCTTGCCCTGTGTGGTCTGGCTCACCAGAAACGCTTCGAGCGTGATCAGCAGTTCAGCCTTCGAAACATCCTTGACATGGAAGCCGAATGCGGCACCGACCATTCGAAGCGTGTCTTCGGCGCCGAGCTGCGTGGTGACCAAGTGCCCGATCACCACATCGCTGCCGTGCAGACCATCGATCAGGCTGCGCAGGATCGTCGTCTTTCCGGCGCCAATCTCCCCGGTGATGACGACAAAGCCTTCGTGGCGCGAGACACCGTATTCGAGATAGGCCTTGGCTCGACTGTGCTGCTTGCTGCCAAAGTAGAAACTGGGATCGGGGTTGAGTTGGAACGGCTTGCTTGTCAACCCATAGAACGCTTCATACATGGCTAGAACTTCACTCTCAAGTTTGCGACCAGAGCGCTTTCGTTGTACGGGTTGGTAGAGCTGCCAAACAGGCTCCTGCGTGCTGAAAGCGACAGGTCAACCGATGGGCTCAAACGATTTGTCCAGGTGGTGGTCAGCGAACGGAGATCCGTGTTGCGGTTACCAACGCTCCCACGAGAATTGGTCAGCGAAAAATCAGCACTGAGGGCTTGCTGTGGTGTCAAACGATGAGACGCGTTGATGCTGAAGCCACGCTGGTAGACAGTGTTGCCGTTCGACAAGTCACCTGCCCCTGATGCAGTTGGATCAACGGCCCGCGACTGACCGCGGAATGCTGAAAACAGGAGCGTACTGCGCAAGCCGAGCAAGGCGACGGACACGTTCATGTGTCGCTGAACCGAGGCCGTAGAAGTGAGTAGCCCGCCGTTCGCCAGTGTCGTGCGGGTCAATCCGTTGTTCTGCAAGAACGCGTCAACGAGCGCAGCACGCTGAACCGGATCGGGCGCTATCGACGCGAACTGCGCAAACAACAGATCAAAGACCGTTCGTTGGTTCGCAGAACCAGCTGTCAACGGTGAGGTATTCACGTCTTGCCCGTTGGCGAAAGTCCACACTGAACGCTGAGACCGATGCTCGAAGCGAATGTTATAGGCGTTTCCAAAGAAGCGATGGTCACGAGTCGCATCCAATCGGGTACGTTCGGACGGTGCCCAGCTGCCCCCCCAGCCCCAGGTGTTGTATTGCTGGGAGCCCACCGACGCCAGGTCGTTGCTCTCGCGGCCAGCCCGAGCCGACAGCTGAATTTCGTGGGTCACCGTGTACAGCAAGGTCCCATTCAAACTGTCGTTCTTGCGGCTACCTCTGTTACCGAACTCGGACGTTTGATGGGAGTAATCCGCAGACCAACCGAAGTGCGCAAAGGTAGCCGCGTCAGAACTGACTCGCAGTGAGGTTGTCTGGCTTGTGGAGTCAGCACTGGAGTGCTGACTGCTCGTTGAGGACAACGACCATCGCGCTTCGTAGTTCGCAAATCCACCCAACCGCCCGCGAACATACGGAGCTATCTGATAGGTGAATACCTCGGACCGATTGGAATCGATCAAAGCGGTGTCTGACGACCTCGTGCCAAAAGCCGAAGTGCTTTGTTGGGAGACGCTGGCATTGGCCTCGACGTAAGCCCAGTTGTCTACGGCCTCAAACGTGCCCTGGGCACGCAGCGCTTGTTGAACCTCATCGGACGAAGACTCGCGCGCATAGACCAACCCTCGCAGCGTGTAATCGAAGGATCCTTTGAGGCGACCCGAGTTGCTGCTCAGGCGAATCTGGGGAGCGATTTCAGTGATGAGATCGGAGCGTGGGTTGGCGCTCTGCATTCGCACGTTATTCGTCAAGGTTTCACGAAGAGTCACTGACGGCTCCAACGAAAAACCCGGGCGCGAGTTGGTCGACTGAGCCTCCTGCGCGTGGGCGGCAAAGGCCGCCAACCCAAGAGCGCCTACCAACTTCGGCAACATCCTCATCCCGAAACAGATGGGCGAAAGCTCGTGTTCTGACTGAACCAGCAGCCGTCCGTGCAACGCATCAAGCCGTTGGTTTGCCACTTGGCGTCCCGTAGCCGTATCCATAGCCGTAGCCGTAGCCACCCTCAGAGGCGCCCCGAACCTTGTTGAGAAGCAGACTGATATGAGAGCAACTCTTGATGGTCGAAAGCGCGTGTTGCACATCGGATTGCAAGGTCTTTTCAGCTTGAACAACCACAAGTACCTGGCCCATTTGCGTGGCGAGCACCCGCGCTTCTGTCGTGAGCAACAGAGGCGGGGAATCGAAGATGATGATTCGATCCGGATATCGCTGCGCCATGTCGTCGAGCAGAGCGCGCATCGCGTCGCTGGCTAACAGTTCGGTAGCCTTCGGATGCGGAGTGCCACTTGGCAGAATCGTCAGCTTGTCAATGTTGGTTTTCAACAAGACGCTCTGCATGTCGGTATTGCCTTCAAGCAAGTCCAACAGGCCAGGCCCAGGCGGTAGACCCAACATGCGCAACACCGATGGCCGGGCAACATCGGCGTCCACCAGCATCACCGTGTTGTCGAGCTCCATAGCGATGCTCATCGCCAAATTAACGGAGCTGAAACTCTTGCCCTCCCCTGCCAGAGAACTGGTGACCATGATCAGATTGCGGTGCTTCAGGCCACTCTCGCCCTGTCCCTTCACGTTCGCAAGGAGCGGACGTTTGATGAGCCGGAATTGATCCGCGAGGAACGACCTCGGCGAGTTGGGAGTGACGATGCCGGCGGCACTCAGCGAGTCAAGGTCGAGAGTCACATGTTTCGACGTCTGCCCCACCGACTGAACTCGATGATCGATTGGCTTCTTGTCAGCCGGGGTCACGCTGCTCGACGGAGCAAGCGAAGGCTCAGCAGAAGAAATTGCAGCAGGCAACCTCTCGGGAACCTCCGCGCCCGCACGGCGCAGTTGTTCCAAACGGAGTGCGGCTTGTTCAATCAAACTGGCCATCCGAGTCACCCCTGCCTGGCAGCGATCAGCGACATGCCGATCAACCCGACCAGGAAAACACCGACCAGTCCGCCCGATGAAAGAATGAATTTAAACCGGTCCACTCTGCCACGCTTGTGGTCAGCATCATTGGTAACCATCGACACCATACCCAAAAGAGGAAAATCGAATTTAGACCGCAATTCGCTGGCGCTGTGAAACACCGGACGCAGTTGGCTTGCCGCAAAAGCAACAAGAAACCCCGAAATAATGGCCGCGACCATGGCCATCACTAAGAGGATAAGGCGATTGGGTGATACAGGCTTATCCGTAACACGAGGAGGATCAATCAATCGAAAATCAACACCGCCGGTTGCCGAGTCGAGATCACCTGACATTTCAGCCGTTTCGCGACGCTTAACAAGATCTTCGTAATTTCTCTTGTTGATCTCGTAGTCTCGATTGAGTTGCGCCGCCTCGGCCTCAATTTGCGGAGCGACCTTGAGCAATTCGCGCGCCTGCTTGTAGCGGGAGGTGTATTCCGAAACCCGGGCCTTGAGGGCCGCGACTTGAAGCTCCGAATTCGCCATCATTTTGTTCAGCTCTTGATAAACAAGGTTATTGTTGCTAGAGGGATTAGATGGATTTGCCAGCGCAGCTTTCCGCAGCTCCTTCAACTCCTTCTTTTTCTGATCTTCAAGTTCGCGAATCAATTTTCGCGTCGTAACAACATCTGGATGTTGATCGGTGAATCTTTGAAGCAACGCGTCAAGGTTGCGCTTTTGCACATCAATTCGACCATCGATCTCTGGCGTTCCAACAGCAAGTGATATGTCGTCTGCCTGCGATTCGACTGCAGATGCACTTCCAGTTTGGGCTTTTTCATTTTCAAGCTGCTGACGACTGGCTTGGAGGGCTTGCTCTGCCTCTCGCAATTCCAGCTTGGCCTGCTCAACTTGTTCGCTCAATTGGCCCAAGCGCGAGACAGAATCCTTGCCATCACTGGTTTGCATTTCAATATTGCGTATTCTGAAATCTTTCAATCGAGCTTCAGCTTCGAGTAGCTTTCCCTCGTAAGCCTTGATTTGATCATTGATAAAAACTTTGGCCGAATCGGCGTCTTTCCTGGATGATCCCAAGCTCGATTCGATAAAAATAGAAACAAAGGACTGAATTACTTTCTGTGCCTTTGCTGCATTGGAGTCTCGGAAAGCGAGGGTGTAGAGACTGTCACGCCCAACAGATTTTATTTGCAAGGTATTCATCAAATCAGTTACCAAAGCATCCTGCTGAGCCTTCGATTGAGCCTTGAGATCCAGATCCGCCATTCGAACAAGTTTTTCGACATTCGGACGGCTGATCAAGGTGCGACTCAACATGGCGACTTGCTGATCGACATTGGGCTGCACTGCAAGTCCAGACATCAACGGCTTCAAAATAGAATCTGTATTGACGAACACGCGCGAGGACGCTTCATACTGGTCGGGAATAGAGAACGCCGCCACCGCTCCAGCGATTCCCACCAGCCAAGCGACAGCCACAGACGGCCACCGAAATCGCCACATGCTACGTGCGATTGTGGATAACTGAGCTAGTAATTCTTCCATTAGATCAATCGCGTATGAGCAAAGAATTGTTGATATCGACTATATACATCAATCGACAGACTATATTAAAATGGAAAGCTTAACCGACTTAGAAAAAACTTTGCGGTATTATTAATATGTCGCCAGGCTTCATCTCAACATTGGCGGAAATATCCCCTCGCTTCACCAAGTCCTTCAAGCGAACCGAATATTGCTTGTTTGAGTCGCCCGTCCGTAAAATAGTCGCGTCGTTACCAGCTGCAAAATCTGTGAGACCGCCGACGGCAATCATCACATCAAGCAGACTCATTTTCTGTTTATAGGAAAGTACCTGCGGCCTGGCAGCCTCCCCAACGACTCGAATCTGCTGATCATAAGGACCGACAAAACCCGTTACGATGACGGTTACGACAGGGTCCCTCACATATTTGGCGAGCATTTTTTCGATTTCGCGCGCTATCTCCACTGGGTTCTTCCCTTGAGCAACGAGCTCGTCGATCAAGGGAGTCGAGAATTTTCCGTCGGGTCGCACCGGAACCGACATGGACAATTCCGGATTTCGCCACACAATGATATTTATATTGTCACCCGGCCCAACGATATAACTGTAATCCTGGGTCGAGGCAATTGGCGGCGCTGGCTCCAATTTCTCTGACAGACTCCCGCACCCAGATAACATTGCCGCGCAGATCAGCATCGACATGCCTTGGAACAAGGTCGACCTAAATTTGCCGAAAATACACATTGTCTTTCCCTTCACCAAAAAATAACTCATCTCACATTGAAGCGTCGTTCTCTGGCTCACGAGAACCCGCGCGACCAAGGCCCGAAAGGATAAATTGCGTTCATTACCTACAGTAACGATGATGGCACGCAGCAGCAACCATCCGCAACGTTCTTCACAGAGCGACTGTCGCGTTCTGTGCTGCTATCGTGAATTAGCCACAACGGATGGGGCTGGTGCCGTCGATGGATCGCCCATGCGGCGCACGTACCATCACCGAACTTCCAACAAATCGAGGTCGGATCCGATCCAACCGTTAAACAACGGGATCAGTAAAGTTACTTCTGTACCCTTTTCCGGATCACTGACAACCGAAATCTTTCCACCAAGCTCTTGAATGTATTGCGAGCTCTCGTAGGCACCGATGCCCATGCCGGTCGGCTTGGTCGATTGAAACGGTCGGAACAAGCGATCGCGAATGAATTCTGCCGTCATTCCATGCCCCGTATCGCCAACGACGACTCGCGCTCGATCGCCGAGTTTGTCGAGTCGGAGCCAGACCTGTCCGTTCGAGTCGGTTGCATCCAGCGCGTTGTGCACTAAATGTCCGATCACTCGCTCAATCCTCTCATCGTGCCCGCGCACGACAACAGATTCGTGACAGCTGATTTCGATGCGCCGCCCGCGGCTATTTGTGACGGATTCGATACGCTGAACGACACCCCCTAGATCAACGCCAAAAGTTGTTCCTGCCGGTGTCGTACCTTCGCGCAACTGCGCCATCAGTTGCCGCATTTTCTCCAAGGAGTTTTCGACGGTGTCGAGCATGTCTCGTTGAAATTCCGGATTGGCGTGCAACCGCTTGGCGTTCTTCATCATCAGAGAAAGTTGCGTAACGATGTTCTTGAGATCGTGCACTACAAAGGCCGACATGCGGTTGAATGCATCGAACTTACGAACTTCCAATAAAGCCTCGGTCGCCACCATCTGGGCCAAGAAACTGGCGGCTTGCCTAGCCGCGGTTTTGAGCAGATCGTGAACTTCCCAATTGGCATCGAAAGGAATTCTTGCTCTAAGCAAGACGACAAATCCCATCAATTTATCCGCAACAATCAGAGGAACTATCAACCAAGCCTGAGGTATAGACTGCAACCATACCGGAAGGGGCATCGCCTCATAACGCCCAGGGAATGAACGATATTCCTCGAGATTTATAACTGTACTTTCTTGCTCCAAGATGCGGCACAGATCCGAGGTAACCTCTTCGACCTCGTGTCTCGCCTCGAGATTCAGCCGAGCGGTCTGATGAAATCCGGTTGCGTCCGGCGTTCTCATCCAAAGACCCCCTCCTGGGCTCTCAACCAAATCGGCCAATCCTCGAATAACCTGCCTTCCCATTTCCTGTGGCGTGCTTTGCGAACAGAGCGCATGCGTAAACTTTAACCATTCTTCGCGGTAGTCGTACCTGTACCGAAAAAAATTCTTACTCAAGAAAATTCGTAATTTAGCGCGAACAGAACCAGATACAGTCAACAGTATAAAAAATACCAACGAAACGAAGACGATGCATATTTGAAATGCTCGCCCCCAGTTTCCGCCAAAAAACTTGACATAATATCCAACCCCGGAGATCAAGAGCAAATACACTCCGCAAATAAGCAACGTAGCGGAATGAAATGCGGTGCTCCGAGAAATTCGCAGTTGCGAAGTCCAATCCTTAAGCCGCATGGTCGATATGAAGAGCAGCGGAGCCATCAGTGCGTGTATGGCCCCTCGAATACTGTATAAATCAACGTCAACCTTGCCGAAAATTACTGCCTGCGAGTACATGTAAAGGTCGAATGCGAAGGATCCCGCCAACCCTGCGCTTACGGGCTTGACGCTCCAGCGTGAATCTTGAGACGCGTTACGAAAAACTTGCTCGACCAAGAACAAGCCAAAGATAGCCAGCGCCATCGAACTCATCGGAATCAACCGAGTTCTAGCCAACCAATCGAATCCAAAGGGTTCGATGCTGTGGACGACCACTGAGCCCACAACCAGCAGAAACGCCGCGATAGCAAGCGCAGTGATCCGAGTTGGCCTGCGGCCCGGCTGCTCCGGTCGGATCAACAACAGGAAGGCAAGCCAAAGTCCGTAACGAAAAACGTCAGTGACAGAGGCAAACCATGCCATCAGACGATCGTCGAACACGACACCCGCCATCGCGAACCACCCCCACAAGGAGGTGCAACAGACCGCTCCGAGCAGAGTGATAGCCGGAGCCGTTCTAATTGAATGCCCGTAACCAACGCGGATGAGGGTCAGCGCGAACGCCAAGTGCGCCACGCCTACAAACCCGAAACTCCAAGCAGCGAATGAGCTGGTGTGCGCGTCCATACTTTCCATACGAATAAAAACGACTAGAAGCTTGGCAAGACATTCCAAGCGTCAATGCCGAAGGACGGCCCGAAGAATTCGGCATGACTTGCGCTTGCGAGCGTACAGGATGCTCGGTTGGTCGGATCGAGTGCGACAGACTCGACACGGCACCCACATTTCTTTCGCGCCGGCTCGCAAACCCTGAAACTTAGCGCCCTCTCCAAGCATCCATATCACCCCGGGGTTCTATACTGAAGTGACACAGAATGCACAAGTCAGCAACAAGGTCGGACATGGGTACGAAGCTCAAGATTTCGGGATGGATCGCCCTCGGAGCCGTGGCTGGCGCACTGGCCACGATGCAGTTGCAAGCCTCGGCGCGCAATGCGGTCAGCTCCCTGCCGCTTGAGGAATTGCAGCAGCTCGCTGCGGTGTTCGGCATGGTCAAGAGTGACTACGTCGAAGTGGTCGACGAGAAAAAGCTCATCACCGACGCCATCGGCGGCATGGTGGCGGGGCTCGATCCGCACTCCCAGTATTTCGACAAGAAGTCGTGGAAGGAATTCCGCGAAGGAACCACCGGGCGCTTCGTCGGTGTCGGCATCGAAATCGGCATGGAAGACGGTCTGGTCAAGGTGGTCACACCAATTGAAGGCTCACCGGCGTTTCGCGCCGGACTGAAAAGCGGCGACCTGATCACCAAGATCGACGACTCGGTCGTCAAAGGCCTGAGCCTGGAACAAGCCGTCAAGCGGATGCGTGGCGAGCCGGGTACCAAGGTCGTCCTGATGATGTTCCGCAAGTCCGAAAGCCGGACCTTCCCGGTCACGATCGTGCGCGAAGAGATTCGCACGGTCAGCGTGCGTGCCAAGGTGGTCGAGCCGGGATATGCGTGGTTGCGGGTGAGCCAGTTCCAGGACCGCACAGTCGAGGACTTCGCGAAAAAGCTCGAAGACCTGTACGCGCAGGACCCTCACCTGAAGGGGATCGTGCTCGATCTGCGCAATGACCCGGGTGGCCTGCTTGAGGCTTCGGTGGCCATCTCCGCTGCGTTCCTGCCTGCCGACGCGACAGTGGTATCGACCAACGGTCAAATTGCCGAGTCGAAGGCGGTGTTCAAGGCTGCACCCGAGTACTACCTGCGTCGCGGCGGTGCCGATCCGCTGAGGCGCCTGCCTGAAGCGCTGAAGTCGGTGCCGCTGGTGGTGCTGGTCAATGAAGGCTCGGCTTCGGCCAGCGAGATCGT
>JARXKP010000035.1 GCA_030271615.1 Pseudomonadota bacterium
GTTCGGATCGAGCACGGTTGCAGCGCATGGTCCCCCGCCCTCCAGACGAGCAGGGTGCTGTGACTGAAGCCTTCTTGATGAACGAGCGATACCAGGAAACTCGAACACCGATCTCGCCGACGGTTACCGACGAACAGGCGGCCACGCGGGTCGACCGGGCCCAGACCGAGCTGAAGCATGGCCGCGCCATTCTTCTGGTCGATCGCGACGAGGCCGGCCGTGCTGCCGCCGAAGCGGGGTGGGTGGTGGTTGCGGTGGAGGCGCTGACACCGCCGCGTCTGCGCTGGTTGTCGGAACTGGGGGCGCCGGTGCAATTGCTGCTGACGACCGAGCGAGCCCTGGCCCTCGGGCTGAAGAACGGGTTGCCGGGCCTTCTGGGCGCTCGTTCGGTGCTGTTGTCGCTGCCCGCCGACGTCACGCTCGATGCGGTCTCGGGCATGGCTGCCGTGACGCCCAGCGGAATTCCTCCGCTCGAAGCGCTGCCGATGTCGGCGGTGGATGAATCCCTGTCACCGCGCAGATCACGCTCGATGGACAGCGCCCTGCAACTCGCCAAGCGCGCTCGGCTGACGCCGGCGCTGCTGGTGGTCGAAGCCCGTCCGGTTGCAATGCAAGCGCTCTTGGACGAGCAGCTGCTGTGGGTGTCCAGCGATGATGTGTCGCACATGCAGGGCCGCGGCGCGTCGAGCCTGCGCCGCGTCAGCGACGCGCAGGTGCCGATCGCCGCGCATGAAGACTGCGAGCTGGTGCTGTTTCGCGAGGAACAGGGTGGAGCCGAGCACGTGGCGATCATCGTCGGCCACCCCGACTTCAGCCAGCCGGTGCCGGTGCGGCTGCACTCGTCGTGCCTCACCGGCGACCTCCTTGGCAGCCTGCGCTGCGACTGCGGAGATCAGTTGCGCCGCGCGATCGAGCGACTCGCCGAGACCGGCGGCGTGCTGTTGTACCTCGAACAGGAAGGCCGTTCGATCGGCCTCGCGAACAAGCTGCGCGCCTACCGATTGCAGGATGAAGGGCTCGACACCATCGACGCCGATCGCTACCTCGGCTTTGCAGCCGACGATCGCGACTACGGCGCGGCGGTGGCGATGCTGAAGTCGCTGGGCATCGCGCAGATCCGGCTGATGACCAACAACCCGAAGAAGATCGCCGCGATGGAAGCCGGTGGCATCGAGGTCGTCGAGCGCCTCGCGCTGCACGGGCCGGTCAATTCGCACAACGCGCGCTACATCGAGACCAAGCAGGAGCGGGCCGGGCACCTCAAGCCCGAGTGAACCGAGGCCGACGCATCAAGCGTCGGTTGGGTGTTCAGCGGTTCGGCAGGGGTCCGTTGCGCAAGGTGTCCAGCGGCAGTTCGACCGCCTCCTGCAACAGGTTTGCCAGCCCCGCTGCCATGTGATCGAGCACCGCGGCGCCCTTGTCGGCGCTGGCCTGAGTGGCGTCGCCACAGACGCCCTCCGGGTTCAGATCCTGTGCCATCCAGCCGAAGCCGATCGGCTTTTCGACGGCCAGCGGCCCGCCTCGCGCGACCAGGTGCTGGCCGAGCGAGGGGAACGCCTTCAGCGCCGAAACATGCACCAGATCGGGCCGCAGGTGCAGCAGCAGCGAGGTCTCTACCGCGCCGCCGTGGATCCCGTGGGCACGTTCATCGGCATCGAACAAGCCCTGCGGCACACCGAAGCCGAAACTGTGCGCCCGCACGACCAGCATCCGGCACTCGACGCGCAGCCGCAGCGCGACCAGATCGACATGCGCCTTCTGGCCACCGTGGGTGTTGAAGATCACCAGCTTGCGCACGCCGGCCCGGGCGACGCTGCGCCCGATCGAGAGCCACGTCCCCATCAGCGCGTCGCTGTCGATGCTCACGGTACCTGCGAAGGCGCTGTGTTCGAGGCTGTCACCGACCGCCAGCGGCGGCAGCACCAGCACCGACGAGGCTGTCGCCAAGGGAAGGCGTGCAATCGCCTCGCGCAGCACGCCGTCGTTGATGACCGCGTCCGTCGACAACGGCAGGTGCGGCCCGTGCTGCTCGGTGGCGGACACCGGCAGCACCGCGACGGTGCTGTGCGGATCGAGCGCGGCGAAGTCGACGGTGCGGAGATCGCCCCAGTGGCGCGGCTGCGGGCGCTCGGCGGGGGACATTGAATGGGACGTCAAGGAGGTGTTCATCCGGCGCTCGATGGCATGAAAAGCGGCGCGACTCGACTGTGCGCATGATGTTGAAACCACAATGAAACGTCCCGACTTTAGTTTCAACGCTGGAAGGATCTCCCATGAAAACCGTTCCTGCCCTGTTCGTCTCGCACGGTGCGCCGACCTTTGCCCTCGAACCTGGCGTCGCTGGCGCTGCGTTGACCGCGCTCGGCCGTCGCTTGCCGGCGCTGCAGGCGGTGCTCGTTGTTTCGCCGCACTGGATCACGCCCGGGCTGCGGGTGACAGCCAGTGCCCATCCCGCCACGATGCACGACTTCGGCGGTTTTCCGAAGGCACTGTACGAGTTGCAGTACCCCGTCCCCGGTGATCCCGTGCTGGCCGCCGACGTGGTGCGGCTGCTGGCAGGCGCCGGTCTGGATGCCACGCTCGACGGGCAGCGCGGCCTCGACCACGGCGCGTGGGTGCCGATGCGCCATCTGCTGCCGGACGCCGTGACGCCGGTGCTGCAGCTGTCGATGACCGAGTCTCTCGATGCGTCTGGCGCGCTGCGGCTGGGCCGGGCGCTGCGCCCGTTGCGCGAGCGCGGTGTGCTGGTCGTCGGTTCGGGCAGCCTGACGCACAACCTGGGCGAGTTCCGCGGACCGGCGAACGGCGAAGCGGCCTACGTCACCGACTTCGTGCGGTGGATCAGGCAGGCGGTCACTACACGCGACCTCGACGCCCTGGTCGACTACCGCCAGCGCGCACCGCACGCCGAACGCGCCCACCCGACCGAAGAACACTTCCTGCCGCTGCTCGTCGCGCTCGGAGCGGCGTTCGACAGCGATGCGGTCGAGGTCATTGACGGTGGAACCGTCTACGGCATGTTGTCGATGGAGTCGTACGTCTTTGAGTTGACATAAGATTTATAGAGGTGCATTTGCGACGGCTGCTCGTTGTTTTAGGGGGACTGCTCGGTATCAAGCCACGGCGCGCCGGGTCGATGTTCTCTGCATGCTGAATCTGATCCCTCGCCACACGCCGCCACTCTCCGTCTTGATGGACGATTTGCGCATCAAGCCCCGCGAAATGGCCCGCGTTTTTGGCATCTCGGAGCGGTCGATTTACCGATGGATGGTGAAAGACCAAGCGCCGCGCGTGGTTATGTTGTCACTTTTTTGGATCAGTCGATGGGGTCGGGGTCTGATCGCCGTCGAAGAGGAAAACGCGGCCAGGATGTACGCCGGGATGGCGTCGTGCCTGCTTTCAGAACGTCGCAATGGTTCGCGGCTGTTCTCGATGCCCATTGCAGCGGCCAATTCGGGCCGCTGGGCGCGTTTTCAGCCTCGGTTGGTGTCCGGTCAACGGAAGTAGTGCCACGCGGCCGCCGCCGCGATTAAGGCGACCATCACGAGAAGCATCTTGACGACCACGGGCATGGGCTCGCGCGATCGATAGATGCGCCGCTTTTTGGCGGTCCAGCCTTCGCGTTCGCGGAGAGCGTCGCGGTAGTAGTCACGATCTTGAATGCCCATGAGAGCCCTTGTTTTGAAACGACGCTTTCGGAACAGCGAGGCGGTCAGCGGATGGTTCCACGCGAGCCCCGATGGTGGCATGCCGAGATCGAGGTCTTGACAGACGAGGTTCCCGCCGACTTCGTCTTGCTCTCTGGGGCTCCCGCCCCAGCCCCCGCGTGATCCGATCCGGGTCTTCGCTCCCCTGCCCTTGCCGACGGTCAACGGCTGGGCTCCTACGTCGCCCAGGCGTTGAAATACGTCGGCGCGGGGACTTAGTGGCGTCAGGGTCCGGCTGCGGGAATCGCTGAAAGCGGGATGACTTGCGCACCGACGCTGGAATGCTGAACGGCTTGTTCATTGGGCCAGCGGGTGAACATGGTGTCACCGATCATCGCCATCGTGTTGCCGATGAAAACGAGGTTCTCGCCAAGCTGCAAGACCTGATCGAAGGTCAGGCGCTCGCGGACGGTCTCACCGTCGTACCACTCAAGAACGCCGACAGGAACGCCGGAGGCAGTGACGAACATCCAGCCGAGACGCGGGCGGTATTTGTCGCTGAGACGTGCGACGTAGCTCTTGAGCTTGATCGGTGAGGGCGCGGACGCTGGTGCAGCGGCGGGTGCCGGTTTCGCAACGACAGCGACCGGGTGTTCGACAGGCTTGGCATGGAAGAAGCCCCACGCCTGGTAAGCGCCCCAGGTGGACAGGCCGATGGTCAGAGGCACGCCCCACTTGAACCAGAACGCGTTGCGGACACTGGCGCGGGGATCTTTGAAGTTGAGCGTGTTGACCGATGAATCGACGTGACTGGCGTAGGTGCCGAAATACTTCTCGTCATATTTGTTGTTCGTCTTAGTGATGACTTGGAAACGCTCGGGCGACGTCGCTTTTTCAACGGTGATGGCGTAGCGCTTTTCGAGCCCTACAGCATCGAGTTTTTGATAGCTGTTGCGCTGATCGACGCGGCCGCGCCAGAGCTTGTGAACGTCGCCCATGACCTGACCCATGAGGATGATGTCCTGGCCGAGGTGGCGATGTTCGGTGATGAATTGGGTGATCTCGGGCGAAAGTTTCTGACGGCCGGTAGGCCAGAAGTTTTGAGCTTCGTCAATGACGATCAGCGCGTTTTTCCGGGCAGCCTTGTAGATGACTTCGACCTGCTCGCGAGTGATCGGCTGCAACAGGTCTTGCACTCGATCAACCGGAAGTTCGGCCGCTTCGGCGATGCGGGCGAAGTCAAGACCTTCGATATAGGCATCGACCTGCCGGCCGTTCTTAAGCGCAGGAATGATCTGCGTGACAACGGCCTCGTAACTCTTGCCGCTACCGGGAAGACCTTGCAAGAAAACGATCATGGTTCACCACTGAAAGAGCGTGAAGATTTTCCGCGTGAGACGGAAGGCGAAGCCTGTGCCGATGAGGGCCAGCGCAGCGGCAAGGCCGGAATGCGAGACGATGAAAAGGATGTCGTTGCCGAGCCCCGCGAACATGCCCGACAAGCCTGTGGTGACGAAATCAGGAAGGGGGACGGCTGCGATGAGCGTGGCGAGCGCCGACAGGAAAAGATCGAACACACCGATGCAGATATCGGTGACGAAATCCCACAGCGCGATGAAGACTGCGACTGCGAGCGCGGCGAACCAAGCGGTGATGGTGGCAAGCATGGTTTAGAGGAACGCGATACGGAACGCGGCGACGCTGGCGACGATTCGCAGCACGATGGAGAAGGTCGCCATCAGCGTTGCGAACGCCGAGGTGCACATGAAATCGATGGTCGCCGTCGTCGAGAAATACTCAAGGGGAATGGTCCAGGTGGGACACGTACCACCCGAGAGACTGACGGTGAAAAAGCCGGTCATCGCAGAGCCGAGCGGGGACGCCTGAATAGTGGTCTTGAAGGCGGTCATCACATCGGTGAAGGTCTTTGATTTTTTCTTGTACAGATCCGGCTGTTTGACGGCATCGCCGACCGGCTGGCAACCGATGCGGGTCGGGTTCGCGGTGCAAGGGTCGGTCGGGTCTTGAGCGGTCGGAGCCGCGCCAGTCGTCGTGGTGGTGGTGGTCGTCGTCGCGCCGTTGTTGATCGTGGTGTTATTGGTGACGTTCGTAGTCGTGTAGCTGATGGTGTCGCCGCCGTAGTTGTAGGTGTACGTCGGGGTTTTGGTGTCGGTGCTGGACGTCGTGCCGCTGGTGGTGGTGGTCGTCGTCGGCGTGCCGGTCTGACTGGCCGGGCCGGTGTTCACGGCGCTGGCCGGTGCCTGCTGCCCGGAGCCGATGGCATCGCGCGTGGGATTAACCCACGGAGTGATGTCCGGCGGCGGGAACGCGGTGACCCTGGCGGCGGCGGCGTCAGCCGTCGTTGGGACGTGGTTGTAGCGACCGGACGGACAATTGCCGTCAGGGCCTACGGGAGAACCAGCGGCGACGCTGTACGCGGGGTTCAGAGCGTCAATGGACGCAGGGCACGAATTGGTAGTGACGACTTTTTGGATGTAGCCGAACGAGGCAGTGCGGGTACCGCTATAGCCGGTGTCGAACACGTTGAAACCGAAGGTGATCACTCCGCCCGAGGTGGAAGTGACCCCGGTGTAGGTCGAACGCGCCGTACTGCTCGCGCCTTTCCAAGACGGCGCTGAATACGTCGTGTACTGGTACTGAGCGAGCGCATCAGGCGACGAAAAGCACGTGTTCTGCGAGGAGGTGTAGCAATAGCCCTGCGACTGTTGGGCGACCGTGGAAATTCCAGGATCGCTCATCAGGCCGCCCGATGTGGGATCGGTGTAGACGCGATACGCAGCGTAGGCGGCGGCGGCTGCGGTCGCTGCACCGGGGACGAGACCGCCCCCGAGCATGCAACGGGCGACAGCGCCGGCCGCGTCGCCGAGCCCCACTGACAGCGCAGTACTGACTGGCAACGCGCCAGCCCGACCGGCAATGCTGGCGACATCGGTCGCAATGATCTTTGCAGAGGCTCCCGCGGCCGCTCCCGCCCAACTGCGATTGGCAGCAATGGCAGCGCCCACACGCTCGTTGTAGGCGTTGCGGGTCCAGCCACCACCAGACGCAGGCGACCAGCCGGTTAACTGCTCACTGATCGGAATGGCTGCATGCCCTAACTGCGAAAACCCTGCACAACCGACCAACCACACAACGCGCCGAAAACGACGAAGAAAAGTGTCCACATGACGACCCCGACAGGTTCAAGAACGGGGCACCGACGCAGTGCCCCGCGCGGCTATCAACGGCCGATCATGGCCAGCAGCTTGCGGGCACCCCACGACGCCACCAGCGGAAGCACCTTGACAGCGGCAACGGCCAGGATGCCGGTCACGACGCCAGCGAAGGCGATGCCGGACGTGATGCTGGTGAAGTCCACCGGATCAACGGCGAACGCGCCGAAGGATGAGCCGAGGACAGCACCACCGAACAGGGTTGCAGGAGCGGTGCGACGGATGTACGCGACGATTTTGTTCATGGTTTTTTCCAATCAAATGATGGTGCGGAATTGCACCTGTCAACGCCGAACGCTGAAAGGTGAAATCAACGTCCAATAACGGCAAGGATCCGAGCGCAGCCCCAGGCGACGAGGTAGCAGGTCAGCACACCTGTCAGGCCCCATCCGAACGCCTGGGCTGCAAGCTCGGGTGACGGAGGAGCGAAGGGGTCGGAACATGTTGCTGCGACCGAAACCGAACTGACATACGCCGCAAGGTCACCCCCCGGCTGAAACGCAACCCAACGGCCCGACGCAAGACAACTTGCCGAAGGTTCAAAGGACGTGTAATCGAGACCACCGGTATCCCCGTTCGGGGAGAAGCAATACTCTTCAAGTGCGGCGGTCATCTCAAGCAGCCCTCAGAACGTAGCCATCGGGAATCACTGCGGACTTCAGCTCGATGTAGCGAACGATCGGCGCTACGTCGGCGACGTTTCGGGGTTGGCTGATGTCAACGGAGGCGGTTTCAAGCAACGTTTTTCTGTGCCTAAACAAGGTAGCGCGGGAGACGAGGCAGGTGATGTCCTCGCCTTTCAGCCACGCCGCGTAAACCAGCCGAGCGCGAGCCGGGCAAGCTTCGACGGCCATCGGGTCGAGCGACGCATCAGGACGGCGCAAGACTTCAGTTTCTCTTTCGAAGAGGCGGTGCAATGTGCCCATGTTGAGGTTCCCCCAGTAACGCAGGCCGGTGGCCGATAAGAAGCGTGATTTGATGGCGCATTCATGGCGCACGATGCCGTTTTGGTTGGCCCAATCGATCCACTCTGAATCGGGGCAGTGAACGGCCATGTCCGGGCCTTTCCGGTAAGCCTTGACGCTGCGCCGGGTGTTGTGCCAAAGGGCTGTTTCTTCGCCATAGGTGGCTTTCTTGAGTCGTGCGACTGCGCGGGCCTGATAGGAGCGCATAGCGAGGCGGGCGAGGAACTCGGACCCAGTGGAAAAGTTCTCGCAGAGGTCGAGGCGACTGAACGCCGCCCCGCTCCAGGTAATAGCTTCGTGATCGCCCATGCCGTCAACGGTTTCGCCGTCAATGGCCGCGAGACCGATAACGGCGCGTCGCTCGTTGCGGTCGGCGCTGGTAGGCACTCCGACCGTGAACGCTGGCAGACCGAGGGTAGCGAGGTGCTCGTTGATGATGAGCATGCATTCGTCAAGGTCGTAGCCGAAGAGGTTGTCCGGGCGGTTCCAGCGGCTGGGATTGCCGGACACCCTCACCCAGCCGTTGTGCGACTTGACCTGTAACGACGAGTCATGCGAGCCGCGAGACTGTTTCGGGCCGGATGATTCGATGGGGGCTTCGTCATCCAAATTCTTGAACGACAGGGAACCGACAAGCTCCGGGGTGTCGGCTCCGTGGTACTGCGACACGCTGACCCAATCGACAAACATCAAGCCTGGACCGAGGCAGATTTCGGGGTTGGAGTCTCAAATTGAGACTGAATGGAAGGTGTTACTAGAACCTTCCCCGCCGCGCGGTCGTTTTTGTGAGCGCACGCGATGCGGACCCGGACACGGTCGAGCCGGTCTTCGAGCGCGTCAGCGCTGGCGTGATAGCCGTCTTTCCGGTAGGCGAGGACGCGCAGGTTCAGGCTGCGCTCTTCGTCCAGAAGCTGCGGGAGGTGCGAACGGTGGTTTGCGCCGCCCATGTCAGCCGACCACTTCAAGGCGGTTGTCGGCGGTGTAGCGAACTTCGCCCTCGGGGTAGTCGCGGCTGGGCTTAGTGTTGTAGCTACGGGAATACCCGAAGATTCGGACCTTGACGCGGACGGAGTCGCCTTTTGCGCCGAGTTGCTCGGGGCTGGTGACTTCGAGGGTGCTCGGGCTGCTGAACTCGTCGGGAGCCGGGGTCTTGATCAGGGTGGTGTAGTAGGTGCCGTCTCGCCCGGTATTGCGGGTGCTGCGTTCGACGCGACCGACGATGTAGGCCGTACCGGCTGGGATTTCTTTGGCCGAGGTGGCCGGGATTTGCTGGACTGCTGCGTTCATGCTTGAATCTCCTCGCGGGTGGTTGGTTCATGTGATCCGAAAACAGATCACATGGCGAGTGTCAAGAAACGAGGTGCGTAAATGCAACGATGGGAAACACTGATTGACGAGGCATCGCGAACCGTAGGCAACCAAAGCACGTTGGCCAAACGGCTAGGCATTGCCCGCGAGAACATGAGTCAAGCGCGACACGGAAAGCGCCGACTGACCACCGATCAAGTGGCGCAAATTGCTGAGATCGTGGGGGTTCCCGCCGCCGAAGTTTGGCTGGCGCAGGAAGACTATCGAAACCCTTTTCGGGTCATCGAGACGGCGTTGATCGCCGGGATGTCAGCACTCTTTCTATTCGCTCTCCCGAGCGATTCGCGTGCAGCGGCGCGGACTTACGACGATTCGGGGGTTTTACGCACGCCGAATCATCGAGTCCACACTCGATTTATAGACGTTCAAATATGTATCGCCACAAAAACTCATGCTTGACTGTTGAAAGCGACCGTCGATGACATTCGGCGGTCGCTTTCTATGGATCAAGCTGCCAGTGCGGCGTTCTGCGACGCGGTCGCCGCGTCGAGGCACTTGTTGCATTTTCCCAGGCCGCGCAGGCGCGGATCGGGCTTGCCTTCACCTGTCTTGAAGTTCGCCTGGCAGCGGCGGCAGACGTACATCTTCGAACTCGACATCATCGGTTTGATGCCGGGTTCGGACGATGGGCGGGCGGCCGAATACTCGGCCTGGGTCTGACGCAGCTTGACGTTTTCAGGTGCCGCGGCAACAGCAGCGGCGGCGGGTACGGCGGGAGACTTGGTTCGTTGTGTGGCCATGGCGCGGGAGTCGACCTCTCAGGTTGAGCCGGCACGTCGGGGCGCGAGCGTGCCAACGAAACCCGTATTGTCCGCGCAGTGGGCCTGTTGCGCCCGCGAGGGGTGATTTTTGATGTGTTCGCAGGCATTACCGCAGATTGCGCAACCCGCCTGCACGACCTCGGCGCCACAGCGGAATTGCGCTTCGTACCAGCAGCAGCACGAATGCCAGGCCCGCAAACGCCACCCGAAGATCGGTCGGCGCGGACGTGACCCGGGCCAGGCTCGGAGCGGTCAGCGCCCGGATCAGTCCGTCGGGTTGCTGCAGCGGCAGGAATGACAAACCGGTTTCAGCGGCCAGCAGCCGAAGGTAGCCTTCCCGCATCGCCGACAGGTGTTCGCTGCCCGGGGTGCCGCCGGGCAGCGTCGCGGCCTTGCCGGCGTCGTCAGGGTCTTCGGCCAACTGTTCGCTGCCGACGCTGCCCGTGCGTCCCTGGCTGCGTGGATCGGTCTGCATCACCTCGTCGGCCCCCCAGACCCCGATCGGACGGCCGAGCGGGTCGAACTTCGGGATCGGGGATGGTTTCAGGCCGCCGACGCCGACGATCAGACCGTTGACGGCGCCGGGCTTGTCGTTGAAGGTCGGCCGGTGGCGCGGGTTGACCGGCGGCGACTCGTGGCCGTCGGTCACGAAGACGATGGACGGCTTGTCCGGCAACTGCTTGGCGATGCCGATGCCGCTGAACAAGCCCTTGGCGATCTCGCTGTTGCCGGTCCAGGCCATGCGGCCATCGATGTTGTCCAGCGTGGCGCGCAGTTCGGTCAGGTTGGCGCAGACCTCGACCGGTGCGAGCAGAAGGAACGAACGGTACTCGGTGAAGATGCCCCAGCCCACCTTCGAGCCGCAGGGCAAGGCCAGCAACGCCTGCCGCAGCGCGTGCTTGACGTGCACCAGGCGCGAGACCGGTTTGCCTTCGAGCTGGTAGTCGGTCACGTTCATGCTCTGGGTGATGTCGAGCACGATCACGTCGTCGAACAAGGCCCGGTCGACGGTGGCGACCGGATGGAAAAAGCTCGCGATCAACGCCGCAGCGGCGGCGATCAGCAGCACGCGGTCGATGTTGGAACGGCAGGCGGCCAGCCCGCGCGTGATCAGGATCATCGGGCAACCCCCGCGTTGCGCGCTGCGGTACGGCGGCGCGTCGGACGGCCCGCAGCGCTCATGGCAGGCCTGGTGAGTAGCCGCGCATCGTGGTGGCGGCACGCTCGGCGTTGCTCGGCGGTTCCATTGGCGGGGCATCGCTGTCGTCGGGGTCGGGCAGCAGTCGTTGGGCGCGTTCCAGGTTGTAGCGCGCGCCCCAGTTGGCCGGGTCGGTGCGCAGCAGTTCGCGGTAGTTTTCCTTCGCCAGCTCGACCAGCGGGATGGCCAGACCCGGTTGCTCGGTGGCGCGCACCGCGACGGCCTGTCGCATCAGTGCATTGGCGGTGTTGAAGCGCGCGGCCTGGCCCAGCGGGGTCTCGTCCTGCAAGGCGCGGTAGCGGTTGAGGGCGTCATCTTCGGCTCCGCTTGCGGCGGCGGCTGCCGCCCGTGCGAACTGCAGTTCGCGCACCTGCCCCGGCACTTCGGACGGCAGGTGCTGCGACTGGATCGCGTCGTTGATGCCCTGCTGCCGCGCGGTGCGGATGCCGTCGACCGCGGCGACGACGATCAGCAGCAACAGCGCCGCGATGACGGCTCGCGTGCGTTGGCGCGTGATCACGACCATCGCTTGATCTCCAGCAGGTTGGCACCCAGCACCGCGAGCACGCAGGCCAGAGCGATGCCGTAGCCTGCTTGCGAGAGGTCGCGGCGCGGGACGGTGTCCAGGTAGGTGATCGGCAGGTTCTCGAGGCGGTTCACGTCGTCGATGGCCTTCTGCAGCGCTTCGGGGTTTTCGGCTTCGTAGGCCTTGTACGGCGTGCCCAGCGAGGCGAAGAAGCGGTGCAGGAAATACTCGGGCACCGTGTCCGCGTTCGAGGGCGGTTCGCTGGCGTCGGCCATCAGTCCCGGGCTCAGGTTCGAGCGGATGTAAAACCAATAGATGGCGACCCGGTGCTTGCGGGCCAGGTAGGCAACCCGCTCGCGCACATCGACATCGATCTTGTCGCCGCCGTCGGACACCAGCATCAGGATGCGCGAGCCGGTGTACGGCCGGTCGTCGAAGTACGACAGCGCCGAACTCAGTGCCAGCCCGATGTCGGTGTCGGCCAGGCCGCGCCCGATGTTGCCGGCGGTGATGGCGGCCTGGATCACCTCGGGCTTCTGCGTGAATTCGAGCAGGCGGATCGGCAGGGTGCTGAACACGACCATGCCGAAGCGGTCTTCAGGGCGCTGCGCCGCGAATTCCGACAGCAGCTGGCGCGCGACCTTGCCTTTCGAATCATGGCTGCCCGACGCGTTGCGGCTGGAGTAGTACTCCAGCGCTTCCGGGCCTGTCGGGTTGGTGCCGGGCGGCGGCGCGCCGCGCCCGCCGGCGAAGCTCTGGTCCATGCTGCGGCTGCGGTCGAGCACCAGCACGATCTCGGCGCCCTTGCCTACTTTCTGCACCGCGTATTCCGGCCGGTACGGACCGGCCGCGCCGATGACCAGCGCAGCCAGCGCCCCCACGGCAGCGATCCGCAGCAAGACATCGAGGGCTTCGGACGCTCGATCGCGTGGCAGCATGGCGAGCCAGGCATTGGACAGCTCGCGCTGCGGTCGCGCCCACAGCGGCAGCAGCGCCAGCGGCAGCAGCCACAGCACCCAGGGCGCATCGAAGCTCATGCGGCACCCCGCTCCGCATCGCGGCATTTGCGGCAGAACTCGATCAGCCACACGTCTGTATTCACGGCCGCCGAGGAGCGGTCCGGCCTGACTTCCGAACCGCCAAAGAACTCCGCGCGCGAACGCTGGAAAAACACGGCCAGATCACCGCGCAGCCCGGCAAACCGCGGCTGCGCGGTGACGAAGCGATCGATCGCCTGCTCGAACACGACTTCGCCGGCGGTCTGGTTCAGCGCCTCATGCACGCGTTGAAACGCCAGCCGACGTTGCGGGACCGAGGCTGCTTCCGATCGTGCCAGCCCCGGCATCGCCTTCAGCGCGCGCCAGGCGGTGGTGAACGGCCGGCGCTGGCGCGAAAACCAGGGCAACCCGACATAGACGAGCGCGAGGTAGGCCAGCAACAGCGAGGCAATCGCACCGCAGACCGCCAGCCGCCAGCGTCCGCCGCGCGTGTCGATCAGCGGCGGCGGTGCATCGGGCTGCAATTCACCGAGGCCGCGTCGTGGCGACACCTCGACCGGGACCAGCGGCGACACGGTCAGCGGCCACGCTTCGATGCGCACGTCCTGCGATCGAGGGGGTCCCTTGAAGCCGAGCACGAACGGCGGCAGCTCGAAGGTGCGGACCTCGCGCGGCGCGATGAACACCTGGTATTCCATCGTCAGCGCGAGTTGGCTGCCGGCGCCGTCGCGGCGGAGATGGCGCGTCAACCGGCGCAATTCGATGGGCACGCCGCGCCGGCCGGCGGTGGGCAGCGTCGCGTCATCCAGCGTGTAGCCAGCCGGCACCGCCACGACCACCTGTCGCGAGACGACGTCGCCGACCGTGTACCCGTAGGGCCGCGGCTCGTCGATGTTGACCTGCCAGGCGGTGGGCGCAGGGCCGCCTGCGACAGAAGATGCCACCGGAACCGCTGCCGCGATCACCAGTCCGGCGGCCACCACCCGGGCCAGCCTTCGGCCGCAGCGTGTCGGCCCTGCGGTTGCGTGAGCGCGCCGATCAGCGCTCATGAGTGAAAGTGCCGCGTCACGGCATCCGCATCGAAGCCCTGCTCGACGAAGATCGGTTTCACGCGCATCGAACGGAACAGCGCCAGCAGGTCGTGGCGCCGCTCGGCTAAGCGCGCAGCCCATTTCTCGCGCAAGGCCGCTCGCCACCAGACCAGCCGCCGCTCGCCGCTCTCGGGGTCGACGCCATAGGCCAGGCCGCGTGGCGCTGCGAGCGTGAACTCGGCGGGATCCCACACCACCACCGGCACCACGTCGTGCTGTGCGAGGTTGCGCAGCACCTGCTTCAGCTGGTCCAGCGGCAGGTGGAAGTCGGACACCAGGAACACCAGCGAGCGCTGTCGGCTGAGCTGCCGGTGCGCATCGAGCAAGCCGCGCGCTGAGGCGCCTTCCAGAGGGATGCCGCGCAGCTTGTCGGCTAGCGCCTGGCCGACGCCGCGCACGCGCGTCTGCGGCAGCAACAGGTCGGGGCGCACCTGCTCATCGCAGCCGACGAAGCCGAAGCTGTCGCCGGTGCGCCAGACGGACCAGGCCAGGCTGTCGGTGAAGTCGGCCAGCACATCCTGCTTGCGGCGTGCGCCGTCGAAGCCCATCGATGCCGACAGGTCAGCCACGATGGCCACCGGGATCGACTTGCGCTGGCTGTAGACCCGCACGATCCAGTTGCCGAATGGATCGCGCAGGCTGGCGTGCAGGTCGAGCCGGCGCGGGTCGGGCGCGTCGAGCAGCGACGCGTGGCCGCGGAATTCGAAGCCGCTTTCGCCGCTCTTGCTGCGGTGATGACCCGGAAAGTGCCCGCGCGCCGGTGCGCCGGTGCGGTAGTGGATCTCCGGCACCGCGCCGGAGGGTCGCGCGCCGATCAAGGCGCAGCGACGCTGGCAAGGATGCCTGCCATCAGCGGCCCGGAGATCTCCTGCCGACGCATCTCGAACACCGGCTGGTAGCACAGCCGGTGCGCGATCGTCTCGACGAAGACCGCCTGCACGTCCTCGGGCGTGACGTAGCTGCGCCCTTCGAGCCAGGCCGCCACGCGAGCCGCTCGCAGCAGCATGCTCATGCCGCGCGGGCTGGCTCCGGCCAGCATCAACTGGTCGATGTCGAGGTCGGACAGCGAAACCCCGTATTCGCCCGGCACCGCCGTCGCGCGCCACAGGTGCATCGCATAGGTCTCGAGCGTGTCGGACGCCTGCACCGTGCCCTGGATCGTTGCCGCCACCGCGTTGAGTTCCTGGTACGCCACCATCGCGCCCTGCAACGCGCCGACGAGCCGATCGGTGTCGTGGAAGCGCGGGTCGAAGACCAGCCGGCGGCGGTCTGCGTCGGTGGCCGGCGCGTCGATGGTGATCTCCATCATGAATCGGTCGCGGGCGGCCGACGAGATCTCGAAGGTCTCCTCGCGCTCGACCCGGTTGCGGTCGGCGAACACCAGCAGGTGCGGGAAGGCGAATTCGCGGTTGAACGCCGACACGCTGCGTTCGGCCATCACGCGCAGCAGCAGCGAATGCACCTGCGGGCGGGCGCGGTTGATCTCGTTGAAGAAGAAGATCGCCAGGTCTTCGCCGTGCCTGATCAGCGGCCCGTGTTCGACTGCGGGGCGGCCCTCGGCGCTGATGTAGGTGTAATAGATCAGGTCGTTGGGCATCAGGTCGATCGTGCCCTCGGTACGCGCGAAGTGACCGCCCAGCACCTGCGCAAAGGCGCGCAGCAAGGTCGTCTTGCCGACGCCCACGTCGCCCTGCAGCAGCACGTGGCCACGTGCGAACACGGCGGTGTTGATCAGGCGGATCACCCGCGACTGCCCGATCACCGCCTTGCCGACTTCGACCTCCAGCGCCAGCGCCCGCTGTCGCCAGTCGTTCAGCAACGCATCGTTTCGATCCATGCGACACCTTCTTGAAACGCGATGAAGGCTCGCTGAACGCAGCGAGCGGCAGCCCGGCGGCTGCCGCCTGAAGTCTAACCAGGGGACTCGAAACGGACCGAGGCCGCCGTCTTTGACCTCACTCGCCGAGAGCGTCGAACCGCAGCCGCACGCCGACCCACGCGGCACGCGGCGCGCTCGGGCCGGTGAACTGTTCGGTCACGGGCGAGCGCAGCTCGTTGCCGTTGCCGGTGAAGGCGTTCTCGCCGAGTGCGCCTGCCGTCGCGTAGTGGCGGTCGAGCACGTTGGTGACCTTGGCGAACAGCTCCCAGCCGCGTCCCAGCTGCAGGTTCGTGGTCAGGTTGAGCAAGGCATAGCCGCCGATCCTGCCGCTGCCGTTGAAGTCGACGCCGTCCGGCTTGTGCGCGTTGTTCTCGTTGCCTCGCACGTACTGGTCCGAGTACGCGCTGAGCTGGGCGCCGAGCATCCATTCGGGCGTCACGCGCCAGTCGGCATTGAGCTTCAGGCTGTGCTTCGGCAGGCCCGGAATGCGGTTGCCGGGACGCACTTCGATGGCAGCGGTGCCCGGGCAGGCCGGGCTGGTCTCGGCCGTGCTGTTCGCCTGCGCGACGATGCAGGCGCGTGAGTCGTATGTGGCGCGCAGAAAGCTGTACGACGCCGACCAGCTCACGGCAGCCATCTGCTGCGACAGGCCGAGTTCGATGCCCTGCCGCAAGGTGCGTCCGAAGTTCGAGAAGTACCCGGTGGCCGTGCCCGTGCTGATGAACAGCAGGTCGTCCTTGTTCTCGGTGCGGAACGCCGAGGCGTTCCAGCGCAGATCGCCGTCGAAGCTGCCGCGCAGGCCGGCTTCGAGGGTGCGCGACACGACCTGCCTGAGCGGTGGGTCGGACTGCAGCGCATTCGGCAGCACGCAGGCATGGTTGGGGTCCGAGCAGCCCAGCTCGATCGGGCTCGGCGCGCGGTTGCCCTGGCTGAGGTTGCCGTATGCCGTCAGCGTTGGCGAGACCTGCCACGTCAGGCCGGCGGCCGGGTTGAATTTCTGGTAAGTCCCCGATCCGTCGAGCGTCGTGTCGGTGGGGTTGTCGGCCAGCCGGCGGCCCAGGTCGTTGGTGCGCACCCGGGTGTCGTTGTAGCGGCCGGACACGGTGAGCTGGAGGTTCGAGCGCAGGTCGATCAGGTCGGTGAAATAGACGCTCGAGGTGTGCGAGCTGCCGGCGATCCGGGCGTCCAGCTGGTCCGCTTCGAGCGGAATGACGCTGCGCGTGTCGCTCAGGCTGCCGACGGCCGATGTCTGCTCGAAGCGCGTGTGGGCGCGGTCGTGCGACGCACCCAGCGTCAGGTGGTGGTTGTCACGTGCCAGCGTCCACTGCAACGCGAGTCCCTCGCCGCGTTGTCGCGTGTGCGTGCGGTGCTCGACACCGGCTGTGTTCTCGTCGCTGACACCGAACACGAATTCATCGTTGAGGTCGCCATTCCGTGTGGCGGTCCGTGTGTGACGCGTGTAGGCGGTGAACGCGAGCTGCTGCCCCGCATCGATGCGCGCGGTGGCGTTCAAGTTGAGCATCGCCATCTCGTTGCGTGTCACGTCGAGGAGCGTGTAGTAACCCTCGCGGCGCTGCCGGAGCAGTGACGACGGCAGCAGGCCGTTGCCGATCAACTTGTTGTCGGCGGCGGTCAGGCTCAGGTCCCAGGAGTAATCGGTGTCGCGCTGGCCGAACTTGCCGAACAGCTGCCGCACTTTCGAGGGCGAGTAGTCGCGCCAGCCGTCCTCGTCGAAGGCGCTGGCTGCCACAAACACGTGGCTGCTCTCGCCGATCGTCTGCCCGTGCGACAGATCGATGCTGCGCCGACCGAACGAGCCCGCCTGCATCTCGACCTCGGTGCCGGGGTGGGTGTCGCCGCTCTTGGTCTGCAGCGACAGCGCGCCGCCCAGCGTGTTCAGGCCGAACAGCGGATTCGAGCCGGGCAGCAGCGTGATGTTGGCCAGCGCGGACTTCGGGATCAGGTCCCAGTTGACCGTATCGCCGAACGGCTCGTTGATGCGCACGCCGTCCTGGAAAACCGACAGCCCTTGTGGCGTGCCCAGCAGCGGGCTCGCGGTGAAGCCCCGGTAGTTGACGTCGAGCTGGTACGGGTTGCCCTGGATCTCGTTGACGGTGACGCTCGGCAGTTGCGAGGCCAGCGCGTCCGGCAGGTTCAGGCTATGAGCCTGCTTCAGCTTGCGGTCGTTGATCGTCTGCACGTTCGACGGCACCTGGTCTTTCGCGACGCCCAGACCCGGCAGCGGCGTGACGCGGATCACCTCGACCCGGGGCAGTTCGGCGGATGAGGCGGTGTTCGGGGCGGTCTGGGCGCGGGCCGTCGGGCTTTGGGCGGCGGTCGCGCAGGCGGCCAGCGCGGCCCAGGCCAGCGGGTGCAGGCGAACCTTGTTCAAGGTGTGTGGCACGGGCGGTCCTTGAGAAATGGGAGGAAATGCAAGCCCGACAAGTTACCGAGGGCACCGCGCCGAAGACAGGGAAAATTTCCCGGCAGACATGGAGGACATGCCCCCATTGACAGCCCGCGGCGGGATGCACGCTCGGGTTTTCCGTCCGGCCCCGTTCTTCATCGGCGCATGACGCGCCTTACTCCGGCCACTGGGCGGCCGCGGAAAGTCCCCCGGCGATCGCCTGTTCACGCAGCGTGCGTGCGATCGATGGCGTCAGCGTTCGCAACTGCAGATAGCGCGCAGAGGCCGCAGCCGTGTTGCCTTCCATCAGATACGCCAGCGTCACCACCCCCAACGCGGGTGCGAAGTTGGCTTGCTGCGCCAGCATTTTTTCAGCCTGCTCTCGCGATTTGGCCGGCAACCGGGCACCCAGGTAGCTCTGCGCCAGAAACAGGCGGGCATCCATCGCTGCCGGTGCCAAGGTGAGCGCCTTTTCGAGTGCCTGGATGGCCGCACCGAGGTTGCGATTGCGCAGGCGAGCTTCGCCCAGGTTGATCCAGGCGTTCGACAGCGCCGGGTCCAG
>JARXKP010000036.1 GCA_030271615.1 Pseudomonadota bacterium
CTCACCGCCACATACGGGCTGTCGGTCAATTCGACGCCGATGTGCGAGATGTGCGAGCCCAGCGGGCCCATCGAGAACGGCACCACGTACAGCGTGCGGCCTTTCATCGCGCCGCGGAACAGCGCGTTCTCGCCGGTTTGCAGCAGCACGCGCATGTCGGCCGGCAGCATCCAGTTGTTGGTCGGGCCGGCGTTTTCCTTGCGCTCGCTGCAGATGTAGGTGCGGTCCTCGACGCGCGCCACATCGCTCGGGTCGCTGGTGGCCAGGAAGCTGCGCGGGCGCAACTCGGGGTTCAGCTTCTTCATGGTGCCGGCGGCGACCAGCTGGGCGCACAGGCGGTCGTATTCGGCTTGCGTGCCGTCGCACCAGTAGACGTCGGCCGCGCCGGTGAGCTCGGCGATTTCGTCGACCCAGGCTTTCAGGCGGTTGTGCTTCAAGTCGGCGGGCATGTTGGTATGCAGCCTTTCCGTGGCGGGGCGGTTCATGGGATCTCCAATCAAGGTAATGAAAAAGCGGGATTGGGCGAGCCCCGCCTCGCACCGAGGCTCGCCGAATACCACAAATTCGCCACACCGCAGCCGACCGACGCCGCAGGGGGGTCCAATTGTGAGGGCGAATGCCATCGTCCCGGCACCACCTGCTCGCAGGGGGGGGCACGCAGATTGGAAATCGCGTGTATCTGCCACACCGTCGCTCGCCGCGGTCGAGGCGGGCGCTGCACCGGCCGAGGTTATCGCCAGCGGTTCACTGCCAGCAGCAGCCTGCGCTTGATCCGGATGGCGGCTTGCCACCCGGCGGATGCCCGCACGCGGGCCAGCCAGCCGTCCTTCCAGGTGGTCCAGCGCGCATATCCGCGTGCGAACCAGCCAAGTTGCATCAGCGCGGGCCGCAGCAGGGCGAACAGGCGCGCCACGATGGCGGTGCCGATGAGCTTGGCGGCGACGATCAGCAGCAGGCCGAGCGCCGCGTGTCCCCGGGTGATCAACGCCAGCGCGCCCAGCTTGACCGGCAGCAGCGCCAGCCCCGGCACCGCGAACACCGCCAGCGCGGCGTACGGCGGCAGTGCTGCCAGTCGGCGCTCCAGCCAGGCGATCGGTGGCCAGTGAGCGATGCGCCCGATCGCTGCTTGCAGCGGCTCCCAGCCCCATTCCTCGAACAGGATGACCAGGGCCGCGACGAACCCGAACGCGGTACGCAGCCAGCGCATGGTTACGCCGGTACAGCGCCGGGCCGACCGGCATCGACGACGAAGCTCGCGCGGGTGTGCGCGGCGCTGGCCGGATTCGCCACGTCGTCGACGACCCGCAGCGCCACCTGCAGGCGTTTCGCGTCGAGTGTGAGGAGCATGCAGCCGCGCTGATCGCTGCGGTTGTGGTGGATGTGCGGGTTGTGGGGCCGGGCCGCGTCGAGACGGTCCTGGGCCAGGCCGCTGCTGGTGATCGAGGTGCCGCAGAACTCCGTCGCGACGGTCGGTGCGCCGGGGTTGTCGTAGTCGGCTTTCAGGTCGGCCACGACGTTCGCATGCACGTCGCCGCCCAGCACCACGACGCCGGGCAGTCGGCGCTCGGCCACCGTGCCGAGCAGCCGGTTGCGCGAGGCCGGGTAGCCGTCCCAGCCGTCGGTCCAGTAGGTGCCGCCACCCGGGTCGGACGGGTCGGTCCAGCTGTGGCGAGCCATCAGCGTCTGCTGTGCGACCAGGTTCCACGGTCGGTGCAGGTCCCAGCCGTCGGCGAGCCAGCGCTCCTGCTCCAGGCCGAGCAGGCTGCGCCGCGGGTCGAGCAGGGCCGGGCAGTCGTTCAGCGCGACGGTGTTCGCGCCGCCCTGGCCGGGCCGCGGGCAAGCCTGCGCGTCTCGATATTGGCGGTCGTCGAGCAGGTGGATGCGCGCCAGCGTGCCCCAGTCGAGTCGGCCGGTGATGCGCATCGCGGCGCCGGGCACGTCGAACCGCGGCCTGGCCGAGGTCGGAAACGGCATGTGTTCCCAGTAAGCCTGGTACGCCGCCGCACGCTGCGCCGCGAAATCGGCCTGCAGGTGCGGACCCTGCAAGCCGGCGTAGTCGTTCTCGATCTCGTGGTCGTCCCAGACCATCAACCACGGCGCGGCCGCATGCGCTGCCTGCAGCAACGGGTCGCTCTTGTAGGTGGCGTAGCGGGCGCGGTAGGCGTCCAGCGTGCGAGCCGCACCGCCCTCGTGGCGGCGCACGCCACCGGGCCGCGATCCGGATTCGTAGATGTAGTCGCCGAGGAACATCACGAGGTCGAGGTTCTGCGCTGCCACATCGCGCCAGGCGGCGTAGTGACCGGAGTCGTAGCGCTGGCAGCTGGCGATCGCAAAGCGCAGCGGCGATGCCGCGCCTGAAGCCGCGTCGGTCGACGGTGCCGTGCGCGTGCGCCCTGCGGCGCTGCGATCGCCCAGCGCTTGAAAGCGGTACCAGTACCAGCGCCCCGGCTCCAGCCCTTCCGGCTCGGCGTGCACGCTGTGCGCCCATGCCGCCTCGGCGGATTCAGCGCCGTGCGCCGCGATGCGCTGGAAAGCCTCGTCGTGCGCCACCTCCCACCGTACCTCGACCCGGTCGGGCAGATCGGCGCCGGTCAGCTTCGTCCACAGCACGACGCGGGTGGCTTGCGGATGGCCGGACGCGATGCCGAGATCGAAGCGGGGCCGGTCGGCGTGCGGGCCGGCAGATGACAGACCCGGCGCAGCGGTCGAGCATCCGGCCAGCCACCCGCCCGATGACGCGCCGAGCGTGACTGCCGCGGTGCTGCGCAAGAACTGTCTTCGGGCCGTGGTCATCGTGTGTTGGTCGGCGCGTGCTTGCGCTGCGGCCCTGTTCGCGAGCCACGATGATGCCTGCGCTGGAACCTTGAAACCGTGACTGCAACAGTTCGCCGCGAATTCAGGCCAGGTTGGCGATCGCAGCGATTCGCAGCCATGACCAGTAGGCCGCCGTCATGCCGATGACGTAGATCACCGGCTTGCGGGCTGACGCGGACCACGGATAACGCGACAGCCAGCGAGTCAGCACGAACGCCACGCCGACCGTGAGCAACTGGCCGATCTCGACGCCGACATTGAAGGTCAGCAATGCGACCGGCAGGTGGTTGTCCGGCAAACCGATGTCCTTCAGCGCTCCGGCGAATCCGAGTCCGTGCACCAGGCCGAACAGGAAGGCGATCAGCGCGGGCCAGCGGCGCGCCAGTGTCTGGTGCTCGCGCAAGGATTCACCGGCCACCAGCATGATCGACAGCGCAATCGTTGCTTCCACCGGGGGCGATCGCAGGGTCAGCAACCCCAGCGCACTGCTCGCCAGCGTCAGGCTGTGGGCGACGGTGAACGCCGTGATGGTGAGCACAAGCCGCCGGTTGAATCCCACCAGGAACAGCAGGCCGATGACGAAGGCCAGGTGGTCGTAGCCGGTCAGGATGTGCTCGATGCCCAGCACCGTGTAGGCCGAAGCGATTTCGCCGATGCCGCGGTTGTCATCGGCTGCGCCGTACAGGTGAACCGTGGGTTGCCCGCCGGTCAGTGTGTAGGCTCGCATCTGGCCGTCGAGCCAGGTCACCTTGACGATCGCTGCCGAGAAGCGTTTGCCCACCCCGTCGACAGCCAGCGTGCCTTTCAGCCCGGCTTCGCCGCAACGCAGCCGGTTGTCCTCGGCGTGGCAGCCCTCGGGCCACACGGGCGTCAGGTACTGGCTGGCCGGACGTTCTCCGCTGCCCCATTGCCAGATGAACTCGCCGTGAGAGACCTCGCGCATGTCCAACTCGGCCATGCTCATCTCGTGGGCCGAGGCCTCCGCGCCCAGCAGCGCCAGGGTCGCGAGCAGCAGTGCGCGCATCCAGCCGATCATTTCGTCGCTTCCTCGATCTTCACGGTGTACTTCTTGCCCAGTTTGCGCACCGCATCAGTTCGTATCTGGGCCATGGTGTCGTCGACCCAGTCCTGCTGCACCACGCCGCGCAAGGCTTCGAAGGAGGCCGGCTGCGGCTGGGTGATCGATTCAAGCCGCATCACCCGCAACCCGTCACGGGTCGGCAATGCGCGCCATGGGCCCACGGGCGACTCTTCAAGCGCCTTGGCGAAGTCGGTTCCGTAGCCTTGCACGAGGTTGTCGTGCGGCCGGCCCTTGAACACCCGCAGTCCGGCCTTGGCGTCACCCGGCATGCCCGCATTCAAGGCGTCGGCGAAGGCGCGCACGTCGGCTTCGGTCGTGTCGCCCGGCAGTACCGCTTCCTGGAAGTCGAAGCGCGCTGGCTGGTCGTATTTGGCGCGATGACTCTCGAACCACGCGCGCAGTTGCTTGTCGTCAGCCGGTGGCAGTTTCAGTCCCGCCTCGACGGCCATCAGCGATTTGAAGATCACCCGCTCGCGGATGGTTGGATCGCCCTGATCGACACGCATCGCCAGTCCCTCGCGGTAGAGCACCTCGTTGTCGAGCCAGCGTTCTCGCAGCACGCCCAGCTCCTTGTCGTCTGGGGTGTGGCCACGCGCATCGCTGAAGAGTTTGCGGGCTTCGGCGTCCACATCAGCGCCGATGACGATGGTGTGCGGGTCGTCGGTGCGGCCCATCGAGAAGTGGTCAAGGGCAAACAGCAAACCGCCCAGCACCACGAAGTGCAGAAGCGGCTCGCGCAACCAGTTCGGTACAGACGAGGCGTTGGACGATGACGCTGGAGGTTGAACGTTGTAAGTGGGCAGCGGGGTCGACATGATGGTGTGACGGGTGGACAGCAGGTCAATGAATACGACGCCCGGTGGCGGCACAACTCAAGATGGTAGGCCGGGTGGAAGTCAGGAATAAGACGTGCCCTCATGACGCCAAGCCGAAAAAAAGCGCCGCGCGGAGGGGCCCGCGCGGCGCGTGCAATGCGGTTGCCCGCGTGCTGTTACTTGACGCCAGCGACGTTCGTCATACCCGTTACTTCAACGTAGATCGGGTTGCTGTAGAACCACAGGTCTGCCCAGGCGGCCACGTCGTAGGAAGAGTACTTCTGTCCGCTGATGCTCGCCAGGTGATCCGGGCAATGGTCGAATTGCGTCGAGCCGCTCGTCACATTGCACTGGATCTTCAGGTTGGTGTTGGTGGCAGCGGCCGCGTCGTAACCCGTGCCACCTGCGAACGCTGCTGAATAGGAGCTGGCGTTGGTGTACAGATCGGTCAGCGGGTTGCCGTTGGGATCGGTTTCGAAGGGCACGTTGGCTGGCAGGTTGCTGCCGCGCAGGCGCACGTACTGGGATGCCGCGACCGCGGGGATGCGGAAGGTCATCTTCTTGTAGTCCGTGTTGCCAGCGACGGTGGTCCAGGTGCTGTTGTTGAACGTGCTGAGGATGGCAGCGGAGGTGTTCTTCGCTGCTGCCGGCACCGTAGCCATCAGCTGCGCAGTGGTCATTCCGCTCAGCGTGTTGGCAAGCCAGGTGTTCGGCCACTGGCCCGAGTAGTCGGTCGCGCCCGGCGTCTTGTAGCCGGTGACCATGCCGCGGATCAGGTCGACGTGGTCGAGTACGGGCGCATTCAAGGGCTGGCTCACACCGATCTGCGTCAACGACGGGTTGTTGAAGGTGTACGGTGCGTTGTTCGTGCCCGACGGGTCACGCACGACGATCGACACCACGATTTCGGCACCCGGACGCACCACGAGCTTTTCGCCCATGGTGGCGCAACCGGCCTTGTCGATGTCGGTGTTGTTCGTCGCCGCCGTCACCGCCAGTGCTTCCACCGAGGCGTTGGTGCGGGCGCCAATGCCGGTGTACGACGCGCAGGCGATGAAGGCCATGCGGTCGATCAGCTGGCCGCTGGCGGCGAAGTTGTTGCCGCTGCGCATGCCGTCAACGATGGTTTGGGGACGCAGCTTGGGGTCCGTGCCATTGCGCACCATCACGAAATTGCGCTGGTACTCGCCAGGCTGGAAGTCCTGGGTCGTGCGGCGGTCATCGGTGCCGAAGACGCCGCGGTTGTGCCAGTCGGAGCTGGCGGAGAACCACCAGTTGCGGCCTTCGCCCAGCAGCGCGTCCCACACGCCGCCGATCTGCGCGCCGTAGACGCCGGTGCCACCGTAGGTGGTGCCACCGACCGAGTCGACGTTCACGCCGCCGATGCTGTTGCGGTGCGGCTGGTACTCGCCACGGTTGCTGGAGGCGCCGTGGCCCGGCTGGGTTTCCATGGCGAAGGCCACCGCAGGCGCTGCATTGTTGAAGTCGCGCAGGTGCTCGATGTTGAATCCGTTGCTGCCGGCCGGGTTGAACGGGCCGGCACGCTCCAGGTGAGCGGGAACGTAATAGCTGCCGAGCGGAGCGTTTTGAGCCATCCACTTCACTGCGTCGACCGTCTTGTTGTGGCCGGCGGTGCCGCTGTTGTTGGTCAGCTTGGCAGCGGTTGCGTTCCAGTCACCACTGGCAGAGACGCTGCCGGCGACCGAGCAGTCCCAGCCCTGGCCGCCGCCGCGACTGGTGTCGGTGTCGGCGCGGTCGAAGCAGTATTCCCACTTGGCCAGCGCGTCGGCATTGCCGAGTGCGGTGTAGCGGCTGGTGTTGGCGGCAACGACTGGCCCGGTCGGCAAAATGGCCGAGTCGAGCGCCGTTGGCATCTGGCCGGTGATGACCGACATGGACGTGTGCTCGTGGCCAGCCACCACCGATTCCACACCGATGAACAGGGGCTTGTTCTTCACAGCGGAGAGGTACTCGACCAGTGGGTACTGGAATTCCTGGATCGACTGCCAGCGCCACATGTTCGCGTTGGGCGATGTGCCGGACGCGAGGCCCTTCGGTGCCACGGCGGGGCTGGAGTTCTGCCACGTGGTGGTCGGCCCCTGCGTTGTGATCGGGTAGGCCAGGGTGCCCAGGGTCGGGTCATACGTCGACTGTGCGGCGTAGCTCGTGACCGCAGCGCCCGAAAGACTACCGCCACCGGCGGTGGCAGTCGAGTCTTCAGCCAGCGTGCAGTTGCGGTTGCCGTTGCCACCGTGGCCAGCTTGGACGAACCAGTCCAGGCCCCAGGTGTCGGTGGCCTTCTTGACCAGCTTTTGCATCGAGATCGAGCCGTCGGAGCAGGTGGTGTGGTTGTGGATGTCGCCGGTGACGTAAGTGCCAGCGGTCTTTGCGGCGTTGGCAACCGTGGGCGCGGTGGTCATGGCGGTGGCGCCCATGGCTGCGATGGCGGCGAGCGCGATCTGGCTCCTATGGAATCCGAATTTCATCAAACTGCTCCTTGTGGAATTGGAATGGCGGGACAGATGATCGGGCTCGAGGCAGCATACCCGCCGAACCCCCAGTATCGAGTGCTACGTTAATCAATTGAAATGACTTTGGCATGACGGGAATCGGCCGCAGAATAATCCGTTGCCGTAGCTCGATATAGCTATGCCCGTAAAACAACTCGCTGCTGTTGAATTCACCATGATCTCAACGGATTACCCGCACAGTCATTTGGTTGACTTAATCCGGGTTGTCGGAGCGGCTGTCTTTTTTCTTCACGCAATGTGATCCGTTCGGGGGCTTGTTGTGTCTGGAAAGGCGGAACTAAACTGGGTCGAGATTCCCCATCGTCCGGGATATCCCGGAAAATATTACAATCAGGAGCAGGCCCATGAAGTTAATCCCGATCCTCGCCGCCGCAGCCAGTATCTGTGCTGCCACACCAGCATTTTCTGCGCTGGTCACCGTTGATTTCGACAACCTGGCTTCGCAGGTCGTCACCAACCAGTATCCGAACATCAACTTCAGTAATTCGGTAACCGTCACCTCCGACCCGGCTTTCTTTGAATTCACGGGCAACCCGTCTGGCCTGTCGGTGATGGTCGTCAACGCGGCTGAAGGCGCGACCTCGGTCATGAACGTCACCACCGGCTTCGTCGGCAATGCGTCGTTCTCGTTCTCGAACATCAGCGGCGCCACCGGCACCGTGTCCGTCTTCAGCGGCCTGAACGCCACCGGCAGCACGCTGGCCTCCTTCACGCTGGCCGCCAACGACAACCTGAACCAGTGGTACCAGCTGTCGCAAGACTTCGTCGGCACCGCGTACTCGATCTCGTTCGCCGGCAACGACGGCAACATCGCCTACGACAACGTCACCGTCAACGCCGTGCCGCTGCCGGCAGCCTTGCTGCTGTTCCCGTTCGGCGCCGCCGGTCTGGGCCTGACGGCCCGCCGCAAGCGCAAGGTCTGAGGCGTTCGCCTTCAGCTGAAACGCGCGTAGTCGATGGACAGGTTGGTCTCGATCGGGCCAACCTTTTCAAAGACCAGCGTCAGGGGGTAGGACCCCGCCACATAGAGCGGTAGCTTCAAACCCACCAATTTCAGGTAGGTTCCCTGTTCGTTCAGGGCTGAACTCTGCCCCGCGGCAATCACGAAGTTGACGGCCGGCGCTGCGCTTGCGCCCCCCATCTCGGCACGCTCGGCCACCGGAGTCGACGCACCGATCAGCCGATCGGTCACGCTGACCTCCTGGAAGATCATGCTGATCGCCGCCGTGGTCGCATCCGGACCTGTTGCCCGCGCCCACGGGTGTATGACCTTGAAGTTGGCCGTGACGAACTCGCAGGCTCTTGCCGTCGGGACCCTCAATGTCAGGCCCCAGGCCAGCCCGGCCTGGATCACGCGGCGTCGATCGATGGTGGGTTTCATGTTTTCACACTCCAGATTGAATCAAGATCCCGCGGGGCGACTGTCGACGCGCCTAGGGTGATCTGCGTTCGTCGGTGGGCGGCGGTTGCAGGTGATCGTCGATGGGCTCGGCAGGCGGCTGGGACGGCTCGAAAGCCCGTGAAGCGGCCAGCCGAGCGGTGACGTTCTGCGCTGATTGCGGGCCGCCGGCATTCGACAGCTCCAGCGTCACCGTGCTGCTGCCATCTTGCATGGCCACGATTCGCGCCCCGACGGTGGTCAGCGCCGCGTTGACCTGCCCGACCGTTGCGCTGCTGCTGATGACGGCGTTCAGGTAGGCGCGAGGTGCGGCCGCGGAAAACGATGCCTCGGCGGGCAGAGGCGCCTTTTCGGCGTAGGCGCGTAGCGCTGAGCGTGCGCTCATGCCAGGGACGCCTGTCAGCAGCACGCCACGCGGCGAGGCGGCGCTGGCAGGGGCGGGGGTTGTTGGAGGGATTGAGGTGCGCGCGAACGCATGGGGTTCCGCCGCAACCGAAGTGGCCGTCTGAATCATCGAGCCACCGCCGAGAGGCGGCAGCGACGGCTCGCTGCAGCCACCACAGGCGGCGAGCGTGCCGAGCTGCAGAAGCAGGGCGGGCACGCGTGACGTACGAGCCGCGCTGCAAGCCCAATTCGTGATGCGTCTGACCGGTGTCCTGCCCATGATTTCTGCAACCGGATCAACGCGGCGCCCACTCAACATGAAGAAGCTTGCAGGCTAGAGGCCGGGGGTGAATTTTTCGCGACAGGTCGGCACGCCCGGGGTGGCTCGTTCGGGCCCCGCGGTGTGGTCTCAGACCGGTGCATCCGGACGTATGCCATGACCGTCACGGTGACTCGGCTGTCCGCTGGCCCAGCGCCTGCCCGGCCTCGGGCCGCGCCGGCTGCGCCTGTTGCAACTCTTCGAGCAGCGCGCGCGCGCCCGCGGCGTCGCTGCGCCCGAGCGCCATCGCCATGCGCAGCAGCGGGTCGTAGGCCGGGCGGAAATCGGGGCTGATGCGCAGCACGTCCAGCAGGGGTTCGCGCACCTGGGACAGCAGGTGCTGCAGGTCGGTCTCCGGGCGGACGTGCTGGCCGGCCTCGATGAAGCGGTCCCGTGCTTTCCAGTACGCCGCGAGCCGTGCCGGGGCCGCGGCGTCGGGCCCGGTGTCAATCAGTTCGGCCGGTGCGATCGACAGCTCGCGCAGCAGCGCCAGCAGACGCTCGCGCGGGAGCGAATCGGGCGCGTAGGTGATGCGGGGCGCGCGGTAGGCGACCACCGGGTGATCGTCGGTGTTGCGCGGCGCGTCGCCGGCAAACCGGGCGAGGGCTGACGGGCCGGCGATGAATCCGCCCAGCAGTGCGAATTCGTCGGCAATCCCGAACTCGCCCAGTCGCTGCGGCAGCGTGTTGACGGCGAGCCGTTCGCGAACCTGACGCAGGTCGAATCGGTCCGTGCCAGCTCGTGCGACCAGGCCCAGCACGGGTGTTTCCAGGCTGTTGGTGGCCAACATGGCCGTGCCTGCGGGATACACCGTGACGAAGGCCCTCACGATGCTGCGCAGGCTGTCGAGATCGAGTTGATGCAGCGGCAGCCATTGACAGAACACGCCGCCGGCCGCGAGCCGCTCCCTCACCGCCTGAAAGTGTTCGACCGTGTACAGCGACCCGGAGCCGCTGCGTGCCGGGTGGAAGTTGTCGGAAACGATGACGTCGTAGCGTTGTCCGGTGGCACGCACGAAGCGCCGTGCGTCGGCAGACATCAGATGCAGGCGAGGGTTCGGCGTGTCGCCTGAGAGCTCGCGCGTGAAATGCGTCGACGCGGCGATGACTTCGGGCAGCAGTTCCACCGCGTCGACCTGCAGCGCCGGGTCTGCTGCGGCAGAAGACGCCGTGACGCCGGTACCCAGGCCCAGGAACAGCGCGCGTTTCGGGGCAGGGTGCAGCAGCAGTGGCAGCAAGGCCTGACGCGAATCGGCCAGCAGCGATGAGCTGCTGCCCTCCTGCTGTCGGTTGTCGATGCGCAACCGCGAGACGCCTGCCGCGTCTTCCACCACGCTGACAGCCGCCATCGAGCCTTCGCGGTAGCTGACCACTCGACCGCCTTCCGGCACGTCGATGAATACCAGGGGCGGCGCCCACAGCGCCAGCGCGATCGCCGATCCGGCCGTGCCCCACCCCAACGGCTGGAACCAGCCGTGCGGCGACGACAGCGCCAGGTATCCCGCAGCCACCAGCAGCAGCGCGACCTTCGGCCCGAGTGAAGGCACCAGCAGCACGCCGAAGAGCAGCGGGGCGAAGGCCGCACCCAGCATGTTGAATCCCAGCGAGCGGCCGAAGCCGATGCCCGCTGCACTCGCCTGTGTGCCCAGGTGGCTGAACAGCGCACCCATCGCGACCGTGGGCAGCCCGAACGCTGCCAGCGCGATGGCAGCCTCGGCGGTCAGCGCAGAGGTCATGCCGGCATCGAACCCCTGCGTGATCGCGTTCCTGATCAGCTCGGCCGCCCACAGGCTCGCGGTTCCGAGCAGGCAGGCCGCCGCCAGCAGACACAGCAGCCGATCGCGGAGCTTGTCCGCGTCGCGGGAACCCGCCAGCCAGCGCTGATAGGACGCGGCGCCGAGGGCGCTGCCGATCAGATAGACCGCCAGCAGCATCGCGAAGGTGTAGACCGTGTTCTCGGCGACCTGGCTCAGCACGCGAACCACCAGTACCTCGTAGCCGATGCCCAGCAAGCCGGTGATCGCAAGCTGCATCAGCAGCTTGTGAGCGCGCGGACATCGGTTCGGCTGCGCGCGGGTCACGGCGCCGGAGGACAGTCGCAGCGCCGCGATCGCGCAAAGCACATTGAACGCCGCGCACACGCCCGCGGTGCGCGCCAGACCCAGCTCCGGAACTAGCCAGAACGCAGTCGCGAGCACGCCGACGACGGCGCCCAGCGTGTTGCTGGCGTAGAGCGGCGCAATCGACCGACCTTCGCGGTCCAGCCGCGCCATCACGCGTTCCATTGCCGGCAGCGTCGCACCCATCGCCGCTGTGGCCGGCAGCAGCACGAAGAAGGTTCCGAAGAAGGCCACCGCCCACTGCCAGGCGGGTGACGGTTGGGGGCCGGTGAGATCGAGCACCCAGCCGCTGATCGGTGCCATCAGCAACGCCAGCACCACGCTCCACACCGCGATCGTGGCCTCGCAGGCTGCGTACCACCGCTCGGGGCGCGCGCTGCCCTGGATGCGCGACCCGAGCGCCAGGGCGCCGAGCGCGAGGCCCCCGAAGAAGGCCGTGACCACCGCCAGCACGGCCGCCGTTTCATGTCCGAGCCACAGGGCGCACTGCTGCGTCCAGACGATTTGATAGCCGAGCCCCGCAAACCCCGACGCCATCATCAGGCCGAGGGCGACCCGACGCCTCCCCGGCGTCGCGCGGGCGCGTGGTGAGTTCGACAAGGACGGATTTGCTGACAAGGCCTGGAGGCTACTCAGGCAATTTGTCAATTTGACGACTCCGAGCCGTCGGCGAAGCGATCCCGTCTGGCGACCGGGTCGGCGTCTCGGCTCAGCCGCCGAAAGAGATCTTGTAGCCCCAGGACTCCAGGCGCGCGGGAATGGCGTTGAAGGCCATCGTGATGCGCCGCTGGCCGGGGTTCGGTGGCACCGCATGCATCAGGTAACTGGGAAACAGCACCAGGTCGCCCGGCTCTGGCGCGGGGCTGATCCACTTGTCGGCGCTGAACGGGCCCGGAGTCGTCCGGGCGTGGTCGTTCTTGAAGGCGAAGTCGTGACCGCCAGGCGATTTCATGAATACCGTCTGCGATGCCGCATGCGTCGGGGTCAGGTAGACCACGCCCGACACGAAGCTGTTGGCGTGGTTGTGCATGGCCTGGTGGCCGCCGGTGTGCAGCACGTTGACCCACATCTCCTTCAGCGACCAGCCGATGCGCTCACCGAACAGAAGCGCCCCGAAATCGACCAGTTTCGGTGTAATCAGCGCGGCTGCGGCGACCAGCAGCGGGCTGTCACCTGGTTGCAGCATCTGCGTGTGCGTCAGGTTCGGGGACGTGTTGTTGGCCGCGACAGCCAACGAGCTGAAGTGCTCGACCAGCCCGTTCACCAGGGTGCTGTCAAGCGCCCCAGGCACACGCAGCAGGGGCGTTGGAAAGAGCCCGATCACTTCGTCCATCGTCAAGTTCCTGTTGCAGCCTTTGGCTTCGTACGGAGGTTCAACACATGGCTCGTGCTCGCAAGAGGCCGGTCGCTTCAGGCGAGCCCACGTCGGGCGAGTGGTAACGCCACGGGACTCAATCGTATGGGCGGTTCAAGTCAGTCTTGCGACGACCGAGATGTGATCTGCGCCGACGGGCAACGGAACTTCAGCCGCGACCGATGTACGGCATCGCCGTCGCCATGATCGTCATGAACTGCACGTTGGCCGACAGCGGCAGGCTGGCCATGTGAACCACGGCGGCGGCGACGTGGGCCACGTCCATCCGGGGCTCGGCCATCAGGCTGCCGTTGGCCTGCAGGATGCCGGCGGCCATGGCGTCGGTCATGTCGGTGGCAGCGTTGCCGATGTCGATCTGCCCGCATGCGATGTCGTGGGCGCGGCCGTCGAGCGAGGTCGAGCGTGTCAGACCGGTGATCGCGTGCTTGGTCGCGGTGTACGGTGCGGTGAACGGCCGCGGCACGTGTGCCGAGATCGATCCGTTGTTGATGATCCGACCGCCGCGCGGCGTTTGCGCCTTCATCAGCCTGAATGCCTGCTGAGTGCACAGGAAGGCGCCCGTCAGATTGACGTCGATCACCGCCTTCCACTGCTCGAAGGTCAGTTCATCGAGCGGCACCGCGGGTGCGCCGGCACCGGCGTTGTTGAACAACAGGTCGAGTCGGCCACAGGTGCTGCGCACGCGCTCGAACAGGGCGGCGACCGATGCCGGGTCGGCCACATCAGTGGGCACCGCGAGCGCATGGGGCGCGTTGGCCCCTGCGGCGCCCGCGGTCTCGTCCAGCGGTGCCGCACGGCGACCGGCCAGCACGACCGTGTAGCCGGCTTCCAGCAACGCCAGCGCGCAGGCCCGGCCGATGCCGCTGCCGGCGCCGGTGACCAGGGCGACGCGGCCGGATTTGCTCATGGCGCCGGAGGCGGGTCGGTCAGTCCGGCGGCCGCGCTGCGCTGCTCGAAGCAGTCGGCGAACGTGAAATACAACGACGTGTAGAACACCGTCGAGAACATCAGGCCGGCCGGCAATGCGGCCATCGCCACCAGTTGCGGCGCGCCGAGCAGCGTGAAAACGGTGTTGACCAGTACGCCGAACAGCAGCACCAGAGCCGCCCAGGTCAGGCCGTATACCGTGAACGCACCCAGGTTGCGCCAGCAGGCGATGGTGCTCGAGAACAGCGACTGTGCCGCCCCCTGGTTGTCCCAGTGCACGAGGGCCGGGGCGTGCCAGAACGGCAGCGCGAGACAGCTCGCCAATCCCAGCCGCAACAGCATTCCGACCGACAGCCGCGGATCGGACAGCAGCGCTTCGAGACGGGCGGTGTCGGCCGTCTTGGTGGTCATCGCCGCCTGCAATGCCTCGAAGGTGCCGCCGTCCACCAGATTGCTGAACCACATGATGAACAGGCTGGCGCCTGCGTAGATCAGCCCGATCTTGAGCATCGCGATCGCCTGCGGGCGCCTGCCTCGCACCGGTTCGATGAACACCGTGGCCATCGGTGGGTTCCCGGCCAACGCACGCTGGGTGGCGATCATGAAGCCTTGCGACACCAGCGGCAGCGAGGCCAGCAGCAGCAAGGCGCCGATGCCGGGCACCAGCAGCAGCAGCATGGCGCCGAACAGGAACGTCGCGAACAGCGCGGCAAAGGCCAGCGGCTTGCTGAAGAACACGCGAAACCCGCTGCGCACCCACAACACGCCGCGGCTGGCCGGCACAGTCAACAGCTTCATGGGGTGTCCGGCGTGGCGTCTCGTGATTCAGGCAAGGTCGGGTGCCAGGGGGTCTCGACGCGCTGGCGCAGCACGCGTTCGAAGTGGGTCGGGTCGTGCGCCGTCAGCATCGCGGCGTCGCGCGGCAGGTGCAGGTCCCACAGGCGCGAGATCCAGAACCTCAAGGCAGCGCCGCGCAGCATCGCCGGGAACAGGCGCAGCTCGGCACCGTTGAACGGGCGCACCGCCTGGTAGGCGGCCACCAGCGCCGACGCGCGGTCTTCATCGAGCCGACCGCTTGCCAGGTCGATGCACCAGTCGTTGATGCACACCGCGATGTCGAACACGAAGGTGTCGACGCCTGCGAAATAGAAGTCGAACAGTCCGCTCAGCCGGTCGCTGCCGGGCCCAGCGATCGTGCCTTCCAGGGGCTCTTGATCGAACATCACGTTGTCGCGGAACAGATCGGCATGCACCGGACCGCGCGGCAGGCTGGCCCAGCCGGCTGATTGAGCCACATGCTGCTGGAACGCCAGTTCGGTCTCGATCAGCGTGCACTGCGATGGATTCAGGAAGGGCAGCACCACCGGCACTGTCTCGACCCACCAGGCGAGGCCGCGCAGATGGGGCTGGTGCAGCGGGAAATCACGTCCGGCCACATGCATCCGCGCCAGCATCGCTCCGAGCTGACGGCAGTGCTCCGCATCGGGCGCGAGGCGGCTGCTGCCTTTCAGGCGGTCGACCACCGCAGCCGGCTTGCCCTGCAGCGTGTGGAGGATCTCGCCCTGCGCATCCGCGCACGGGTCGGGCACCGGAATGCCGCGCTGCGCCAGGTGCTTCATCAGCCGCAGATAGAACGGCAACTGCGCGGCGCTCAGGCGCTCGAACAGGGTCAGCACATAGCGACCCTGCGTGGTGTCGGCGAAGTAGTTGGTGTTCTCGATGCCGCCGGAGCAGCCTTCGAGGGCCGTCAGACGGCCGATGTTCAAGCGCAGGACAAGTTCAGCCGCCGCGTCGAACGGCACTTCGGTGTAGACAGCCATCTCAGACAGGGCGCGAACCAGGGGTCGCGAGAAGAAAGTTGCGAAAAGGAGGGTGCAGAACGGGCAGGGCTCGCGTCAGAACGACAGCACAGGCCACACCCGTTTGCCGATGGCGCCATTGGAGCCGTTGGGCCCCTCGGTCTGGTCGCGCGCACCGTTCGACGTGATGATCTCGTAAGGTTTGCCGCCCTTCTTCGGGGTGACGGTGATGCGCTTGGTCTGGCCGCGCACTTTCAATTCGTCGATGCGCGCACCGTCGTCTTCGACCACGGTCTGGCGCACGGCGGGCTCGCCGGGCTCGGTTTTTTCGGCCCGCTTGTCGGAAGCGGGTGCGGGGGGCGCCGGTTCGATGCGCGTCGCTGCGGGCAAGTCCTTGAGCACCGGGGGGCTCTGCGGGTCAGCCGGGGGCTGTGCCCCAGCGTTCACAGCCAGGCCGGCCGCGCAGCAAATCGCGCAAAGGGTGGCGAACCAGCGTTGTCGTGTACTCATCGGCTGATTTTAGGCGCCGTGATGCGCCGTGTGGGTCTGGCGGGCTTCTCGGCACGTCAGGCAGCGTCAGGCCTTGCGTCGCACCGCCAGTGGCGAACCAGATCGTCGTGCCGATACAGTTCGGCCTTTCCGTTCGACAGGTGACTTTGTGGCCGCTGTCCCTTCATTTCCCGACGCCGATTCGAGCGCGGTCGCGTTGTCGACGGCGCATGCCCTGCATCGCCAGGGTCTGCTGGCCGAAGCCGAGGTCTTGTATCGACAGATCCTGCAGTCGCAACCGCAGCAGGTCGATGCGCTGCAACTGCTGGCGCTGATCGAGGCACAGAACCAGCGGCCCGCCGAGGCGATCGCGCTGTTCGACGCGGCGCTGGCCCTGCGACCCGATCTGGTGTCGGCCTGGGTCAACCGCGGTGTGGCCCTGCAGGCCTTGAAGCGGACCGAGGCCGCCGTTGCGAGCTACGAACGCGCGCTGGCTCTGCAGCCCGGCCACGTCACGGCGCTTTTCAACCGCGCGGCCGTTCTGCAGCAGCTGAAGCGAAACCACGAGGCCTTGGCAGGTTTCGACGCGGTGCTCCGGGCCTCGCCGCAGAACGAGGCCTCGCTGTTCAGCCGCAGCGTGCTGTTGCTGGAGCTGGGCCGATATGCGGAAGCCCTCGGCGCGTGCGAGAGCTGTCTTGCGCTGAAACCCGACAGCGTCGACTCGTTGATACAGCAAGGCAAATTGTTGACGTTGCTGGGACGCGCGGATCAAGGCTTGCGCAGTTTCGACCGCGTCGTGCAACTCGATCCCGGCCACAGCGACGCGCTTCATTTCAGGGGCTTCGCGCTTCAGCAACTGGGCCGCCATCTCGAAGCGCGCGATTCGTACGTGCGTGCCTGCGCGCTGCGACCTGACCATGCCAAGGCGCAGCGAGACGAGGGCCTTTGCGCGCTGTTGCTTGGCGATTTCGTCCAGGGATGGCGGCAGTACGAGTGGCGATTCAATCAGGAAGAGCGGGTCGCACCAAGCCGTGACTTTGGCGTACCGCGATGGCACGGTACCGAAGCACTCGAGGGCCGAACGATCCTGCTGCACTTCGAGCAGGGGCTCGGCGACACGATCCAGTTCTGTCGTTACGCGAAAGCGCTGGCGCAACAGGGAGCCCGCGTCATCCTCGAGGTGCAGGAGCCGTTGAAGTCCGTGCTGGCCCAGGTCGAAGGCGTTCATTCGATCATTGCGCACGGCGAACCCTTGCCGACGTTCGACCTGTACTGCCCTCTGTTGAGCCTGCCGCTGGCGTTCGGCACCGATCTGTCGAGCATTCCCGCGCCTGCGGCCTTGCGTGCTGGCGAGCGCCACGTCGCGGCCTGGAAGCGACGCCTCGGCAAGGACACGCGTCCGCGCGTCGGACTCGTCTGGAGTGGAAATTCCTTTCATATCAGTGACCAGAGTCGCTCCATTCCACTGGCTGATTTCAGCCAGATCCTGTGTGAAGGTGCTGCGTACTGCTCGTTGCAGACGGAAGTGCGCGAGGCCGATCGGCTGGCGTTGAAAGCGCGGCCCGAGATTCGCATCTGCAGCGATCAGATCCGCGACTTCAGCGACACCGCGGCGCTGATCGAGGCGATGGATCTGGTCATCACCGTCGACACCAGCGTGGCGCATCTGGCCGGCTCGATGGGCAAGCCGGTATGGATCCTGCTGCCGGCCAACCCCGACTGGCGCTGGATGCTGGAGCGAGACGACAGCCCTTGGTACCCGACCGCCCGGCTGTTCAGGCAGCCCGAGCAGGGCGATTGGTCTTCGGTGCTTCATCGTGTCCGCGAGGCACTGGTCGACCTGGTGGAACGCGACGAACGGCAGGGCGCGGGCGGCTAGCCGAGCGGTCGGCCACGCACAATCCGCCGATGAGTTCCACGCCCCCCCATGTCATGCTGCTGGTCGACGGCTCCAGCTACCTGTATCGCGCCTACCACGCGTTGCCCGATCTGCGCGCGCCCGACGGTGCGCCCACCGGCGCCCTTCACGGCATGGTGGCGATGCTGCAACGCGCGCTGAAGGACGTGAAGCCCGAGCATGCGGTGTGCGTGTTCGACGCGAAGGGCCCGACCTTCCGCGATGCCTGGTACCCCGATTACAAGGCCCACCGCAGTCCGATGCCCGAGCCGCTGGTGCAGCAGATCGAGCCGATCCACGAGGTCGTCAAGCTGCTCGGCTGGCCGGTGCTGATGGTGCCCGGCATCGAAGCCGACGACGCGATCGGCACGCTGGCGCGCGTGGCGGCGGCTTCGGGGCACCAGGTCGTGATCTCGACCGGCGACAAGGACCTTGCGCAATTGGTGAACGAGCATGTCACGCTGATCAACACGATGAGCAACGAGCGGCTCGACGTGCAAGGCGTGATGACGAAGTTCGGCGTGCCGCCCGATCGCATCGTCGATTACCTGACGCTGATGGGCGACACCGTCGACAACGTGCCCG
>JARXKP010000334.1 GCA_030271615.1 Pseudomonadota bacterium
GAACCCTCTGGCGGTTGCTGCGGACCTCGTTGGGCGCAGGTGGCAGTTGCCTGTGTTGGCGGAGGAGCGGCAAGGGTCGCCAGCAGTTGCCAGGATGACATTCGATCGTCACCTTGCGGCGCATGCCCGCTCATCGAAAATGTGATCGGCTCGACCGGAAACTGTCGCGAAGTGGCGACGCGTTCATCAACAGCGGCTGGCCTCCCAACCCGCCAATGCTGAAGACAGGGCTTGCTGCCAGCGAGAAGTCCTGCGGTCCGCGAACGTGCTGCCCAGATCTGCGCGGCGACATCCGCACCGAAGGAAACGAGTTGCCTTGCTTCGATCGCATCAACACAAGACCAATGGGTCGAAGCGTCATGACGGAGAGCTTGAGCGCACGAGGGGGCAGGCACCTGCCAGCCTGACGAAGATCAAGACCACGGCGCATCCGCGGTGATTGCGACGATCACGTGAACCGCTGGCCGGGTTAAAAAAAGAAGCGGCTGAATTCGACCTGAAAGAACCGACTCAGCCGCCTGACTTCGAACGACCCGTCACGGGCCGCAAGATAACCAACGCATTGAATTTCATGCCGTTGCAGAGCGGTCCGGCGCTCTGGCCGAGACCGCTCGCTCCGTCACTCCACTGTCTTCAGCGACACATTCGTCGGCACCAGCGCGGCGGCATGCTTAGGCGCCGTCACACTCTTGCTGGCGACAGCTGGCGTCGAGTCGGCCCGTGCGTTGCCGCCGGCCTTGGGGAGCTTGAACACCCACATCGTGCCCCCTTGTTCGAGCAGCGCGACGCGTTTGGCGACTTCACCACCCCACAACGGAACCGCACCTCCCCAGCCAGACGCCACAGCGACGTACTGCTCGCCGTTTTGCTCCCATGTGACCGGGGGCGCAACGATGCCGGAACCCGTCTGGAACTTCCAGACGATCTTGCCGGTCTTGGCATCTGCCGCCTGCAGATAGCCTTCCGGCGTACCCCAGAACACCAGATTACCGGCCGTCGTCATCACGCCGCCCCACAACGGAGCGTTGTTCTTGGCTTCCCAGACGATCTTGCCGGTCTTCGGATCGACCGCGCGCAAGGCACCGATGTAGTCTTCGTTGATCGCCTTGATCGTGAAGCCGGCGCCGAGGTAGGCAGCGCCCTTCTTGAAGGTGATGGGCTCGTTCCAGATTTCCATGCCCCACTCATTGGAAGGCACGTAGAACAGCTTGGTGTCGGGGCTGTAGGCCATCGGCATCTGGTTCTTGCCGCCAAGGAAACTCGGCGTCGCAACCACGGAAGCGCCCTTCTTGCCATCGGCACTGGCGGTCGGATCGCCCGGCCGGTTTTCAGGAACGAAATTCGGCCGACCCGTCTTCAAGTCGATACCCGTCGCCCAGCTGATTTTCTTGACAAACGGGAAAGCGTTTTCGAGGTGCCCGTTCTTGGCGTCGATCACGTAGAAGAATCCATTGCGATCGGCCTTGCCGCCGAGGATCTTGCCGCCCTCGTCGTACGTGATGAACTCGTTCACGCCGTCAAAGTCCCACCCGTCATTGGGCGTGCCTTGGTAATGCCAAACAATCTGGCCCGTCTTGACGTCGATGGCAACCGTCGAGCATGAGAACAGGTTGTCACCTTGACGGATGTGGCTGTTCCAGGGCGCCGGGTTGCCGGTGCCGAAATAGGCCAAGCCAGTCTTGGCGTTGTAGGTGCCGCCCAGCCAAGGTGCTGCGCCACCGGTCTTCCACAGATCGCCTGGCCAGCTCTTGTTGACCGTGCCAGAGATACCGTTATCGGTGGCGTTGCCGTCCTTGTCGTACTTCTTGCCCATGTGACCTTCGATGGTCGGGCGAACCCAGACCATCTTGCCGGTCTTGGGATCGCGAGCCTCGACACGACCAATGATGCCGAATTCGCCGCCGGACACACCGGTCAGCAGCAGCCCACCAGCGATCAGCGGCGCAGCCGACATCGAATACCCAGCGGTGTACTCGTCGATCTTTTCGTTCCAGACGACTTCACCAGTGTCCTGATTCAGCGCGACCAAGTGCGCGTCCAGCGTCGCGTAGATCACCAGGTTGTCGTACAGCGCAGCGCCACGGTTGATCACGTCGCAGCAGGGCATGATGCCCTCAGGCAACCGGTATTCGTATTTCCACAGTTTCTTGCCGGTGGCCGCGTCGAGCGCGAAGATCCGCGAGTAGGAACTGGTAATGAACATCTTGCCGTTGTGGATCACAGGCTGCGCTTCCTGGCCGCGCTGCTTTTCACCGCCGAACGAGAACGCCCAGGCCGGAGCCAGGCTGCCGACGTTGGATGTGTTGATTGTTTTCAGTGTCGAATAGCGCTGACCCTGCGTCCCCATGCCATTGGTCAGGACGTCGCCGGGGGTTGAGGCGTCGGCGTCGATCATCTTGTCGGTGACCACCGCTTGCGCCGTCATGGACGCCAACGCGGTCGCTATCAACAGGCAAGAAAGTTTCAATTTCATCAGATGTCTCCTCTTGTGGATGTATGTGGCAAATCAGCACAGCGATGTGATGGCCAGGAACCTTACCCGGCAATACGCATGCCATTTCACAATCGCGGGCCACAACGGAAAATACCCACTAAACCGAAGGGTGCTTCGCAGGTTTTCCCGTAGTGACTGTCACAGACTCGAACAATCAGTTGCAGAGATCGTTCGAATTTGAAGGGCACGCCCCGCCATTGACCGGCGGAGCCCCTCACGATAGTTCACCGCGCCGCCGGGCCATGCAACAGAGCCAGTTCGTAGCGCGGGTACAAATGGGACACGTTGTGCGTGTACTCGGTGGCGAAAGCCGCCCAATTGCGAAACTCATCGGGAACAGCCGCGCAGCGGTCGGCCCTGCCGCGATGAAGCCGACGGTCGACAAGGCGCGGGACAAGGATTTGGATCGCATGGACGAAGTACGCGCTGCGCGCAGATACCGCGGGCGATCGGTGTGGCGCGACGGCGGCCTGCGCTGCCGCCAGAAGAATCAGGCCGTTGCGACGACCCGGAATACGCCGACCGTTTCGGCGAGCCGCTTCGACTGCGCCTGCAGGGACTGGGATGCTGCGGCGGCTTGCTCCACCAACGCGGCGTTTTGCTGCGTCATGCTGTCCATCTGATCGATGCTGTGATTGACCTGCTGGATACCGGTGCTCTGCTCTTCGCTGGCACGGCGAATCTCGCCCATGATGGTCGTGACGTGCTCGACGCTGGACAGGATCTCCTTCATCGTCGAACCGGCGCTGTCCACCAGGCTGACGCCCGCGCCAACCTGTTCGACCGAGCTCGTGATCAGCGTCTTGATCTCCTTGGCGGCCTGCGCACTCCGCTGGGCGAGGCTGCGCACTTCGCTGGCCACCACCGCGAAGCCACGGCCCTGTTCGCCGGCACGCGCCGCCTCAACGGCGGCGTTGAGCGCCAGGATGT
>JARXKP010000335.1 GCA_030271615.1 Pseudomonadota bacterium
TTCGGCAAGGTCGGCATCGACATGATCGCGGGCCCGAGCGAGATCCTGGTGCTGGCTGACGGCAGCACGCCGGCCGACTGGGTCGCGATGGACCTGTTCAGCCAGGCCGAGCACGACGAGCTGGCACAGAGCATCCTGCTGTGCCCCGATGCGGCCTACATCGAGCGCGTACAGGTCGAGATCGACCGGCTGATCGCCACGATGCCGCGCAAGGATGTCATCCGCGCGTCGCTCGAAGGCCGCGGCGCGCTGATCCGCACGCGCAGCATGGAAGAGGCCTGCGAGATCAGCAACCGCATCGCGCCCGAGCACATCGAGGTCAGCTCGCGCGACCCGCATCGATGGGAGCCGCTGCTGAAGCACGCCGGCGCGATCTTCCTCGGCGCGTACACCAGCGAAAGCCTCGGCGACTACTGCGCCGGCCCGAACCACGTGCTGCCGACCTCGGGCACCGCGCGCTTCTCGTCGCCGCTGGGGGTCTACGATTTCCAGAAGCGCAGCAGCCTGATCGAGGTCAGCGAGGCGGGTGCGCAGACGCTGGGCGTTGTCGCGGCTGAGATCGCCTACGGCGAAGGCCTGCAGGCTCACGCGCAGGCGGCCGAAATGCGGTTGAAGCGCTGACACTGCGATCTTCGATGAGCCCTCCGACGACGTCCACCGTGATCCAGCGCCACATCCGCAGCGATGTGCGGGCGATGCATGCGTATGCCGTGCAGCCGAGCGACGGCATGGTCAAGCTCGATGCGATGGAGAACCCGTTTCGCCTGCCCGAGCCACTGCGCACTGCGCTGGGAGACCGCCTGGCCGAGGTCGCGATCAATCGCTATCCGGGCAGCCGCAACGATGATCTGCGTTGCGCGCTGGCGCAGCATGCCGACCTGCCCGAAGGCTTCGACCTGATCCTTGGCAACGGGTCCGATGAATTGATCTCGATGCTGAGCCTGGCGTGCGCCAATCCCGGCGCCAGCGTGGTGGCGCCCGTACCGGGCTTCGTGATGTACGACGTGTCGGCGCGCCTGCAGGGCCTGCGCTCGATCAGCGTGCCGTTGACCACCGAGTTCGAACTCGACGAGGCGGCGATGCTGGCCGCGATGGCCGAGCATCAGCCCGCGATCGTCTACCTCGCCTACCCGAACAACCCGACCGCCAACCTGTTCGACGACGCGATCATCGAACGGCTGATCGAGGCGGCACCGGGGTTGGTCGTGATCGACGAGGCCTACCAGCCGTTCGCGTCGCGCAGCTACATCGACCGCGTCGCACGCCACGGCCACGTGCTGATCATGCGCACGCTGAGCAAGTTCGGCCTGGCAGGCGTCCGGCTGGGCTACCTGATGGGCCCGAAGGCGCTGATCGCCGAGATCGACAAGGTACGCCCGCCGTACAACGTCAGCGTGCTCAATTGCGAGACGGCGTTGTTCGCGCTGGAACATGCCGATGAATTCGATCGTCAGGCGGCGGTGCTGCGCAGCGAGAGAGCGCGCTTGTTCGCGGCCTTGTCCGATCTGCCTGGCTTGCATCCGTATCCCAGCGAGGCCAACATGATCCTCGTCCGCGTGCCCGATGCAGCCTCACTGTTCGGCGCACTGAAGCAACGCGGTGTCCTCGTCAAGAATGTCTCGACCCTGCATCCGCTGCTGGCGAATTGCCTGCGCCTGACGGTCGGCGCGCCAGAAGAGAATGAGGTCCTGATGTCCGCCCTGAATTCCTCCCTGGAAGCGAGCCTGCGATGAGCCCAGACACGACGGCCCCGGCCTTGTCACACCGCCGCGCCGAAGTGGCGCGCAACACCGCTGAAACGCAGATCCGGGTCGGCCTCGACCTCGACGGAACCGGCGTCGGGAAATTCGCCACCGGCATCGGGTTCTTCGACCACATGCTCGACCAGATTGCGCGCCACGGCCTGATCGATCTCGACATCGAGGCGGTGGGTGACCTGTACATCGACGGGCACCACACCGTCGAGGACATCGGCATCACCCTCGGTCAGGCGGTCGCCAAGGCGGTGGGCGACAAACGTGGCCTGCGCCGCTACGGGCACGCCTATGTGCCGCTCGACGAGGCGTTGTCGCGGGTGGTGATCGATTTCTCGGGGCGCCCCGGCCTGCACATGCGCGTCGAGTTCAAGAGCGGCATGATCGGCGCGCTCGATACCCAGCTGGTCTACGAGTTTTTCCAGGGCTTCGTCAACCACGCTGGCGTGAGTCTGCACATCGACAACCTGCATGGCGATAACGCACACCACCAGTGCGAGTCGATCTTCAAGGCGTTTGCGCGGGCGATGCGCATGGCGCTGGAAATCGACCCGCGCATGGGCAACGTGATCCCGTCGACCAAAGGCAGCCTCTGATGTCGAAAATGGTTGCCGTGGTCGACTACGGCATGGGCAACCTGCGCTCGGTGTCGCAGGCCGTGCTGCACGTCGCACAGGGTTCGGGCTTCGAGGTGCGGGTGACGGCCGACCCCGACGTCGTGTACGCCGCCGAGCGCGTCGTGCTGCCAGGGCAGGGTGCGATGCCCGACTGCATGCGCGAGTTGTGCGAATCGGGATTGAAGGACGCGGTGCTGGACGCCGCCGCACGCAAGCCGCTGCTCGGCGTGTGCGTCGGCATGCAGATGTTGCTGTCGCGAAGCGAAGAAGGCCCCCCCGGAGAGGGCACGCCGGGACTCGGGTTGATCGCAGGCGACGTGATCCGGTTTCAGCTTGAGGGTCAGTTGCAGCCCGATGGCAGCCGCTACAAGGTGCCGCAGATGGGCTGGAACCAGGTCATGCAGGTCCGGCCGCACGCGCTGTGGGCGGGCGTGCCCGATGGCGCGAGCTTCTACTTCGTCCACAGTTTCTATGCGCGCCCCGCCGATCCGATGCACAGCATTGGCGAAACCGACTACGGACAACGCTTTACCTCCGCCCTGGGGCGGGATAATATTTTTGCGACCCAATTCCATCCGGAAAAGAGCGCCACGCATGGTTTGGCTGTCTACCGCAATTTCCTTCACTGGAATCCTTGAACGCCGCTGCCTGGCGGTCGGGTGTTATCCGTTGTGCCGGGCCGCAGTCCTCACTGCAGCTGGCGTGTCTTCTTCCTTCAACTGCTCGCCCCGGCCATGCTGCTGATTCCTGCGATCGACCTCAAAGACGGCAAATGTGTTCGCCTCAAGCAAGGCGACATGAACAATTCGACGACCTTCGGTGAAGACCCCGCCGCCATGGCGCGGCGCTGGGTCGAAGCCGGTGCGCGTCGCCTGCACCTTGTCGACCTGAACGGCGCGTTTGCCGGCAAGCCGGTCAACGAGGCCGCCATCAAGGCGATCCTCGCCGAGGTGGGCGACGAGATCCCGGTGCAGCTCGGTGGCGGCATCCGCGATCTCGACACCATCGAGCGCTACCTCGACGATGGCCTGAGCTTCATCATCATCGGCAC
>JARXKP010000336.1 GCA_030271615.1 Pseudomonadota bacterium
TGCTGGAGTTGCTGGCCGGCAAGAAGATGGTGCTGATCGACACCGCCGGCATGGCACAGCGCGACACCCGTACCCGCGAGTTGCTGGACATGCTCAGCCACCGCTCGATCCACAAGCTGCTGGTGGTCAATTCGGCCGCGCAGGGCGAGACCATCGAGGACGTGCTGATCTCGTACCACGCCAGCACCTGCCGCGGCGTGGTGCTGTCGAAGATGGACGAGGCGGTCAAGCTCGGCCCGGCGCTCGACGCGCTGATCCGCCACAAGCTCACCGTGCTCGGCGTCGCCAATGGCCAGCGCGTGCCGGAAGACTGGCACCGCCTGTCATCGCATGCGCTGATCCACCGCGCGTTGCGCCCGACCATCGGCAGCGCCTACCGCATGGATTCGAGCGAAGTGAACCTGATCTTCGCGGCGCCACAGAACCAGGCGCATCCGCATCCGCAGCACGCTGCCGAGCGGGATGCGTTGGCGGTGCACGCCTGATGCTGCACAACCCTCGCACCCAGGCGGTCGCCCTCGGTGTTGCCTCGTCCACGCCCTCACAGCCCCTTGCCGCGATGACTCCCACGCCTTCATCTTCGATGCCGCTCGACCAGGCCGACGGCCTGCGGCGCCTGTTCGCTCACGCCCAGGTTCGCTTCGTGCCGGTGGTGTCCAACCCGCACATGGCCTTCGGTGGCGTGATGCTCGAACGGCTGTGCAGCGGGTTTGCCGAACAGGGCCGCCACACGCTGGTCGTCGATGCCGGTGAGAAAGCACCCGAGCCCGACGAGATCGCACCGGTCGACCTGTCCGAATGCATCGAGACGCTGTCGCACGAGGTGTCGTACCTGGCGGCGCGCGGCCTGCCGCTGCGGTATGTCGATGCGCACGGTTCGACTGCCGGTTTTCTCGAAGCGGTGTCGCGTGCGGCGCCGGGCGCCGACGTGGTGCTGGTCCATGCCAGCGCCACCGATCTGTGTCGTCTGTTCATGCGACACAACACAAGAGCGGAGTCCAGCACCCGGCCGCGTCCGCTGCTGCTGGCCGACGACCGCCCGGTGAGCGTGACACACGCCTATGCCGCGATGAAGCTGCTGACGCAGCGCGCCGGTCTGCTGGTGCACGACCTCTTGCTGAGCGCGGCGCCGAGTTCGCCCCGTGCCGAGCGCATCGCGATGCAGATCGCGACCTGCGCAGACGATTTTCTCGGCGCGGTGCTGCGCGACTGGATGCAGGTCGACCCTGCCAGCGACGCACGCAGCGCTCCCCCACCCGCCTTGCGACGCTGGGTCCGCGACACGCTGCAGCCCGCCACGGGCGAGCTGGCCGCTTTGCCTGTCGCGGCGAATGAGCGCCGTGCCTACGCGCTGAACTGAATCTCCGGAGCCGATCCATGTCCACGTACACCGCCAAAGGACAGCTCGACAACTCGTCGATGCTCAAGCAGTACAGCCCGCTGGTTCGTCGCCTGGCGCACCAGATGATTGCCAAGCTGCCGGCCAACGTCGAACTCGACGACCTGATCCAGGTCGGCATGATCGGCCTGGCCGACGCCCTGACCCGCTTCGACGCGGCGCAGGGCGTGCAGTTCGAGACCTTCGCGACGCAGCGCATCCGCGGCGCGATGCTCGACGAGCTGCGCGGCAACGACTACCTCTCGCGAGGCGTGCGCAAGCAGCAGCGCACCATCGAAGCCGCGGTGCACAAGCTCGAGCAGCGCATGGGACGTGCGCCGGCTGAAAGCGAGATCGCCCGCGAGATGGGCATCACGCTGGTCGAGTACCAGGAACTGCTGGGCAAGGTTCGTGGCACGCAGCTGGTCTACCTCGAAGATATGTCGGGCGACGACGGTGATCACGATTACCTCGACCGTCACGTGGCCGATGATTCGTTCAACCCGCTCGCGCAACTGCAGGACCATCGCATGCGCGAGGCGCTGGTTGCTGGCATCAAGGTGCTGCCCGAGCGCGAGCAGTACGTGATGAGCATGTACTACGAGCACGACATGAACCTCAAGGAAATCGCCGCGGTGCTCAAGGTCACCGAGTCGCGGGTCTGCCAGCTGCACAGCCAGTCAATCGCGCGCCTGCGTGTCAAGTTGCGCGAATACTGAAATCGCGGTGACCCCCAGTCGCTCCGCTCCTGCCCCCGAGTCGCGTCGCCCGCGGTGGGGCGGCCGGGCGGCGGGCATCCCCATGCGGTTGTCGACGCTGCTCGCGATGCTGCCGTGGCCCTTGCCGGCCCTGCTGACTTGGTCCGTCGCCTGGGCGACTTTTTCAAGCCTCCGTGTGCTCGATGCGCCGACGGTCATCGCGCTGCTGTGCGGGGCGGTGATCGGGGTGCTGCCCGCGGTGTGGTCGCCGTGGAGGCTGACCCGCTGGCGTCGCGGGTTCATCGCGCTCGGCTTTCCGCTGTCGCTCGCCTTGTCGGGTTCAGCGCACGATGTGCCGGCCTGGGCCTGGTTGCTGCCGCTGGGAGCGCTGGCGCTCTTGTATCCGTTGAATGCCTGGCGCGACGCCCCCTTTTTTCCGACGCCGCGCGGTGCACTGCAAGGCTTGAATCGTCTCGCCCCATTGACTGACGGGGCGCGCGTGCTCGAAGCCGGGTGTGGTCTCGGCGACGGCCTGCGAGAACTGCGTGCCGAATACCCGCAGTCGCGCATGGATGGCGTGGAGTGGAGCTGGCCGCTGCGCTGGGCCTGCCAGTGGCGCTGCAGCTTCGCCCGCGTGACGCGGGGGGATCTGTGGAAGACCGACTGGTCCGCGTTCCGACTGGTGTATCTGTTCCAGCGGCCGGAGAGCATGCCGCGTGCGGTCGAGAAGGCGGGTCGCGAACTGCAGTCCGGCGACTGGCTGGCGAGCCTGGAATTCGAGGCTTTGCAGCTGGAGCCGGATGCTGTTCACCACTGCCCTGACGGGCGGACGGTGTGGCTGTACCAGCAACCTTTCACGGTGCGACCCGGGGCATCGACATTGCTGCCGTGAATCGGGCTGCTTTGTGGTGTGCCGCGCCGGGATTCCGCCCCGGAAGGCGTCTCACTTTCTTCTGCTGCCCCAGAAGAAAATAAAGAAGTGGGGCTGAACACCAGCCATTTGATGATCTCGCTGCGGCTGGATAGCTGACTGCCCAGGCTCTGGCAAGCGAACAGCCGCCGGTCTCCTGCCGCAGGTACCTCTTTAGTTTTACTGTGTCACAGGAGTAGCTTTGCGCATGTTCTGCCGCAGCAGGGGCTGTCCCGAGACGGGCGATCAGGTGATAGCTCAAGGCCGAGCTGATTCATCGCCGAGCACCCTGGAAGACCAGGGAGTCCGTGGAACTGGCCACGCTGGAATGGGTGGCCTGGTTCAACAACCAACGCCTGCTGGCGCCCATCGGCTACATCCCGCCCGCAGAGGCCGAGGCAAACTACTACCGGCAAC
>JARXKP010000337.1:0-2173 GCA_030271615.1 Pseudomonadota bacterium
CAGGCCCAGCCCATCGTGATGCGCAAGGTGTCCAGGATCGCCGGCTTGGCCGACTGCAACAGCACCAGGCGGACGATCTCGTCGCGCGTGGCGCCCATGGTCTGCGCGGCCTCGATCTGCGCGGTGGGCACCAGGCGGACGTTCTCGGCCACCATCAGCACCATCTGGAAGAAGGTGCCGATGAAGATGATCGCGATCTTGGCGCTTTCCTCGATGCCGAACCACAGCATCACCAGCGGGATGAAGGCGACCGCCGGCATGTAGCGGATGAAATCGGTCAGGGGCTCCAGCAGCGCTTCGATCGGCCGGAAGGCCCCGATCAGCAGCCCGATCGGCAACGCGAACGCCGCCGACAGCGCGAAACCCGCGAGCACCCGGTAGACGCTGATGCCGGTGTCGGCCACCAGGCCGTCGTCCGTCAGCCAGACCCAGAGCCGCTCGAACACCGCGCCCGGCCCGGGCATGAAGACCGGGTCGATCCAGCCCGACGCCGACAGGGCCGCCCAGGCGACAAACGGCAGCACGAGGCCGAGCGCGGCGAAAGCCCAGTACTGCGTGCGCGACAGCCGACCGGCGATCGACCAGATGCTGGGCGGGCGAGGGGGCGGCGATGCCGGTGCTGACGATCGCACCGTCACGCCGGGCAAGGGACCAATGGGGGGAACGGTGGCGGACAACGCGGGCTCCAGCAGTGGCGAGACAAATTCACACGAGAGGCGATGGCTGTCGCTGCAAAGACGACCGCTTCCTCCCGGGCTTTTGTCCCTCCGTGGAACCGCAAACCTCTGCGGCCGACCGCTCTCGGACCAGACCACCCGGTGCATCACCGGGCACGGAACCCTAGCTGTCTTGCTGATTCAGCGATTGCACACAGACACTCGCCTCTCGACATGAACAATGCAAACCGCATGCCACGGCGCATGCACGATTTCGTGCTGATCGCGCACCAGTTCGGGATGTCGATGCGCCGCCCACCGCGCTTCGGGCGGCCTCCCGGAGGTGCCCCGCCGACGCGCTGAACGGCCCCGTTTCTTCTCCTACACTGGCCCGTCGAGGATGTGATCGGATGGTGGCGTGAGGAGGGCTCGCATGAGGCCGGCTGCGGACGAATACCAGCGTTGTGTCGACGGCCAGCGCAATCGCGGCGTTCGGTGCTTGCCCAGGCCCGATCGCCGCATCGACCTCGCGCGCAAGGTGCACGTCGTGCTGACCCGGGGCCACAAGCCGTGAGCGCCGAAGCCGAGCGCCGGCTGCTGATCCTCGATGACGATCCGCTGGTCGGCCTGCTGATGGAGTCGGCGGCGCGTCAGGCGGGCGTGTCGACCTGCCTGACGCGCGAGCCCGACGAGTTCTATGCGGCGGTGGACAGCTGGCAGCCGACCCACATCGTGCTCGATCTGACGATGCCGGACACCAGCGGCGAGCAGGTGCTGAGCGAGCTGGCCGCGCGCGGCTGCCGCGCCCGCATCATCATCACCAGCGGGGCCGAGCGCGAACGGCTCGACGGGGCGATGGCGCAGGCCCGTGCCGACGCGCTCGACGTCGCGGGGGCGTTGCCCAAGCCGTTCGTCGCAGAGGCGCTTCGGGCGATGCTGGCGTAGCGCCGGATTGCGAACACAGCAGCACCCGGAAGCGCGGCATTGCCGGTGACTCGGCTGCTGCCTCAACCCAACGCGAACACCTCCGCATACACGAGCCGTTCCTCGACGACGATGCGGCGGTGTGTGCCGCCGGAACGTACTTCGGGCACGGTGCGGTCGGTGTAGTAACGCTCGAATTCGCGCAGCATCAGGCGCGCCGGTCGGTCGGTTGGCAGCGCGGGCAGGGTGGCCGTCAGCGTCCACACCGGTGGGTCGATCAGCAGTGACGGCAGCGACGGGACGAGCACTGAAATGCCGTCCGAAGGCGACAACCGCGCCGCGTCGGCCAGCACCGAGCCGATGCCATCGACCCGCTGCACCATGCGATCGAACCGCAGGGTGCGGCCCAGCCGGGTGCGGATCGGTACGGCCTGCAGGTGATCGATCGGCTGCACGATCACCGGGCGCGGCACCTCCAGCCGCGGATCGAGCGGGCCGGCCGGGGCGGCTGGTGCCGCGTTCCCGCCCAGCGGTCCTTCGCCCACCACCGCGTGGTCGGACCATGCCAGATCGGAATCGATCGCCGGGTCGCG
>JARXKP010000337.1:2273-3379 GCA_030271615.1 Pseudomonadota bacterium
CGCCCACCACCGCGTGGTCGGACCATGCCAGATCGGAATCGATCGCCGGGTCGCGCGTCTGCAGCACCAGCTCGATGCGGTTGCGGCCGGTTTCGAAGTTCTGGCCCAGTCCGGGCTGGAACGAGATGTCGGCGTAAGGAGACTCCGGCGTGCCATTGGAGTTGAACTGGCGCATCGGCCCGCGGTCGGGCACCGGACCGTGCAGTTTCAATGTCAGCGCTGCGGCCTGCCGTTGCAGCACCGCGCGCCGACGCGGCAGCACCTGCGCGAACTCGGCCAGCACCACCTTCGACACCTTGGCCTCGGCCAGCGCATTCGGCTGGTAGCGCACCAGCGCGAGCCGCACGAAGGGCATGTAGGTGGCGCCGGGGTTCAGCTCGATGTCGCAGTACCAGAGCTTGCGACTGCCGTCGAAGTGCACCCGGTGCCCGACCACGTGCACGGTCGTGCCGGGCTTCTCGAGCAGGGTCACCGATTCGTTCGCCACGGCGGCAGGGAAGTCGCTGACCTGTGACTTGGCCGACGGGGCGCCGCTGTCCCAGATCGGGTCGCGACCCCATTGGGTGACATAGGGCAGCAGCTCCGCATCCATGCCTGCAAAGAACTGGTTGTCGCCGCGGATCACGACACCCAGCAACTCGCCGTCGCCGGAGCTGAACCACGGCCGGTCGAGGTAGACGCGCAGGCCGTTGCCGTGACGCGTGCTCTGCACCGTGACGCCGTCCGAAGCCGGCCGGTCCCAGCGGAACGTGGGCACGGTGTAGATCAGCTCAGGCACCTCGGGCGCCGCGCTCGATGGCACGATCAAGCCGGGAAGGCCGGACGTGCTGTTGCTCGCGACCTGAATCACCGGCGCGCCGGCATCGCCCTCGGCGCCGAGGGCCTCCAGTGCGCGGATCTCGACGCGATCGCGATCGACCGGCGGCCCGTCGCGGGTGATCAGCGCAGCGGTGGCGTACAGCTTCGGCGGCAGGTATTCGCGGAAGCGCGTGGTGGCGCGCGGGATCGGCGAGCGCCTCGAGCTGCGCGAGCATGCGGCCCGGCTGCTCGGCCAGTCGCGCGGCGTGCTCGGCGAGCACGGCGACGGCTTCCGCCGTGAACGGCGG
>JARXKP010000037.1 GCA_030271615.1 Pseudomonadota bacterium
GCCAGTCGTTGAGCAGCGCGAAGCGCAGATCGGGGAGGGCGGGCCTGTCCACGCTAGTCCAGTGAAACGGAGAAATCGGATGTGCGTGAGCCCGAGGCCGGGCCGCAATCAAGGCGCAAAGCGCAGCCGGGTTGGGCACCCGGCGAGCATTTGCAACGCGGAGTGCGGCCCGGCCTCGGGCTCACCCTTCGGGCCGGGGTGCCAGGGGAGGCTGCGGGGCGTTGCACTGCTTGCCCAGGCGAATAGCCTGGGCTGCGCAGCGCGCCTACCTCAGCCGCCCCTGGCACCCCGGCGCACATCCGATTTCTCCGTTTCACTGGACTAGCCAGCGCAGCGCAGCCAGGCTTCGCGCAGCTGCGCCAGCAAGGCGTCGCTCGCGGCGGAGTCCAGCGACACGGCCGCGTCGAGCGCCGGGGGCCCGGGCCAGCCGGCATCGCGGAACTCGGTGCCACCAAAGGGGCGCGTTCCGTCGTAGCGCGGGATCACGTGAAAGTGCACGTCGGGATCGACCATCATCAGCATCAGGTAGTTGATCCGTTCATAGGCAACCACGTCGCGCAGCGTGGCCTCGATGCAGCGCACGACGTCACGCAACTCGGAATAGCCCTGCGCGCTCACGTCGGCGAAGGCAGTCACCGGCTCGCGGCAGATCAGCGCCAGCGAGCCGAGCGTGGGCTGCCTGGGCCGCAGCAGCACGGTCCAGTACTCCGTCTGCGCGAGGCGTGTGGCGGGGTCGCCGAACTTGGTTTCTGTCGCGTTGGCCATGGTCGGTTTCATCTGCCATCAGGCAAAACCATTATCGCTTGCGCGCTGTGCGCCTCGCGGCAGACACAGCTCGTAGCTACCATCCGTCACGAAGGCCTGCGCGTGCATCGACCAGCGCCGCACTGTGACCTCGACGCGACGATCGCCGCCGCTGCCAATCAGACGCAGCCCATGCCAGCGCGCACCCTGATCCTGCGGATTCGGCAGCGCCGAGGACGAGGGCACACACAGGCAGGGGATCGGTTCGTGAGGCCCTGGAATCGCATCCAGCCGCGCATCGCGCGCATGCCCGTGCAACACGAGCTCCGCACCCGCACGCTGGAGCACCGCGCGCAGTGCCTCGCCGTCGGCCAGCGCCTTGCGCCAGCCAATCGCGCCCTGGGCCAGCGGGTGATGGAGCATGACGACGCGCACGCGCCCGGCTGCGCCTTCGATCGCGAGAATGCGTTCGAGGCGCGTGAGCTGCTGCGGGCCCACGCGGCCACGCGCCAGCAGCGGCGCTGTCGGCAGCGCCGAATTGAGGCCGATCAGCGCCACGTCGCCCACGCGATGCACGAAGGGCCAGCCCTCCTCCAGCCGCGTCCAGGCCGCCCACAGGCCGAGACCCTCCGCGAATGGCACGGGCACCAGCGCGTCGTGGTTGCCGGGAACCAGACTGATGCGCTCGGCAGGTCCGAGTTCCGCCAGCCAGTCGGCCGCCTGCCGGAACTCGGCCGGCAGCGAGAAATTGGTGATGTCGCCGGTGAGGAGCACATGGTCCACGGCCTGGGCGCGCAGGTCCTGCTTCAGCGCTTCGAGGATGTCGCTGCTTTGCACTGCGCGGCGGCGACGCCATGACCAGACGCTGAGTTGCCGTTTCGACAGGTGCTGCCGCAGCGTCAACTGCGGCTCGAAGGGCAGGTGCAGGTCCGAGACGTGCGCGAGCGTCAGACCGCTCATCGATAATCGACGACTGTTGTTTTGATTTCCACGCCCCGGGTGTTCACCCTTCGATGATGCCAAAAGAATTCTCGCCGTCAGGCGACGGGTGGGGCCGATGAGCGCCCCAGAAGCTCCCGCCCGCCGCACGGCGGGTATCGTGGTCGGTGGCTCGCCGCTGAGCGTCTGGGGTCTGCCCTCGGCGCTGCGGTTGCAGAGGCAGCTGACGAGAGCCGGCGCCGTCGACGAAGCGGCTCAGGCGCAAAGACTCGTGCTGCTGCGTGCAGACTGGGTCTATGACGACGCGCTCGTGCGTGGACTGGCCGGTGCCGACGGCGACGTGGCGTTGATTGCTCGGGATGGCGCCGTCGTTGCGCTGGGGCTGGCAGCTCCGGCGACCGACGCGGCGGCGTTGCTCGCCGAGCGGCGCGCACCCGCCGCAGCACGCACGGTGTCGCCGGCACAGATCGCCGATGGCTACAACGACGCGCTGCGCAAGCGCGAGCCTCCCTATCTGATGCCGCTGAATGCCGACGACTTGCCCGCCATCGAGCGTCGCATCTTTGCCGGCTCGTACAAGGGCGTGACCGATCTGGTCACGCTGTATGCGTGGCCGCGACCGGCACGCTGGGTCACGCGCCAGTGCGCGAATGCCGGCATCACGCCGAACCAGGTCACCTCGGCCAGCCTCGTGCTCGTGTTCGCCGCGATGGCTCTGTTCTGGACCGGCCACTATGCGTGGGGCCTGCTCGCGGCCTGGGTCATGACCTTTCTCGACACCGTCGACGGCAAGCTCGCGCGCGTGACCTTGACGTCATCGCGCTGGGGCAACGTGTTCGACCATTCGATCGATCTGATCCACCCGCCGTTCTGGTGGTGGGCCTGGATCGTCGGCTTGCCGGCCGCGGGTTTCGCGTTGCCGCAGGCCAGCCTCGTGCTGACGGTGATCGTCGCCGGCTATGTGCTGCAGCGTGTCGAGGAAGGCATCTTCATCGCCTGCTTCGGCATGGACATGCACGTCTGGCAGCGCTTCGACAGCCGCCTGCGCCTGATCACGGCGCGGCGCAACCCGAACCTGCTGCTGTTGAGCGCATCGCTGCTCGCGGGGCGCCCCGACCTCGGCATCCTCGCGGTGGCCTGGTGGACGGCGCTGTGCCTGGCGATCCACGCATGGCGCATCGGGCAGGCCGCGCTGGCGCGCCGACACGGGCCGCTGCGTTCCTGGCTTGCTGTGCCGGTGTGATCAACGAACCGCTGCGCTGCAGCGTCGACGAGGAAATGCGGCGCGAGGTGCCACCCGCGGTGGCGACGCTCGCCGCGCAACTCGCTGCCCGCGCCAGTGGAGCGGCGGCCTCGGTGCTCTTTTACGGCTCCAATCTGCGCGACGCCCGACTCGACGGGGTACTGGATTTCTACGTTCTGCTCGACGGCGTCGGCAGCTGGCCCGGTTCGCGTGTTGCCGCGCTTGCCAACTGGCTGTTGCCGCCCAACGTTGGCTATGTTGAAGCCAGCGTCGACGGCCAGGCATTGCGCGCGAAGTACGCGCTGATCAGCCTGGCGCAGTTCCAGCGCGGTGTATCTGCCACGGCACTCGACACCACGCTGTGGGCGCGCTTCTCGCAGCCCTGCTGCTGTGTCTGGGCGCGCAGCGAGCGCGAGCGCGACGCCGCCACCGATGCGGTGCGGCAGGCGATCATGACCGCCACGCGCTGGGCCGCCGAACTGGGCCCCGAGCGCGGTGATGCGCAGACCTATTGGCGAACGTTGTTCGCCCACACCTACGCCGCAGAGCTGCGGGTCGAAACCAGGGCGCGCGGGGACGATCTGGTTGCACGGGATACCGAGCGCTATGCACGCCTGCTGCCCGAGTCTTGGCGTGCGTCCGGGATCGGCTTCGAGCAAGCCGGCGATGGGTTGTTCGCACCCATGATCTCGCCGTCCGCGCGTGCAGATGCCGCGCACCGCTGGGCGCTGCGTCGACGGCTCGGCAAGCCCTTGAACATCCTGCGGCTGCTGAAGGCGGCTTTCACCTTCGATGGCGCGATGGACTACGTGTTGTGGAAAGTGGAACGTCACTCGGGCGTGAGGCCCGAGGTCACTGCCTGGCAGCGACGACATCCGCTGCTGGCGGCACCCGGCCTCTACCGGCGCTTGCGCAAGCTGAACGTGTTGCGTTGAGTCCGCCGGATCAGGACACACGCGAACATCACGGGGGTCACACTGCTTTTAACCGCCAGCCCGGCTGGCCGATCGGCGCAGCAGGCCTGCTTCAGATTTTGGGATTCGGATGTACTCCGAAAAAACTGCGCAGGCGATCCCAGCGTCTCATGAACCACGTTTTCGGCGTGTTCTGCACGTAGTAGGTGAGCATGATGGATCGTCGCTCGCCATCGGCCTCGGTGGTTGTTTCAGCGCTGTGCCAACTCTCCTGTTGCTGCACCGGAAACGCATAGCCACAGGCGGGCAGAAATGGCATTTTCCGGGTACGCAACGCGGCCTCGCCGCTGGGTCCATCGTGAAAGACCGTCCCGAGGTGCTTTTGCGAATCGTCTTCGGGCAGATAGAACTGCACGGTGATGGCCTTCTTGGGTACGTCGCTGTGAATGCCGATGCGGTAGCCCGGGAGGTCGCGGACGATGATCGGCACCGCGAAAAAGTTCAGCTGCTCGATCGGGCGGCCGAACCGCGCTTCCAGTGCCCGGCGGAACTTCCGTTTGAACGCATCCTGCAGTTCACGCGAACTGAGCAGCCGCGAAAGCGGCGACCAGCGCGCACGAACCGCAGCGGGCAGGAACCACAGCTGCTCGGGATAGAGGTAGAGCCGCAAACGGGTGCTGCTGCCATCGGCACGCAGTGCGTCCTGGTGGCGTAACTCGTGAAAGTGTTCCGTTGCCGGCAGGCTGTCCAGCAGCTGGCGGTAGAAATCGGGCGGAAACAGATTGCGCAGGCATACGTGATCGCAAGGTCGATCTTCCAGCGGGGCCCGGTCGATTTCAGCGATGAACCCAGTTTTGTTCAAGGCAATCGGCGGGACGGCCCTTTCGGTGGCGATCTGCTCAGGCATGCGGTGGAGCTCCATGGGTCCGAAGGTGGATGGGCGTCGACCACGACGTCCGTCGACAACCGAAAAAAACCTCGATGCTACGGAATCGCCGTATCGGTGGCAACGCAAAGCGGATCCGGCCGCTCGGGTTCTGGCGGCGCTGCGAAGCCCGCTCTGCATCTGACGTCGACAGATCCTCAGACCGGCAGCCAACCGGCCGCGCGATACCAGGCGACCGCATCGGCAAAGCCGTTGTCGAGATCGAATTGCGCCACCCAGCCCGGCGGCTGAGCCAGCTCGGTCGGCGGCACCGACCAGTCCGGATGGCGCAGCTCACGCAGCTTTTGCGAGCTGAGCATGCTGGCCGATCCCAGGACGCGCGCGAGGTCGCCCAACAGTGCGATGCCGCTGAGCAGGCCCTGCGGTGCCCGGATGAATCGCGGCGCTGGATTGCCGACGGCACGCGCTGCGGCGCCCAGCAGCTCGTCCCAACGGTACCCTGCAGGCCGGCCATCGGCAGCCGTCAGCACGTCGCCGCGCGGCGGGGCGGCGGCCAGCCTGACGATCAGCTGCGACAGGTCGTTCACGTGGATCAGCGCGGCATGCGCTTCGGGCCCACCGAGCAACGGCACCCGGCGCAAACGGGCGAGCTGGAAGAACAGCAGCGTTTCGCGGTCGCCCGGCCCGTAGACCGCCGGCGGACGCAGCACCGTGGCGCGCAGCCCCAGTGTGTCGAGCACCGCGACCTCGCCGGCGCGCTTGCTGGCGGCATAGTCGGACAGCAAGGGTTCGCGGGCCGCCATGCTGGACACATGCACGAAGTGCGCGCCCGGCGCGAGCCGCCGGACCGTGTGCGCCAGCATCGCGGTGGCATCTCGATTGACCTCGAAAAAGCGGGCCCGGCGTGCCGCCTTGATGAGCCCGGCCACGTGGATCACCGCGTCGGCGCCATCGACCAGGCGAGCCAGCGCAGCCTCGTCGCCGAGCGAGCCGGCCACCACCTGCGGCCGCAGCGCGCGCCACTGCGGCTCGGTCGGCTCGCGCCGCAGCAGCAAGCGCGTGCGCCAGCCCGCCCGAGCCAGCGCCGCGACGAGATGCCGACCGATGAAGCCAGTCGCGCCGGTCACGGCAGCCAGCGGCGCTGGCGGACAGTGCGCAGGCGCGCGAAACGATCTGTTCATCAAGGTATTGTTGCGTTTCGCGTGCACACTCTGACGCCATTTCCATCGGACTGCAGCGCTCAGGCGGAGGCCGAGCGGCCTTTCCTCCGGGGTGTGACTTCCGCGTAGGATTGGCCGAATGTCGCCTCAAGATCCTGTCATGCGCCGTTTCGCCGTTGTCTCCACCTGCCATGCCGCCGGCTATCGGGACTATGGGCGAGTCATGGTGGAAACCTACCTCGAGCACTGGCCGACCGAGGTGCCGTTGCTGCTCTATCACGAGGGCTTCGAGCCACCATCGGCTCCCGGCCGCGTCGAACCGCACGACCTGATCGCCGCGTGTCCGGAGCTGGCGTCGTTCAAGGCACGGCATGCGGACAACCCCCGGGCGCATGGACAGTGGCGGCCTTGGTCCCGCCTGCGCATGGGGCCGATGTCGCTGCCGCTGCCGCTGCGCACCCGCAAGGGACGTTTTCGCTGGGATGCGGTGCGCTTTGCCCACAAGAGCTACGCGATATTCGATGCCGCGCGCCGCACGGACGCCGACGTGTTGATCTGGGTCGATGCCGACACGCGCTTTTTCGCGAGCGTGAGCCCCGGTGAGCTGGAAGCGCTCGCCCCGCCCCACAGCGCTGCGTCCTGCCTGCGGCGACCGAACTACAGCGAGTGCGGATTCGTGGTCTACAACCTGCGGCATCCTCAGACGAAGCGCCTGCTCGCCGAATTCGAGGCCATGTACTCGCGCGACTTGCTGTTTGCCGAGCGCGAGTACCACGACTCCTATTTGTTCGACGTCGTTCGCGAGCGTGCAGAGGAGCGTGGTGCCTACGTTCATGACATCGGGGAAGGCGTCGGCTGGCGCGCTTCCCATGTGCTCATCAACTCGCGCCTGGGTCGCTTCATGGATCACATGAAAGGTGGTCGCAAGGACAACGGCACGAGCTACGCCGACGATCTCGTGGTCCAGCGCGACGAGGCCTACTGGCAGCGTCTGCGGTGATCGAGGAGGCAGCGAGCCCTTTGGTAAAAAGCTGATGTCCGGCGAGCGCCCACAGCGCTTCGCCGAGCATCCCCAACTGCATCCTCGCGCGCTGCGCGAATCGATCGATCACCGAGTCCCGACATGCGCAATGCTGTCTTCATCCACACCAATCCCAAGCAGATCATTGGCGCGCTGGTCGGACGGCATGCGCTGGTGCGCAACAGTTCCGCGCCTGAACGCTTCGACATCCGCATTCTGCAGACCCCCGATTTCCCCGCTCTCGAACGTTTCGAAGGTCGGCGTTACTTGCGCGAAGGCAAGCAGGTGGTCTGGCACAACGACGACCTGCAGTCATTCACACCGCTGAGATTCGCTGTGCCGGAGCAGATGGGATACGTCGGCCGGGCGGTGCTCACCGACCCGGACGTCTTCGCGATCGCCGACATCAATGAACTGCTGGAGCGCGACATGGGCGGCGCGGCGGTGATGGCGCGACCGATGGCCGGCGACACGCGAAGCCGACCAGACTACGCGTCCAGCGTGATGCTGATGGATTGCGCACGCCTGACCCACTGGCACTGGGAGGCCGACTTCGAGAAAGTGTTCCGAGGTGAGCACGACTACCGAGACTGGAACTGGCTGCGGCTCGAGCCCGACGGTAGCGTCGCGCCGCTGGAGCCGCAATGGAACGATTTCGATCGACTCGAAAGCGACACCAGGATGCTGCACAACACGCAGCGACGAACGCAACCCTGGAAGAGCGGGCTGCCCGTCGACTTCACCCTTCGAGGCAACACCCTGCGCAAGCGGATCAGTGCTGGTGTGCGCCGCGTGCATGCGGTCTTGACCGGCAGCGCGAGTCCCGCCGGCCACTACGTGCCACATCCAGATCCAGCACAGGAACGGCTTTTCTTTCGACTGCTTGGCGAATGCCTCGAGCAGGGCTCCATCTCGGAATCCATGCTTCGCTCGGAGATCGACCGGCGGCATGTGCGGACCGATGCCTTCGACAAGGCTCGTGAGGCGATGAACGATGCGTCACCGCGATCTGCACCTGCGTGACAGGGCCGAGCGAGTCAGCGGTCCTCGCGCGACCCGTTCCGTCGCCGCCTTGCTGCTTTCGTCCCGAAGCTCGATCGATCAGGGGGCCTTGATCAGCGCGGCGATGCGCGCCAGCGTCGCGTGGCGTTCGCGCTCGGCCCGTTCCACCGGCTGTCCGGCTCCGCCGAACATGTCGGCTTTTTCCAGGGCCCGATGAAGGAGCCTGAGATCGCGCACCGCCGTCAGTAATCCGAGATCCACCGCGACCTCGAAGCAGCGTGCCGTCATCGATGAAGGATCGCGCTCGGCCGCAACGCGCCACGCCGAGGCGAAACGCCTTCTCCATTTGGGCCGCGACTCCAGCTTGAACAAAGTCACGGGTCGGCCACTGAGCAGGGCTTCCGTCATCATCGATGCACTGTCCTCGGTGACGATGAAACGATCTGCCAGGCCCAGCAGCGCGCTGTACACCTTCTTGCCTTCTCGCCAGTGCACGATATGCGAAGGCACCTCGAGGCCTTTTTCAATGACCCCCATGGCAGTGGCCGGGGTGCGCGGGCTGTCGAGCACCCATGCGCTGCCGCCGGCCTTGCGCACGTGTTCGTTCACCGCGTTCGCCAGAGACGCGGCGATGGCATCGGAAAGCACGTGCGGTTGGCTGTTTCCGCCCACCAGCACCGCCGTCCAGGGGCGCGGCATGGCCGCCGCGTCACTCGGCAGCGACGCTGCCGGGGACCGGTCGGACGGCGGCGGCAGGAACGGCATCAGGTTGGAAACCACGTTGGGACGTTCCGGCAGTGCGTATTGCGGAGTCGAGATGATGAGATCGAACCACGACAAAGGCGCCCAGGGTCGATTGACATGGACCAGCCGCGTGGACCCAGCGGACTTGCAGCGGATCCATCGGGCCGCCGGCACACTCCTGCGGCCGGCGGCAAGCACCAAGCGCGGCCAAGGCGGCGCAAGCGGTACCTCGCTGTTCCAGCTCAGGCGGCTGGCACCCAAGAGCGCTGGCGGCAGCCTCGATGCACGGTTGAAGCGCAGCTGGATCGTGCGATAGGGCAGTTGCATCGCCTCGGCGATCGCCAGCAATTGCTGGTTGTCGCCGTGCCATTTACCGAGCAAGACCCAGATCGGTGCGGTGTTCGTTTCGGATTCCACGGGCGTGTACTTTCAGCGGTTCGGCCTCACCAGCCCATCCTAAGACCTGGCATCGGCGCCGGGCGGCGCCGACGACCGCGACCGTGCCATCGGAAGCTTGCCCCAGCGCCGGTGATGCCAGCTCCAGAACTGCGGGGACCGCAGCACCTGGTTCTCGGTCAAACGGGCCAGCAACTCGACGTCGGACTCCAGCGACCCGCCCCCGAGCGGCACCGGCGGCTCGATCGTGAATCGCCACACCGGCGCGGCCGCCGTCATGACCAGCGGCAGCGCCGGTGATCGCGACGCGCGGGCCAGTTGCGCGGGGCCGGCGGGCATCGGCATGTCCTTGCCGAGAAAGCGCTGCATCAGGCCGTCCTCGGCCTGCTTCACGCCCTGGTCCATCATGACAAAGACGATGCGGCCCTTCTTCAGCGCGCCCAGCATCTGGCCGTAGGCACGGATGCCGCCGTTCGCCAGGATGCCCTGGATGCCGTATTGCTCCAGTCCGCTCTGGAAAAAGCCGGCGGACATCATCCGCGCCTCGCGGTAGACGACGCTGACGTGCCAGCCGGCCTGCGCGAGCCGGATCGTCGCCAGCAGTGCATTGCCCATGTGGGTGGCCAGCAGGATCGCACCGCGGCCCCCGGCCATCGCCGCACGCAGATGCTCCAGGCCGTCGAGCTCGCAACGGGCGACGAGCTCGTCCTCGCTCTGGCGGCGGTCGAACATCGACATGATTTCCAGCAGCGCGCCGTTGTTCACCCGGTAAGCCTCGCGCAGCAGCACCGGCACCGACGGGTCGTCGGGGGAGCGGCCGAGCGCCAGCGCGACGTCGCGTTGCAGGCGCCCGCGCTGGCGACTGGCCAGGCGGAACTGCAGCTCGCCGAGCCAGCTTCCGAGCGTGCGCGCCCGCGTGAAGCCGACGGTGCGCAGGAGCGTGCGCAAGCTCAGGAACATCAGGCGGCGCCGCGCACGCCGCAGTTGCCGACCCGGATTCATCCCTGCCGCTGTAGCTCAGTGACTTGCGCATCGGCCAGCCGGTAGACCCGGTCGGCAGCCTGGATCAGCAGGTCCTGGTGCGCGACGGCCAGGATCGTCAGGCTGCCCTTGAGGCGCTTGACGGTCTCGATCACGGCCGCCTGAGCCTCCGGGTCGAGGTGGCTGGTGGCCTCGTCGAGGATGAGCAGACGAGGCTCGTGCACCAGCGCCCGCGCGATCGCCAGGCGCTGCCGCTGTCCGCCGGACAAGCGCGAACCGCCTTCGCCGACGCGCGTCTGCAGGCCCTCCGGCATGGCATCGACGAAATCAAGCGCATTGGCGGCACGCAGGGCGGCGCGGATCTGGTCCTCGTCGAGATCGACCTCGCCGAGCGCCACGTTGTAGGCGACCGATTCATCGACCATCACGGATTCCTGCGGCACGTAGCCGATCTGACGCCGCCACTGGCGCAGATCCAGATCGCCCAGCGGCACGCCATCGACGAGGATCCGGCCGGCCTCGGGTTGCAGCAGCCCCACCACCAGGTCCAGCAGCGTGGTCTTGCCCGCACCCGAGGGCCCGACGATCACCGTCAGCTGCTGCGAAGGCACGCTGAACGTGCCGTTCTGGACGATCGCGCGACCCTGCCCATGGCTGAAGCACACGCCCTCGAAGCGGATGCCCTCGACGAGCCTCACCGCCTGCTCGCCGCCGCGCGGCTCCACCTGCGCCGTGGCGGCGGCGATGCCATCCATCAAGGACCAGTAGGCGCTCTCGCGCAACACCACCTGTTGATAGGCGCGCTGCGCCCTCGACAGGTAGCTGACCATGCGCGCCAGCAGGAACAGCATCACCAGCACCTCGGCCAGCGGCATCTTCAGCAGCACCAGACTGAAGAAGAAGCCCACGCCGACCAGGATCGCCAGCACCGGCTCCTGCAAGGCGCCCATCGCCTCCTTGCTGGTCACCTGACGCCGCAGGGCGCGCCGCAACGCTCGCGTCTGGTCGGCGAGCAGCGCATCCACGTGGTCCTCCCGGGCCATCGCCTTGAGAGCCTTGGCCGCCGACAGTTGCCCGCTCATCATCGACAGCAGCGACTTCAGCAACTCGGTCTGTTGCCGGCCAGCCTGAAGGGAGGTGCGAACCAGCGTCTGCAGCACGACCAGGAGCACGGCGCCGGAAACGGCGGCCGCCGCACCGGCCAGCCACGAGATCGACAGCGCGATGCACAGGAAGATCAACGAATTCAGCAACATCGCTGTCATCTCCGCGCTGTACTGAAACGCTTCGGAAGCGCGTTGCGCCTCGGTGGCGACGGCGTTGGACAGGCGGCCGACCGACTGTTGAAGGTAGTGGGCCCAGCGCGCCGACATGACCGAGCGGATCAGGGTGAGCCGCAGATCGGTCGCGATGTTCGAGACGGTGTAGCCGACTTGCCGATTGGCCAGCAGCGACAACACCGCCTTCAAGGCGATCAGCAGGATCGAGAGCACCAGCAGCACCGGTGCACTGGGATGCAGGCCGACGAACTCGGCCGCCCGCAAGGCGAACTGCTCGGGCATCGAGGGCTCGTGCTCGACCGTGTCCGTGCGCGTGGCGAAGGACAGCATGGAGAGCAGCATCGACATGCCCAGCCCGTCCATCAAGCCCGCCGCGAAGACCGCGCCAAGCGCTGCGGCGCTGCGGCCCGGGTAGGCGCGCACGAAGGCGCGGATCATCGGCAGCGCGCGGCTGCGTTTAGATACGGTGCTGCTCATGGCCGTAGAAAGCGCAGGCGCGGCCCTGCGGTGATGATGACCGGCCGGGTGGGATCGACATCGAACGTTTCGCCGTCCAGCATGTAGCCGGTCAGGCCGCTGATCTGCAGCCGCTTGCAGCGACCGCTGAGGAAGCCGGCTTCGGCCGTCATCGACTTCGAGAATCGCCCCGTCAGCAAGCGCGGCAGCGATCGCCAGAAGCGCGGGGCGTCGGCAGTCACGGAAGTCACGCGCACGTCCCCCTGGCCGCGCGGCGCGTAGGGATCGAAGAGGCCTGCGCGGTGCAGCAGCGTCGTCGCCAGCAGCAAGCGGGCAGCGCCCTGTTGCGTGCCGCATTCGCCGGCGTCGACGCGCAGCGGCGGGCAGACCAGACCGGAGCGGCCGAACAAGGCGCGCACGCCGAACTGCAGCAGATAGGCCACAGTGCTCAATTCACCGTGGTGGTTGTGGTCGGCGCGGTGCCGGTGGCACTGGCGGATCACGCTGTCGATCAGCGCCCCGGCAAGGAAGAAGCCGTGGCGTGGCGGTGCCGGCACCTGCTCGATGCGCAGCGCGCAACGTTCCTCCACCGCCGCGTCCCAGCACTGCTCCCGTGAGCGCGAGAGCGCCCGCGTCAATGTCGCCAGCGCCTGGCCTCCCGGCACCAGATCGGCTGCCGTCAGGTTGGTGCGGCCGCCGGGCAACACCAGCAGATCGGGAATCCAGGCGCCGGGCGCCAGGCTCGAGAGCTGATCGACGATGGCGCACACGGTGCCGTCGCCGGCCAGCACCATGACCTGGCGCTGGCGCCGCGCCAGAATGGATTCAATGGCGGTGCGCAAGGCGGCCGGCCCGTCAACGGTCACCACTTCTGCGCCTTGCGCGAGCGCCAACGCCGTCGCCTGCTCCGCGAGACCACGCGACGCCTGGAAGCTTCGCGGATTGACGATCAGGCAAGGCGGCAGCGCAACCTCGGCGGCGACCGCTCGGTCCGGGGACGCCAGCCCGGCTACGAGCGCGCTCAAGAGCGGCCGGAGCTCGGCAACCAGGCACGCATCGCCGACCGCTCCGGCGGCGTCTGCCGGGCCGACTGCCACAACTCGCGCACCGCCGCGTAGAAGCTGGCCCGGCTGGTGGCCCGATACGGCGCATCGGCTGGCAGGCCCTGCATCAGCCGTCGGTGCGCCTCGCCCATGTGGTGGTAAGGCAGCGCAGGAAACATGTGGTGCAGTGCGTGGTAGCGCAGTCCGACCGGGAACATGGCCACGGTCAGCCAGGTCTGCCCGGTGATGTTGATCGACTCTGCGACCTGCTCGGCCATCGTCATGCGCTGGCCGCCGTTGACGTAACGATGCGCAGCCAGGTTGCGGACCCAGTTCAAGCCCAGCGTGAAGGCGAGCAGCAGATAGCCCATGAAGAGCTGCGAGGTGCTGATCGACCCGCGCCACAGCAGCACGGCGATCACGACCAGGTAGGCGAAGCACAGCACTTCGACCACCCGAAGATGCGCTTCGTCACGACTGGGAAAACGCTTGCTGTAATAGGGATTGGACACTGCGGCCGAGGCGCGGGTCAGCACCCATTCGCGCAGCCCGGGGTGCAGCCAGGAGACCGGCCCCAGAACACCAAAGCGCACCACCATCAACAGCGGGAGCAGTGGCGCCTGCGCGAGGTATTTCAAGGTCTCGATGACCGGCGATGAGCCGAGCGGCAGGTACTCGCCGTCCGACGGCGTTCCGAAGTGCCGATGGTTGTGGTGCTCGATGTGGTTGCGATACATGACCCAAGGCATCAGGAAGGGCACGCCCAGCAACAGGTTCCAGGTGCGCTTGAAACCCACCATCTGTCCGCCTGGCATGTGGGCGATCTCGTGAATGAAGGTGCCGGCACGAAAGAACAGGAAGCAGGCGACGACAAATGCCGCCATCTGCAACGCACTCCAGGCCGGCGCCGCGAAATAGACAGCGGTCAGCACCCACGCAGACCCCGCGCTCAGCAGCAAATCGGCCCAGTAGGTGCCGGGCGAACGGCGGAACAGATCGCTGATCAGATCGCGGGCCCGTTCCTGCGATGCGGCGTCGCTTGAGGCTGCGGGTGAAGAGCCGAGAACAGGCTCGTCAGGTGTTGCGGTGGCGGTCACTGTCGGGCGTGAGAGAAGGCGAGGTCGCGAAGCATACCCGTTGCGGGGTGGGCGCAACAACCGGGCTGCGATGAGTCGTGGCGGCCGTGGACGAAGCAGCGCGTGACGACATCGGCCCGCTTCATCCGTTTGCTAGTAATGCGGTGGAAGTTCGTCACGCAAGCTGCGGAAGCCGCCCTCCTCGCCAATCGAGTTGCGCTGCCGAAGTTCGGCCATCCCGCGAAGCAGCAGATCGATCTGCGTCTGCTGCTGCACGATGACCTGATTCAACTTGTCCAGCATGTCCTCGGTGAAACTGGCCTTGACCTCCAGATCGGTCAAGCGGTCTTCGATGCGGTCGGTGTCTTTCATGGGGTGATTGGACCCGAAGTCCGCACAGCCTCGGCTGCTCATCACCCTGCCCTGTGTCATGGCGTGCTGGCTGCGGTGCGGCGCACCAACGCAAGCTAAAGTGCACCTCATGGCATATGAACTCCACTACTGGCCGACCATTCAAGGTCGCGGCGAATTCGTGCGACTTGCGCTGGAAGCGGCAGGCGCTCCGTACATCGATGTGGCTCGCGGCGCAGAAGAGTCTGGACAAGGCGTCCCGGCCATGCTGCGCCAGATGCAGGACCGCAACGTCACGCATCCGCCGTTCGCACCACCGTTCCTGAAGGACGGCGAAGTCCTGCTGGGGCAGACTGCCGCGATCCTGCACTACCTTGCGCCGCAGTTGAAGCTGGTCGCGCGCAGCGAGCATTTACGCGCCTGGACGCAGCAAATCCAGCTCACGATCGCCGACATGGTGACCGAAGCTCACGACACTCACCATCCGATCGGTGTCGACCTGTACTACGAAGACCAGAAGCCTGAAGCGCTGCGTCGGGCAACGGAGTTCTGCAGCGCCCGCATGCCCAAGTACCTGCAGTGGTTTGAAAGCATCGTGGTCCGCAACACAGCCGGTCCACGGCACCTCGTGGGCGGCAAGCTGAGCTACGCCGACCTGTCGCTTTTTCAACTGATCGAAGGCCTTCGCTATGCTTTTCCGAAAGCAGCAGAAAGCGCATTGAAATCGACGCCGGGAGTGGTGCGCCTGCACGACCGGGTCGCCGCGCTGCCCAAGGTGGCCGCCTATCTGCGCAGTGACCGACGCATTCCGTTCAACGAGCAGGGCATCTTTCGCCGCTATGTTGAACTCGACGTGCAGTAGCGAGGAAATGGCCGTGGAGCGGTCACGCGAAACGCTTTCGAACCTTGATGCTGCCGGTTGCCGATAACGACAGACCCCTCTGGAACAACCTTTCAAGTGGCACGCGCAGTCGCCTTGCGAAGGCTCTGCAACCAGAATATCTTCAAGCGCCGATAGCCGATGACAGTTCCAGTCACCGCAATGGCCAGCGAGCCCAGACTGAGCACGATCAAGATCGCCTCGCGCGCGGCGGCGAACCGCAGGAACGAGGGCAGATCCCAGCTGTGCAGGAGATTGAAGAGCCAGCGCTCTATCCTTTGCGAGCGGTCGACACTGAGCGCCACATCGCCCGTGTACGGGTCGAGGTAGACCAACGTGCGGCCCGAATCGGCGAAGTCCAATCGCAGCACCGGAAGGTGCCGTTCTGCGGCGCCGTACATCGATGTCGCCTGCCGCTGGTAGTAGTACGCGTCGTACTCACCGACGGCTTGGGCTGAGAGAAGACTCGACTTCATGAGTCGAGTGCCGGCAGCCGCCAGTTGATCGTCAGCCCAGCGCTCGATCACCTTGAAACCCGTTGCGTCCGCGACGACCAGCCGCGTGGTTCCTGCCGAGTTGCGTGCCAGCAGATAGGGCACCCCCCCCATGACACGCCATTCGATTTCGCTGGCCGCGAATTTCGCCTTGTGCAGCAGCGTCAGGGCGCCAGAGGTGTCGATGGTGGGCCGCACCGTCCCGGGGCTGCCTTGACGATAGGCCGCCTGGTTCGGGCGCTCATCCTTGGGGTCGAAGATGCCCAGCGGATTCATCGACATCAGGCCGCTGAATATCCAGGCGACCAGAACGACCCCGAACAGCAGTCCGGTGATGTGATGCCAGTGCATCTGGAATGCCCTGTAGGGCGTTTTCGAACCTGACTTGTAGTGCCCCGAGAAGCGCCAGCGCCAGAGGCCTGCCAGCGCGCCGGTGAGGGCGGAAACCGTGCACACCGTGGACAGCACGATCACCAGCCAGCTCCACACCGGGTCCCTGGAACCGTCCCGGAACATGTACAGCCAGTGCAGCCAGGCGCCGGCGTAGTTCCAGTTCCGTTGCGCCAAGGGTGCGTCCATCACCACCTCGCCCGTCGTCGAAGACACGTACAGCAGGGTCGCCTCGGCATCGTGCATCTGGACCTTGAACAGTGGCCGGTGCGCATCCAGCGCGCCCGAATGTGTCCACCGGTCGTCGTCGATCGGTCCTTCGCCTTCGGCGTGCACGCCACGCAGAAAGGCGCGGGCACTGGTCAGCGCTGCTTCGCCGTCCACCGGCGGCACGAGCCGACCGGTCACGGCATCCACCGCCCGGTAGTCGCCGTTCGCTTGATTCACGAGATATCGCGGTTGATCGGCCACCGAAGTGAGCTTGATCTGCTGCACCTCCGACGGAGCACGGCTGCGCGCCACGGCCACCTCCACCGGTACGCAGCAGCCAGGCTGGTCCAGTGGCGGCAGCTTCTGCAGCCGCTCCTCGGGCAGCAGCTTCGGGTAGCCCACGAACAGCATGACACCCCCGCTGAGCACCCAGAGCAGCATCAGGATGCAACCGCCTACGCCCGTCCAGCGATGGACCAGGTAGACCAGGCGCTTGCCGTGCGGAGCGGTCCACATCTTCGTGCGCCGGTCAGAACCGATGGTTCAGCGTCAGCTCGACCCGCCGGTCCTCGCCAACGAACCACTGACTGGTGGTGTAGTACGCGGTCGTGAAGTAGTGCTTGTCGAACACGTTGAACCCGCGCAGCGTGAGCAGCGTGTCTGGCGTGGCCTGCCACTGCAGCGCCAGGTTGGTCGTCGTGTAGGCCGGCAGCTTCAGCGTGTTGGCGTTGTCGGCATAGCGCCTGTCGACGTAACGCGGGCCACCGGAGGCCGTCCAATCCGGAAGGAACTTCCAGCCGACCCACACATTCGCCAGCCGCTACGGCACGTCGGTCGGGACGTTGCCGTTGCGCGAGACAGCGACGCCTCCGACCGATTCCTTGAAGTCGTCATATCGCGCCCGCAGGAGGGCCGCGTTCGCATCCAGCTGGACGGTCGGGCTGAGCGCCAGTGACAGCGTTCCCTCGACGCCCCTCGACGAGCGCTCGCCGACCTGCACGCGCAACGCAGGATTGGTCGTGTCACGCGTCAGCAGGTTCTTCTTGTTGATGTCGTAGACAGCCAGCGTCCAGTCGCCGCGCTTGTCCCAGAAAGACTGCTTGACACCGACTTCGACCTGTTCGCCTGTCGAGAGGCGGAACACGCTGTTGGCCGGCGACAGGAACAACATGGAGGCCACCGGGTCCGCGGCCTTCGAGAACTGCGCGTACACCGACAACTCCGGCTGCAGCTGGTACACCGTGCCGATCCGCCAACCGGTGTTCGAGTAGGTCTTCTCGAATGCCTTGGTGCCGGCGATCAGGTTCTTTCGAGAAATCTCTGCATGGTCGTATCGGACGCCGCCGACGACGGACCACTGGCGGGTCAGCTCCAGCCTGTCTTCGGCGAAGGCCGAGTACTGATCCGCCTTGTTGCGGAAACGGGGGATGAAAGGAATCTCGGTGCTGAAATAGCCCGGCACCGGGTGGAACGGGTCGACCGAGCCCGAGCTTCCGGTGTAGGTGTTGTTGCGGTGCCGGAACGAGCTCGTGTTCACGTCGAACCCGACCGAAACCTGGTTGGCCAGACCGAACAGGGAGCCGGTGACGGTGGCGTCAGTGGTGTTGCCGGTCTGCGACTGGTCGTGCGCAATCTGGGTGTTGTCGGAACGGTCGATCAGACCGCTCGCGGCGTTGTATTCATAACCCTCCGCATTGCGCCAGTAGCGATCGCTCTGGATGTGGTAGAGCTTGCTGCGCACGACCACCTTGCTGTTCGGAGACCACTGGGCGGAGAGTTAGGTCCATTGATCGCGGTACTTGATCTCGCTGTCGGCGACGTTGTAGTTCTTGTCTCGCAGTGCAGACAGCTGGCGACCCTCGACCAACGGGGTGCCGAAGTACCGCATCGGGTGCTGGTCCCCCTGCGCATGACTCAGCTTCAGGCTCAGCTCCGGCGACACGTCGAGCTGTACAGCACCGGAGAAGCTGACGTTGCGGGAGTCGCCGCGGTCCACCCAGCCGTCGGATCGATCGCCGCTCACGTCCAGCCGGTAGGACAGCATGTCGTTGATGGCCCCACCGCTGCC
>JARXKP010000038.1 GCA_030271615.1 Pseudomonadota bacterium
GCCCGAAAACGAGGCCCGAGCCTTCGCGTTCGCCACGCTGGTGGTGGCCAACCTGGGGCTGATCCTTTCCAATCGCTCGGGCACCAAGCCGTTATGGGCCACGCTGCGCACGCCGAACCTGACGCTCTGGGTCGTCATCGCGCTGGCGCTGGCGTTGTTGATCGCTGCCCTCTACGTTCCGTGGGCTGTAGGTGTGTTGCGCTTCGCTGCGCTGCCAGCGCATGAACTGGCCGCGGCCTGTGCGCTCGCATTGCTGAGTGTGCTGTGGTTCGAAGGCGTCAAATGGGCTCGGCGAGTGGCTGCCACCTCCAACAGAGAGGACGATCCTCGTGTGCTGCCTGTGCGATGAACTGCGTTTCGACGGCAGCAAGCTCTGGCACTTGGCGGTGCTGGAGTGGTGGTTGCAAGTGAATGTGGACAGCGTGGCCGACCATGTGTGAACTGTTGGCGCTGTCCAGTGCGCAACCGGCTCGGCTGACATTTTCGCTGCGGGCGCTGGCAGCGCGGGGCGGCCCGTCGGGCCGCTCGCACGACGGTTGGGGCGTTGCGTTCTACCAGGGCAGCGACGTGGCCTTGTTTCGCGAGCCCGCCGCCGACAGCGCGTTGGTGCAATTCCTTGAATCCGAGGGGTCGGCCACCGATCTCGCGATTTCGCACATTCGCCACGCCACCCAGGGCGGCTTGTCGCTGGCGAACACGCAGCCTTTTGTTCGCGAACTGGGCGGCCGAACACATGTGTTCGCACACAACGGCGACCTGCCAGGCATCTACCGGAGTGACGCGTTGGAGCTCGGCCCATTTCGCCCTGTCGGACAGCCCGATTCGGAGCATGCGTTTTGCGCATTGCTGTCGCGGTTGAACTCGCTGCACCAGGCCGGCGGCCAGCCTTCCTTGAGCGGCCGCCTTTCGGTGCTGACGACCTTTGCCGCTGAGCTTCGAGCGCTCGGGCCGGCCAACTTCCTCTGCGCCGACGGTGGTGCACTGTTCGCGCATGGCGATCGGCGCCGACAATCCGCCAGTGGGCGGGCCGAAGCACCGGGGCTGTGGTACCTGCCACGCGAGTGCGCAGCCTCGCCAGCGGGCACTGATGACCTCGCCGGTGTGTCGCTCGAACTCGCACCACGGGTTTCCATGTTGCTGGCAAGCGTGCCGCTCAGCGAAGAGGCCTGGCACCCGTTTGCCGAAGGTGAATTGCTCGTGGTGCGGTTGGGCCGACTCGTTGGGGATGCTCAGCCGTGATCACGCGAACCTCTGGCTTCATCGTGAAACTGGAGCCGCCGTTCCGGCGCGTGGCGACTCGAACATTGACTCTTATCGCGGCAATGCTTCTTGCCGGTTGCGCGTCGGCCCGGTTCGACGTGATTCGTGTCCCGTCATATGCCTACGATCAACCCGGGTTCACAGCGCTTGGCGAGAACTACGCACCGCAACTCGGGTCGGCGGCGGGCCAGTCAGGCTTTCGACTGCTGGTCTCGGGGCCGGAGGCGTTCGCCGCCCGTGGTGCCCTTGCCGTGGCGGCGCTCAAGACCTTGGATCTGCAGTACTACATCGTCGCCCACGATTCGACCGCGACCCTGTTGCTGGACGGTGTGTTGCGGGCAGCGCAGCGTGGGGTGCGCGTGCGCCTGCTGGTCGATGACTTGAATGTGGGCGATCGTGAATCCGACTTGGCCTTGTTGGCCGCGCACGCGAATGTGGAAGTGCGCCTGTTCAACCCGTTCGCGCAGCGCGGCGGCTTCGGCTTTTGGCAGGTACTCGAAATGCTTGGCGACAGCGAACGTCTGAACCGCCGGATGCACAACAAGTTGTGGATCGCCGACAACGCGCTGGCCGTAATGGGGGGGCGCAACCTGGGCGACGCCTACTTCAATGCTTCGCCGGACAGCAATTTCGCAGATCTCGACGTGCTGGCGGCCGGGCCGGTTGTAGGCGAAATGTCGAGCAGCTTCGACCTGTACTGGAACAGCGAATCGGCGGTGCCGATCGCGGCGATCACCGGCCCGGCGCCGCCGCTCGCCGAACTGCAACTCGCCTGGGCCGCCATGGGCGAGCGTGCGCAGCACTTTCGCGACAGTGACTATGTGCGTGCCCTTCGCGCGACGGCCTTTGGCGGGCTTGTACGCAATGGCAAGGTCTCGCTGGTGGTTGCCCGCGCACACTTGCTGGCAGATGTTCCGATGGAACCTGGAGCCGCCGCCACGACCACGGCCACTGCAACCACCAGCGCCATATTTCCGCAGCTGCGCCAGGTCGTTGAGCAAGCGCGGCGCGAAGTGCTGTTGGTGTCGCCCTATTTGGTGCCGGGTGCACGCAGTGTCGAGGTGCTTTGCGGTGTGGCGCGCCGCGGGGTACGCGTGAAGATTCTCACCAACTCCCTGGCGTCCACCGACGTGCCGGTGGTGCATGCAGGTTATGCGCGCTATCGGCCGCAAATGCTGGCATGCGGGTTCGAGTTGTTTGAGCTGCGGCCCAACGGGCCGCGCGCCAAAGCTTCGCGCATTGGCCTGTCGTCAGGCGCAAGCCTGCACACCAAAGCCATTGCGGTCGACGGCGAGGTGGTGTTCATCGGGTCGATGAATCTCGACCCGCGCTCCAAGCATCTGAACAGCGAGGTCGCACTGCGCATCGATAGCCGCGAACTGGGCCAACAGCTCGTGACGCTGTTCGACGAGGCGACCACGCTCGATCAAGCATTCCGGGTCGGATTGGACGAGCCCGGGAACGCGCAGGCGTCGCTCCATTGGGATGCCATCGAGAACGACAGCCCGGTGCACTATGCGCGCGAACCACTGGCCAGCGCCTGGCGTCGTTGGGTGAGCCGCCTGCTCGGCGGCCTGGCCCCGGAAGATATGTTGTAGGCCCGAACCGTCTGCAGGAGCTTCAGTGCAAAGGAGAAGCTATGTCCATGATCGTGTCACCCACGGAGTTCCACCTCAGTTTTCGCGTTGCGGACCTCCAAGAAAGCACCGCGTTCTACACCGCATTCCTTGGTGTGGAACCGAAAGACAGGACGCCGCGCTTCTCGACCTTCGTGGTGCCGCACCTGGCGCTGAATCTGGTGCTGCTGGTCAACGACAGCGGCCGGCCGCTGGACACGTACAGTCTGTACCACATCGGCCTCGGCGTCCCTGACAAGGCTGCCGTCATCGAAAGCTATGCGCGCGCCAAGGCGCAGGGCGTGACGATCGTCAAGCCACCGCGAACGACCTGGCGCGGCACTCCCTTGCACGAGCTGTGGCTGCGTGACCCGACCGGGTACGGCATCGAGGTCTACGCCCGCCTGACGCCGGAGGAACTGGCCGCGATGCCGGCTGACCAGGAACCCACTTACCTGGTGTCCGGAACCGGCCTCTGAGGCGCCGGGCGCCGCGGCAAGTCGAGCACGGCATCCAGTCCGCTCGGACCGCCGCCACCCACCGATGATCGGTTGTGCAGCACCACATCGCCGCCATGCAGGCGCGCGATGCTGCGCGCGATTCCCAGGCCCAGGCCGGTACCTCCGGTGGCGCGGTTGCGTGAGGCTTCCAGGCGGTGGAAAGGCTCGAACACGCGCTCGAGCTCGGTCTCAGGGATGCCCGGGCCCGTGTCCAGCACATGCAGCAACAAGCGATCGGGTGAGTCTTCGACGAGCACAGTCGCATGACCGCCATAGAGTACGGCGTTGTCGACCAGGTTGCCCAGCGCACGCCGGAGCAGCGAGGGCACGCCGACAAAAGGCGAGATGGCGCGGCCCTCGATCGCGAGCGTACGGCCCATGACCTCGTTGTCGGACTGCAGCGAGGCCAGCAACGCGTCGATGTCCACCGGGGCGCGCGCCTCATGTCCACCCAGGCCACGCATGAAGTCCAACGTCTGCGTCACCATCGCTTCCATTTCCTGCAGGTCCGTCTCGAATCGCGTGCGTGCGTCGTCGTCGTCGAGCAGTTCCGTGCGCAACCGCATGCGGGTCAGCGGCGTCTTCAGATCGTGCGACAGCGCGGTGAGCATGCGGGTGCGCTCGTCGATGAAACCTGCCAGGCGCTTCTGCATGGTGTTGAAGGCCTGCGCCGCCTGCCGTACCTCGCGCGGGCCGTCTTCAGGCAGCGGCGGCCGTGCGATGTCTTCGCCCAAGCCTTGTGCTGCCTGCGCCAACACGTGCAACGGTCGCACGACCCACCGCACCGCCACCCACGACAGTGCCAGCATCGTCACCAGCAGCACTGCCAGCGTCAGCACCAGACGCCAGGGAAGCGCGTCGGGTGAACTCGGCAGCTCGGTGTCGAAGCGCGCCCAACGCCCGTCACGCAGTTGCACCTCGGTGCGCAGCACCGGCAGTGCCGAACCCGGGCCGCTGCCCATCCACCGCGGCCGGTCCCCACCCATCCTCTCCTGATGGCGACGGGCGCCTCGGTTCACGTCCAGCCCGGCGGCAAAACCCGGCCGCATTTCGACCCGCGTGGCGCGCTCGTCGCCCAACGCGGCGCGCAGCCGGGCCGCAAACAGTGCGCCGCGCCCATCGGGCATGGTCGCGTCCGCGATGACGGGGGCATCATGCAGCGACAGCACCAGGGGCGGTACACCGAACACCGCCACCACGCGCTCTCGCTCGGATGACGGCAGACTGTCGAGCAGCGTGACCACATCGGCGATGCGCTGCGCCGGCTGCTGGCCGAAGCCGCGCGCCAGCAACTGGTCGCGCTCGACCACGTTGATGGCCGCGCTGAGCACCTGTGCCAGCATCAGCCCGGCGGCCAGCACCAACATCAGCCGGCCGAACAGCGACTGCGGCAGCCAACGCGACCACGCCTGCATCAGATCGCCTTCTCGACAGTGGTGGACAGCACGTAGCCCTCACCACGCACGGTCTTGATGAGCGCAGGGCTGCGCGGGTCGTCGCCCAGGCGCTGGCGCAGGCGACTGACTTGCACGTCGATGCTGCGGTCGAGCGGGTCGGCCTCGCGCCCCTGGCTGAGGTCGAGCAGCTGGTCGCGGCTGAGCACGCGGTTGGGGTGCAGCGCGAAGACGTGCAGCAGCTTGTACTCCGCACCGCCGATGGGGGTGACCACCCCGGCGGGCGAAACGAGATGACGCCGTGCGGTATCGAGCACCCAACCGGCGAAGCGCAACTGGGTTTCATCCTGCGGCTGCAGGTTGGGTGGCAGGCTGCGCGTACGCCGCAGGATGACCTTGATGCGTGCCAGCAGTTCGCGCGGGTTGAAGGGCTTCGGCAGGTAGTCGTCGGCACCCATCTCCAGGCCGATGATGCGATCGGTCTCGTCACCGCGCGCCGTGAGCATCAGCACCGGCAGGTCTGACTTGGCGCGCAAGGTTCGGCACAGCGTCAGACCGTCGTCGCCGGGCAGCATGAGGTCGAGCACGACGAGGTCGAAGGCGCCGGCGTCCAGCACCCGCCACATCGCCCGGCCATCTGCGACGGCGGTGGCGCGCAGTCCGTTCTTCTCCAGGTAGCGCGTGAGCAGGCTGCGGATTTCCGCGTCGTCATCGACGATCAGGATGTGATCGCTGCGTTCCATCGTCGAGGCCATGATTGCCATTGCACCGCGCTTCGGCCCGGATCGGGCCATCGACAACGTATCACAGCATGTCATAGCGCCATCTTGACGCATGGCGCGACAAATCGGCCCTCGAATGACACAGCGCCCTTACACGGCGATCGTTCAATGGACTCCGTTGCGAAGGGATCTTCGACAACGCGCCGGTGCCGGACAAAAAGGTCTGTGCCGACGCCATTCAGCACCCTTTGAAGGACACATTTAATGAAGACCTCGACCAAGATCATCGCCGCCGCTGCGGCCGTTGTCGCCCTGGGCGCCGGCGGCCTCGTCTTCGCCCAACAGGGCGAGGGCCACATGGGCCATCAGCGGATGGGCGCCGGTATGGGCATGCAGGACGGCGGCCATGGCGGCATGCATGGCGCGGAGAACGCCGCGGATGTCACAGCCCGTCTGACGACCGTGAAGACCGAGCTCAAGATCACCGCCGCGCAGGAACCCGCCTGGCAGAAGTTCGAAGGCGTCGTGCGCCAACAGGCGGACGCCCGCCAAGCCATGCGCAGTACCATGCAAGCGCGCATGCAAGATCCGAAAGCCGCCGCCAGCGTCGACCACGCAGCGCGGCGCGAATCGATGATGAAACTGCGCGAGGGCAACCGGGCCGAACGCGATGCTGCGCGTCAGGCGCTCTACGCCGTGCTGACCCCCGAGCAAAAGACGCTGGCTGACCAGAAGCTGAACGCAGGCCAGGGCAATCGCATGGGGATGCACAAGCACGCGGGTTGAGGCGGTTGGGCTACCGGAGCTCGGGCGAGCAGATCGCGCTCGTCCGGGCTCTTCTGACTGCACCAGCAGCTCCGCAAGGTACGACCTTGAATTGCCGAATACGCGGGACCACCCTCCGAGCGCGCTCCCCGTGCGGCAGACGCTTGCCGAACAACTCCGTTCGGTGTCGCACAGACGCCTTGGCTCAAACCGCCTCCAATGAACTTCACATTCAAGGCCATCACTTGCCGGGCGAGGTGGGTGCGCCAGTGCGTTGCAGACGATCGCGATGTCGAGCGCCGAGGCACTTGATGCCCGTCAATACCCGGCAGATCGCCCGGCCGTCTGATGGAACCTGACCATTCGGGGAGAGCCGATGCCCAGCCCACAATTCACGAAACCCTGGCACGGTGTGCCGCGTGACCAGATCCACTGGAATCCGACCATCCTGGAAGATGCCTGCATCGGCTGCGGCACGTGTGTCACAGGCTGCAGCCGGCTGGTCTATCGATTCGACTTCGAACGCAAGAAGCCGGTGGTAATCGACCCGCTGAACTGCATGGTCGGCTGCACCACCTGTGCCAACACATGCCCAACAAGCGCGATCGAGTTTCCGCCGATCGAGAGCGTGCTGGCGCTGGAGGGCCAGGCCGTCGTCCGACACTCGGTCGAGGATGACCTGCAACAGCGCCATGACTTGCTGGCGGCACCTTCATCGATACCGCACCCCGACCACATCGTCGTGCTTGCAGTGGCGGCCATCGAACGACCAACGCCGGAGGTGCTGTGGCTGACGCTCGCCCCAGTAAAACCTGGCGAGTGCTTCTGCGAGTTCACGCCGGGCCAGTACATCGAACTCTGGGAGCCCGAATCGACGCATCTCTCGCGCTCCTACTCGATTGCCAACGCGCCGCACGGCGACGGCAGCATCGTGCTGCACATCCGGCGGGTGGATGGTGGACGCTTCACCGCATGGGCATTCGACGGCATGAGGGTCGGTGACCATTTGAAGGCACGCGGCCCGCTGGGTGCCTTCACGATGCGAACCCCCGCCACGACTCCACTGCTGTTCATCGCCGGCGGTACCGGGCTGGCGCCGGTGCTGGCATTGATCGAGCAGCAGGTGCGCTTCGACGCACTGCGCGACATGGTGCTGCTGTGGGGCATGCGGCGCAGTGCCGACTTCTATGCGCTGGACGCACTGCGCACTCTGCTGGCGCTGGCGCCGGGCCTGCACGTCCGACTGGTTGCTGAACTGGCCGACGATGCGGCGCAAGCCAGCGAGCGCATGACTTTCGAGGCCGGCACCGTGCTCGACGCCCTGGCCCGCAATCCTACCGTGCTCACCGGGCGCGACCTCTACATTGCCGGCCCGCCTGCGATGCTGCGTGACCTGACTCAGGCTCTGACTGCGCAGGGGATCGACAGCCGCCGGTTGCACATCGATTCCTTTGGCGTCTGAGTCGGCGCCGGACACGCTCACACTTTCAAATCTGTCCTCAGGAGAAAACCTCATGGCCACCCGACAAGTCGTTCTTTGCCACCCGGTTCGCACCGCCATCGGCACCTACGGCGGCAGCCTCAAGGACATGCCCGCGCCGGACCTCGGCGCCGCCGCGATCCGCGAGACGCTCAAGCGCGCGGGCCTCGCTGCCGACAAGATCCAGACCCTCGTGATGGGCAACGTGATCCAGGCCGGCGTCAAGATGAACCCGGCGCGCCAGGCCGGCATCGCCGCCGGGCTGCCGGTGGAGGTGCCGGCGCTGACGGTCAATCGCGTCTGCGGTTCGGGCGCGCAGGGCGTGGCCAGCGCAGCGCTGGAGATCTGGGCCGGCATGATCGACTGCGCCATCGCCGGCGGGATGGAGAACATGGACCGCGCGCCTTACCTGCTGCCGCAAGGGCGCTGGGGTGCGCGCATGGGCGACGTCACGCTGTTCGACAGCATGCTGTACGACGGCCTGAACGATGCCTTCAGCGACAAGCATTCGGGCTGGCACACCGAAGATCTGGTGCTCAAGAACGGCATCAGCCGCGAGGACCAGGACCGCTGGGCGCTGCGCTCGCAGCAGCGCTTCAGTGCAGCCCAGGCCGCGGGTAAATTCGAGGGAGAGATCGCCGCCATCGAGGTGCCCGGCCGCAAGGGCCCGACGGTCTTCGCCAAGGACGAGCACAACCGGCCCGAGACCACAGCCGAGTCGCTGGCCAAGCTCAAGCCCGCATTCCGCAAAGAAGGCACCCTCACCGCCGGCAACGCGCCAGGGCTGAACTCGGCCGGCGCGGCCATGGTGGTGTCGCATGCTGCCTGGGCCGAGAAGAACGGCCTGGTGCCGATGGCGCGGCTGGTGAGCTACGGCATCGGTGCGGTGGAACCGGGAATGTTCGGACTTGGCCCGGTGCCGGCAGTGCGGCAGGCGTTGGCTCGCGCCGAGTGGTCGGTGGGGCAAGTGGATCGCGTCGAGATCAACGAGGCCTTCGCCGCCATTGCACTGGCTTGCCTGCGCGAAATCGGATTTGCCGAGGACATCGTCAACGTCGAAGGCGGTGCCATCGCGCACGGCCACCCGATCGGTGCGAGCGGCGCCGTGCTTGCAACCCGCTTGATGCATTCGATGAAACGCGACGGCTGCAAGCGTGGCATCGTCACCTTGTGCATCGGCGGCGGCCAGGGCATTGCGCTGGCGATCGAGATGATCTGAGCCGGAAATCAACATCGAATAGGAGGCAGCATGTCAGACCCACAAAACAAGCTCGAACCGCTTGATCCCGGCCGCGTCAATTCCATGGACCCAGCCGAGTTGCAGTACTGGTGCAAGGAACTCCACTGCACGGAGGCCGAGTTGAAGGATGCAGTGTCCAAGGTCGGCGAGCACGTGACGGTGGTGCGCCAGCAACTGGCCTCGCGCCGGTGATTCGACATGGCTCACAGGTGCTGAAAGTCGGTGCTGTCCACAGCCGGCGGGTTCAGTTCAATTCAATTGGTGTTTGATCTGCAAAGGCGTTCAAGATGGAAATCAAAGTTCTGGGGTCGGGCTGCAGCAAGTGCCACAGCACCATTGGCATCATTGAACGGGCCGCGCAGTCTGCGGGTGTCGACGTGGAGATCGTCAAGGTCGAGAACCCCGACGACATCAAGCGCTCAGGGGTCAGAGCCACCCCGGCCGTCATGATCGACGGCAAGGTCGTGCACAGCGGCGGCATTCCCTCGCACGAGGAAGTGCAAACCTGGCTGAAGCCGGGCCCCATCGGGTTTTTGAACCACCCGACCCGACATCTGTTCTTCACCGGCAAAGGTGGGGTCGGCAAGACTTCGCTGTCGACCGCTGCCGCGCTGACGCTTGCGGACGCGGGCAAGAAGGTGCTGCTGGTCAGCACCGACGCCGCGTCGAACCTCGACGAGATGCTGGGGATCGAACTTCGCAATACGCCGGTGCCTGTCCCGGGCGCACCCGGCCTGTCGGTGCTGAACATCGACCCCGACAACGCGGCCGAGTCCTATCGCCAGCGCGTTCTGGCACAGATGGGCACGGGTGCCAGCGCAGCAGAACTCTCGACCGTGCGTGAGCAGCTGTCCGGCGCCTGCACCACGGAAATCGCATCTTTCGACGAGTTCTCTTCCCTGTTGTCCGACGGCGCCGCAGGCTACGACCACATCGTCTTCGACACGGCACCTACAGGGCACACCCTGAGGCTGCTCAGCCTACCCAAGGCCTGGACCGGGTTTCTCGACGGCAACGATCGCGGAGCGTCCTGCCTGGGGCCGCATTCGGGCTTGAAGATGCAGGAAGTGCGCTTCAAGGCCGCGCTGGACGCTCTCAGCGATCCGTCGAAGACCACGGTGATCCTGGTCACTCGGCCCGACAAGGGTGCCATCAATGAGGCGGCGCACACCTCGGGCGAGTTGCACGAACTGGGCTTGAACAATCAGCGGTTGGCGATCAACGGCGTGTTCCACGCCAGCGAGCGCACCGACGCAGTGGCCTGCGCCATCGAGGCCCTGGGGCAGCAGGCATTGGATGCGATGCCAGCGTCGCTGCGTGCACTGCCGCAGGACCGCGTGCCGCTGCGAGCGTTCGACACGGTGGGTCTGCCCGCGTTGCGAGCACTGCTGAAAACCGGTGCCGGCCCGATCACATCGCCCATGACCTCGGTTACAGGAACCGGTGAAAAGCTTCAAGGCCTGGACGCGCTGGCCGACGAGCTGGCTGCCGCCGGGCACGGGCTGATCATGGTGATGGGGAAAGGCGGCGTCGGCAAGACGACGGTGGCCGCCGCGCTGGCACTGGGGCTGATCCAGCGCGGTAAGACCGTGCACCTCAGCACCACCGATCCGGCCGCCCACCTGGCGGGAACACTGAACGGCGACGTGCCGGGCTTGAACGTGAGCCGCATCGACCCGAAGGTCGAGACGCAGCGCTACATCGATAAGATCATGGCGGCCAAGTCACCCCAGCTCGACGCGGCAGAGCAGGCGCTGCTGCTGGAAGATCTGCAATCGCCCTGCACCGAAGAGGTGGCCGTCTTCCATGCCTTCTCGCGCATCGTCAGCGAGGGCCGCAGCGCCTTCGTCGTGCTGGACACCGCTCCAACGGGCCATTCGATGCTGCTGATGGACGCGACCGGCGCCTACCACCGGCAGATGACGCGCGAGTTCGAGGGCCATGGTTCTGCACGCGTCGTCACGCCGCTGATGAGGCTGCAGGACGCCGCGTACACCAAGATCATCCTGGTGACGCTGCCGGAAGTGACGCCCGTGTCGCAGGCCACTGCGCTGCAGGAGGACCTTCGCCGCGCCAGCATCGAGCCCTATGCCTGGGTGCTAAACAAGAGCGTGCTGGCTGCGGGCACGCGCGACCCCTTGCTGGCCGCGCGGCTGGCCGGCGAACGCAAACAGATGGAACGCATGGCCGCTGGATTGGCCAAACGCATCTTCACGCTCCCTTGGTTGACTGTGCCTCCGATCGGTTTCGCCGAGTTGTCCAAGTTGGTCAGCAAACCATCGACCGCTGCAGCGATTCATGCCTGAAGGCCACCACCCACACCATCGAGGTTCCCCATGTACGGATTCACCACCACGCTCGCCGGCATCACATTCGACCAGGCTCTCTCCAAGACCCTCGCCGCGCTGAAGGCCGAGGGCTTTGGCGTGCTGAGCGACATCGACGTGCAGCACGCCATGAAGGAAAAGCTCGGCGTCGACATGCCGCCCTATCGCATCCTCGGCGCCTGCAACCCACCGCTGGCGCACCAGGCCTTGCAAGCCGTGCCCGACATCGGGCTGCTGCTGCCCTGCAACGTGATCGTGCGCGAGGAGGCGCCGGAGCGCGTGGTGGTCGGTTTCCTCGACCCGCAGATCATGGTGAACCTGGTCGGCAAGCCCGCGGTCAAGACCGTGGCCGACGCGGCGGAACAGCGACTGCGTCGCGCTTGCGAGAGCCTCGGCGGCAGCACAACACAGGCCACCTGAACCGCGATGTGTGAGCTGCTCGCGCTGTCGAGTTCGAGCCCGGCCCGCCTGACGTTCTCTTTGCAGACCCTCGCCGCGCGCGGCGGTGCGTCGGGCAGCTCACATGACGGCTGGGGCGTCGCTTTCTACCAGGGAACGGACGTGGCGCTGTTCCGCGAGCCGGCCGCCGCCGCCGACAGCGCGCTGGTGCGCTTCCTCGAAACAGAAGGTCCTGCCACCCATTTGGCGATCTCCCACATCCGTCATGCCACACAGGGCGGGGTGTCGCTCGCGAACACGCAACCCTTCGTCCGAGAACTCGGCGGGCGCGCCCATGTGTTCGCGCACAACGGCGACCTGCCAGGCATCTACCGCAGCGCGGCGCTGGCGCTCGGCTCGCATCGCCCGGTCGGGCAAACCGATTCCGAGCACGCGTTCTGTGTGTTGCTGGAGCGACTGAAGGAACCGTGGAAGACAGGCACACCACCGACGATTGAAGTGCGCTTGTCGCTACTGAACGCATTCGCTGCAGACCTGCGCGCACTCGGGCCCGCCAACTTCCTCTACGCGGACGGCGATGCCGTCTTCGCCCACGGCCACCGGCGTTTGCAACGCACGAGCAAGCGCGCCGGGCCGCCGGGACTGTGGATACGGCAGCGACATTGCGCCCCTGCCGATCCTGCGCCAGACGACCATGGCGGCGCCTCGATCGCCCAGAAGGAGCGATCTGTGGTGTGGATCGCCAGTGTGCCGCTCACCGACGACGATTGGCGACCGCTGGCCGAAGGCGAAGTGGTGGCCGCGCGCGGCGGTGAGGTTCTGAGTTCTCGGCTGCTGGCGGTTCGCTGACCCGAACTGGTCGACTGGCCTACGAATGCGTGGGCTCCATCGCCCGTTGCTGGCTACACCGCTTTCACCTAACTCGCACTTGCGGGGAATCGTCGGCGCCGACCGCTACTGCCCCGCTCCGTCAACCATGAAACTTCCTCACAGCGCCGGGTTCAGTCGTGGGTGTGTCTCTTCGCCCCAGCGGTAGAGCACGGCACCAGACAATCCCATCGCCACGGCGACAAACCAGAACGCACTTTCGATGCTCCCACCGAGTGCAGCCGCAGCGCCCAGTCCGAGAGCACCGATCCCGTACCCCAGATCACGCCAAAAGCGATAGATGCCGATGGCTGAAGCGCGCCAACTCGGACGGGCGATGTCGGCTACAGCCGCGCTCAGGTTCGGGTACAGCATGGCCATTCCCAGCCCGGCGATTGCAGCTGAGGTTCCCCACCACAGAGAGCCACTGCCGAGCGGCAGCAGCGCCACACCCGCACCGCAGACCAACATGCCCCACGCGTTGAGCCGGTGGCGCCCGATCCGGTCGGAGAGCTTACCGGTGAAGAACTGCGCTCCTCCCCAGGTGAAGCCGTAGATGCCAACGATCCAGCCGATGCCCGGCAGGCTCACACCCTGCTGGTGCAAGTAGACGGGCCAGAAGACCCAGACCAACGCATCGACAAACTTCTCGACCAGCCCGGCCTGGCACAGCGCCGCCATGCGGCGGTCTTTCCAGCTCATCAGCGCAAATACCTCGCCGGCGGTTGGGCGTTCACTCACCCCCTGCGGGTAGCGCGGACGAAAGCCCGAAACGCTCGCGGCAGCCGCATGGCCTTTGACCTCGGCGTGCGCCCACTGCAACGTTTCGGCTACGGCCAGCCAAGCAAACAAGGTGGCGAGACCAATCACCGCAGCGCCGAACCAGAGCAGGCCAGTGCGAGGACCGAACAGCGAGGCGGCATAGCCGGTCGCCACACCGGCGATGGCCACGCCCACGTAGCCGGAGAATTCGTTCAAGCCAATGACCAGGCCGCGCTGGTCGGCGCGTGTGATGTCGAGCTTGGCCGTCTGCGTCATCGACCAGGTGAGGCCCTGGTTCACACCCAGCAGGACAGTGGCGAATACGATCCACGCCCACGATGGCGCGAAGTACACGAGCAAGGGAATCGGCAGCGCCACCACCCAGCCGATCAGCAGCACCCGCTTGCGACCGATGCGCTCGGCCAGGCGGCCGGCGACGAAGTTCATCGCCCCCTTGACGAAGCCGAAGGCGACGACGAAGGCCACCAGCAGCATGAACGAGTCGCGCGGCACGCCGAACTCGGACTCGGCCAGCGCCGGCACCACATTGCGCATCATCCCGATGGTCATGCCCACCAACAGCACCTGCAGCAGTTGCTGCAGGACCTGCCCGAGGTTGTCGCGAATGCCGAAGCGCATGGCGGCGTGTCGCCGTCAGGCGGCAGTGGGCTCTGGCACGACGCCGCGCAGATTGGCCGCGACGATGTCGGCCATGCCGTCGGGCGGCGCCGGAATGTCGGCTATCAGTGCGGCGACGAAGGCCTCGCGCGTCATCGCCAGTACCGGGTTGAAGCGCTTCTCGAAGCCGATGGTCGATGCGGGCTTGCCCGACAAGCCGGCCCCACAGGCGCTGCCGGCCTGGTGGCCCGGATAGATTTCGAGGTCGTGTGGCAGCGTCAGCAGCTTGCCGTGCAAGGTGTCGTGCAACTGCGCAGCCATCTCCCGCTCGCGGCCTGCAAGGTCGGGCCGGCCGACGGCGCCAACGAACAACGTGTCACCGGTGATCACGAACCACGGCTCGTCGCCGCGGCGCAGGTCTCGCACAAGCAGGCACACGCTGTCCAGCGTGTGCCCAGGTGTGTGCAGCACGTCGACGACCACGTTGCCCGCATCGAGCCGCTGACCATCGGACAAGGGTGTGAAGTCGAAGGTCACCCGGCCCTGGTTGCTCTGGTGCAGGCAGTACGGGGCTCCGGCGCGTCGTGCCAACTCGGGCCCACCGGAGTAGTGATCGGCATGCACGTGGGTGTCGATCACGTAAGAGATCGGCACGCCGACCTTCGCGGCTTCGGCAATGAACCAGTCTTCGTCACCGGCCACGACATCCACCGCCACGGCCTTGCCGATGCCGGTGCAACCGAAAAAGTAGGACAGGGTCGCGTTCTCGGCCGTGCGTTGTCGAAAGAACATGATGATCTCCTTGCGTCAGAACACCAGCACCTTCTCGGCCCAGGTCGTCCATTGGGTCAGCTCGTCCATGCTGCTGCGGTGCGAGCCTTCGACTAGGTCCTCCGCAGCGATGCCGCGCGCATCCATGCAGGTGCCGCAAACACCGATGGCGCCGGCCTGTTTGACCACCGAGCCCAGCATCACTTCGAGGTTGTAGGAGCCCGCCGGCACCTTCTGCTTGTTGTGGGCGGCTGCGGCCGCGTCACCCATCAAAAACACGTGGACCTCGGCGTCAGGCTCCTTGGCAAACGCACCGGCCAGGCGCGCACCGTTGTAGGTGCGTTCGCTGCCGTAGGGCGCGTCGTTCAGGATCATCAGGGTCTTCATGCCCATGTCACTCTTCGATCGGCAAACCATGCGCGCGCCACTCCGCGACACCGTCGGTCAGATGGAACGCCCGATATCCCTTCTTGCGCAGAAGCTCAACCGCGTCCCTGGCCATCAGGCAGAACGGGCCGCGGCAATAGGCAACAACGGGGGTGTTTTTCGGCAGCTCGGCAAGGCGTTTCTTGAGTTCGTCCACCGGCAGAGAACGCGCATGCGGAAGGTGGGCCGTGGCGTACTCGTCCGAGGGACGCACATCCAGTACGAGCACCTCGCCCGCAGCGGCCTTCTTCAGGATGGCCTTTCGATCGAAGCCTTCGAGGTCGTCACCATTTGCGACGATGCTTGCCAAGGCCACCTGCAACTCCACGAGGCGTTCCTCGGCCGCGGAGCGCAGGTTTACCCACAGGTCCGCCACGCTGATGCCAGCGAGGCGGTACAGGACGTACTTGCCATCCTTGCGCGTATCGACGAGCCGTGCGAGGCGCAATTCCTTCAGGTGGGCACTGGCGAGTTTGACGCTGATCTCCGCCTGGGCCGCCAACACCTCGACAGTCTTCTCGCCCTGACAAAGCAACTCGATGAGTTCGAGGCGCTTTGGGCTGGCGACGGCCTTGCCGATACGGGCAACCTGTTCGTAGAGATGGTTCTTCAGTTCTCTCATGCCAACAGTCTAACGGTTATTGGATTGTTGTGCGAATTCCAGTCTTGGACAGTGAAAAATCAATCCGCACAGTGCCCAAGCGACCAGACCCACGTACCCACGTGCGGACCGCCACTGACAACGGGTTTCGTGCGGGCTATTGCAGGCGGCCAACCGTAGATTCATCAGCGAGTTCGCTGACGAACTCGGCTGGCAAGGGCCGCACTCTCGCCGAGGCTTTGCGCTTCGTGACCGTTCCGACGTTGATGCAACAAACTGCAGTCTCGCCCTCTCCCAATTTGCAGAGGCGATGGAGGCGCGGCGACGCCATCGCCTGCCCGCTGGTCAGTCCCGCACCAAAGCCCAACGCGTGAGCGCCCAGCAGCAGGTTCTGAATGGCCGCACCCATCGACACCATGCGCTCCAGCGGCGGCGTGTTCGGCTGACGTGGCCCGAGGCAGGCGATCGCGACCAAAAGCATTGGAGCGCGGTGCGCCTTCTCTCGCGCCGACTCGATCTGCTCCAGCGTGGCACCGGGGTCCCGGTCGATCAAGGCCAGCGCGAACACTTCGGCGAGGTGATGCCGCTGTTCGGCCGGGACGAGGATGAAGCGCCACGGCATCAACAGCCCGTGGTCGGGTGCCGCCGCCGCGAGCGAAAGCAGCGCGTCGAGTTGCTCTGCCGATGGCCCGGGTTCCACAAGTCGCTTCGGCGATACGTTCTGGCGCGAACTGATCAGCGCCTGCGCCATCGAGAACGTCTCGCCATCTCGCCGCAGCGGGCGTGCCTCGGGTCGCGTGGATGCAGAGTTGTCTTCCGCGTCGATGTGAACAACACGTTCGAGGTTCATGGCGTACAGGTCTTCGCAAAACGGGGGTGCCCGAAGACACCCCCCGAACACGGCGCCAACTTCCACATGAGCGCCGAGAGGAGACAAGCCTTGTTGGCTCAACCGAAGCGGCGTTCCTTGAAGCTGATCGTCTGCTTCCAGTCGTCGACGCTGCCTACGCGCTTGATGCTCGCCCACGTTCCCTTGTAGTACGGAACGACGTTGCGGTCCACCCACGGGCTGGTCACGTCACCGGCCACGCCACGGATGTAGCCGAACAGCATGAAGGTCTGGCCCGCCTTGATGGCCTTCTGCGGGTAGGCCATCGCATAGGTGCTGCCGAAGTCGTTGAAGACCTCGACCACGTCGCCGGCCGCCACGCCCATCGAGCGTGCATCCTCCGGGTTCATCTCGATGAAGGCGGTCGGGTAGCGGTCACGCACGAAGCTGTTGTACTGGTCGTGATACGCGGTCTGCCAGACCTCGTTGGCGCGGCCGTTGTTGATCCAGTAACGGTGCTTGGCCTTCTGGTCGGCGACGATCTTGGGCAGGCCATTCCAAGGCGCAGGCTTGAACTCGGCCTTGCCGTCCTTGGTGTCGAACTTGCCGTCCATGTAGGCCATCTCGGTGCCGATCAGCTTGTCGCCCTCGACGCGTTTGATCGGCAACTGCACGCCGTTGTTGCCTGCCTTGCGCAGCAATGCGTAGGTGGCCAGGTAGCCCGTGTCACCGCCTTGGCTGTCGATGGGGCCGACGCCAGGGCGCCCCGCGCGTCGGAAGCCGTCGTTGAATGCATCCTCTTCCGTCTTCCAATCGAAGCCGTCGAAGCGCTTGGCCATGTCGGCCTTGCCGTCACGCGTGTACATCGCCTTCAGCGTGTTCGCGATGTCGGCCGCGATCATGCAGTCGGCCTTGGCCGACCCTGGCGGGTCCATGAACTTCTCGGACAGGCGCAGGCGACGCTCACCGTTCATCGAGGTCAGGTTGATTTCGCCGGGATGCGCGGCCGGCAGCAGCATGTGCGCTTCCTCCGCCAGCGTCGTCGGGTACAGGTTGATGCCGACCACGTACATGCCGCCCTTGTTCTTGCAGGCGTCGTAGATGACATCGACCATCTGCTCGACGCTCGCGCCGCGCGCGGCACTCATCGCCTGGTTGACGATCTGCGCGCGGCGGCTGAGCACGCGGCGGTGCTCTTCGGCATTGAGCGTGGTCTGGAACGGGTTCGTGCCCCAGATCGTGTACATCAGGCCGCGTCCTTGGATCACCTCCTGGTCGATGTAGATCTTCTTGTCGCCGGGATACGGCGGGCGGGTGTAGCCCTCCTGGTGGCCACCCATTCGGCAAACGCCGGTGCCGCGCCGGCCGACGTTCTGCGTCGCAAGCACCAGGCTCACCAAGGAACTCTGGATAACGTAGTTGTCGTTGCCCCAGATGATGCCTTTCTCATAGGCGTGGAAGGTACGCGGGCGGTGGCCCGATGCCTTGGTCTTGTAGGCCCACTCAGCCGCCTGACGAATCTTCGCAACCGGAATGCCGGTGATCTTCGAGCCGTCTTCGAGCGACATGCGATTGACCTTCATCGCGTCGTCGAAGCCCTTCGTGAACTTCGCGATGTAGTCCTTGTCGTGCCAGCCCTGGTCGATGACATAGGTGAGCAGCGTGTTGAGATCGG
>JARXKP010000338.1 GCA_030271615.1 Pseudomonadota bacterium
CTACGACCTGCGCAGGCTCACCGCCGTGGCGTACTACTACCATCCCGATCTCGACCTGGCTCGCGCCCGATGGCAAGTCGCCCAGGCAGCCGCCATCACTGCGGGAGCGCGTCCCAATCCCGGGTTGAATCTGTCTGCCGAGTTCAATGCCGACGCGCCGGACGACACCTCGCGTTGGGCGCGTGGCGTCTCGCTGAGTATTCCGATTGAAACTGCCGGCAAGCGCGGCCACCGCATCGAACAGGCTCGACATCTGGCTGAGGTCGCCCGATTGAATCTTCTGGACACTGCATGGCAGGTGCGCAGTCGCGTTCGGCAGAGCTTGTTGAACACGTATCCGTCCGAGCAGCTAGCGGCCGCGCAACAGTCGCTGGAATCCGAACGTGTCCGCCTCATGGAGCGTCGCCTGCAACTGGGTTTCGCCGCCGCGCCCGATCTCACCGAGGCGCGGATTGCGTTGCAACAAGCAACGCTGGCCCGTCAGGAAGTACACAGGCGCCTGGCCGAAAACCGTGTGCGCCTGGCCAGCGCGCTGGGGCTGCCGATCGGAGCGTTGGACGGGGTCGTGCTGGCCTTCGACAGTTTCGAGCATCTCCCGGACCTCAGTGCACTCCCCGCACAGGATGTGCAGCGGCAGGCGCTGCTCCGTCGTCCTGACGTGCGTGCCGCATTGGCCGACTACCAGGCCAGCCAATCAGCGTTGCAAATCGAAGTCGCCAAACAGTACCCCGACATCACGCTGGGGCCCGGTTTCCTCATGGATGCCGGACAGGCCAAGTGGTCGCTTGCCCTGTCGCTGGTCCTGCCGTTGCTCAATCGAAACCAGGGTCCGATCGCCGAGGCCGAAGCCCGGCGGCAGCTGGCGGCCGCAAATTTCCTGGCGGTACAAACCCGGGCGATCGGTGAGGTGGACCAGGCGCTCGCCGGCTATCGCGCCATGCTTGCCAAGCTCAGCACCGCCAACACATTGCTGGCAAATCAACGTCGAAAAGAGCAATCGGCTGCGCGGCTGCAGCGCGCCGGTGAAACCGATCGATCGACCCTGCTCGGCGCGCAGGTGGAACTGGCCGTTGCCGAACTGGCCCGCGTCGAGACGCTGCTGCAAGCACAGCAGGCCTTGGGCGCCCTGGAAGATGCCGTGCGGCGACCCTTGGACGGCGAGCTCTTGCCCGCGATCACCATCGAACACAATCCACGCGACCAGGACATGAAATGAAAACCAGAGCCTTGATGGCCGCCATCGCCCTCGTCTTGATAGCGCTCGTTGCTTGGGGCTTCATGCAAGGCCGCAAGGAGCGAGCCACGGAAGCCGAACGTGAGAAACCCGTCGTGGTGCCCTCGCGGGTGTCGCGTGTCGATGGGCTGCCTGCGATCACGCTCGATGCCGCCGGACAGAAGAACAGCGGCATTGCAGTCATGCCGCAGCAAGCCACCGCTCATTCCCAGGAGATCCAGGCGATCGGCACGGTATTGCTGATCCAGGACCTGAGCTCGCTGCGCACCGGGATCGTGGCGGCGCAATCGCAGGTCGCTGCCGCGAGCGCCGCATCGCAGGCATCGCAGGCGGAGTACCAGCGCCTGCTCCTGCTGCATCGCGAAGAGCAGGACGTGTCGAGCAAGACCCTGCAGGCAGGCGAGGCGAGCCGTCGCGCCGACATGGCCACGCTGCAAGCCGCGCAAGCTGCACTCGCCGCCGCGCAGCAAAATGCCAGCCAGCAATGGGGCCCGGTGCTGACCCGCGCAGCAGCGGAAAACTCGACGCTTTACACGCGCCTGGTCAACCAGCAGGACGTGCTGCTGCAGGTGGTGTTGCCCGCCGGGGCGGATCTGGCGCAGCCGCCGTCGCAGGTGCGCGTACAACTGCGCCGCGATACGTTCGTCACGGCACGCCTGGTCGCTGCGGCAACGCGCACGGATGCGCGGCTGCAAGGCGCAAGTTTCTTCTATGTCGCGCCGGCAACCGGATTGCTGCCCGGCAGCAGCCTGACGGTGTTCCTCCCGGTCGGCGCGGCAAAGCCAGGCTCGATGATTCCGACTTCTGCCATCGTCTGGTGGCAAGGCAGCGCCTGGGTCTACTCGCGCCGGCGTGCCGACCTGTTCGTCCGGCATGAACTCCCCGCCGATCAGGCGGTGCAGGATGGCTGGTTCGTGCCGGCCGGATTTGCCGGCGGCGAGCCGGTCGTGGTGACGGGCGCCCAACTGTTGTTCTCCGAGGAATTGCGCGCGCAAATCAGCGTTGGCGAGGACGCCGGCAAATGAGTTCCCCCGCGACTGGCGCATTGGCCGCCATCGTCCGCTTCTCACTGCAGTTCCGCGGCGTGGTGATTGCACTGGCGTGTGTATTTCTCGTCTACGGCGCCCTCACGTTGGCACGCAGCAAGTACGACGTGTTCCCGGAATTTGCCCCGCCGCAAGTTTCGATCCAGACCGAGGCCCCCGGGCTGGCACCGGAACAGGTGGAGGTGCTGGTTACCCAGCCGATCGAGAATGCGATCAACGGGTTGCCGGGACTGCAAGCGCTGCGCTCGCAGTCGATCCAGGGCCTGTCGGTGATCACGGTCAGTTTCGATCCGCGCAGCGACATCTATCGCGACCGACAAAACCTGGCCGAACGACTCGGCGCATTGGCGTCCCAGTTGCCGCAGGGCGTACAGGTTCCCGTCCTCTCGCCGCTGACCTCATCGACGAGCGTGGTTCTCGCCATGGGTTTGACCTCGGACCGGCGCTCACTGATGGAGCTGCGCACGCTGGCCGACTGGACGCTGAAGCCGGCGCTGCTCGCGGTGCCCGGCGTGGCCAAGGTTGCCGTGTTCGGCGGCCAGACCCGCGAGTTGCAGATCCAGATCCGGCCCGAACAATTGATCAAGTACGACCTGTCCCTTGCCGAGGTGCTGGAGGCGGCACGCAATGCCTCGGGCGTGCGCGGCGCCGGTTTCATTGACACGCCCAACCAGCGCCTGGTGCTGCAAACGGAGGGCCAGGCGTTGACCGCGCAACGCCTCGCCAGCACGCCGCTGCGGCACCTTCAGGGCGGCAACGTCACGTTGGGCGACGTAGCCAACGTCGTTGAGGCGCCAGAGCCGGCAATCGGTGCCTCGTCGATCATGGGCCAGCCGGGCGTGCAGCTCGTGATCTCCGAGCAATACGGCGCCAATACCCTGGAAGTGACGCAACGCGTCGAGAAGGCGCTCGATGGCTTGCGCCCGGGGCTGCAAGCGCAAAACGTACAACTGCACGCCGATCTGTTCCGGCCGGCGAACTTCATCACCACGGCCACCAACAACGTGCGCATGTCGCTTCTGATCGGCGGCGTGCTGGTGGTGATCGTGCTGACGCTTTTCCTGTTCAAC
>JARXKP010000339.1 GCA_030271615.1 Pseudomonadota bacterium
CCGAGTGCCAGCGCGGCTTCGCGCAGCGTGGTGCCGTGGTCGTGGGCGCACTTGGCGATCTGCGCCGCGCGCTCGTAGCCGATGTGGGGGGCCAGTGCGGTGACCAGCATCAACGAGCCGTGCAGCAACTGATCCACACGCGCCGAATTGACCGCGAGACCGGCGACGCAGTGGCGATCGAAACTGTGCATCGCGTCGGCGAGCAGGCGCAGGCTGTCCAGCGTGTCCGTCGCGATCAACGGCTTGTAGACATTCAGCTCGAACTGTCCCTGGCTGGCCGCAAAGCCGATCGCCGCGTCGTGGCCCATCACCTGCGCGCACACCATCGTCAGCGCCTCGACCTGCGTCGGATTGACCTTGCCCGGCATGATCGAGCTGCCGGGCTCGTTCTCCGGCAGGCGCAACTCGCCGATGCCGGCACGCGGCCCGCTGCCCATCAGGCGGATGTCGCTGCCGATCTTGGTCAGCGCGATCGCCAGCATCTTCAGGCCGCCATGAAAGGCGACCAGCGCCTCGTGACCGGCCATCGCGGCAAACAGGTTGGCGGCCTGAACCAGCGGGAGGTCGAGCCGACGCGCCAGCAGCGCCGCGACACGCGAACCGAACTCGGGGTGCGTGTTCAGGCCGGTGCCCACGGCGGTACCACCGATCGCCAGCGCCTGCACAGGCACCAGCGCGCGACGCAGCGCCTCGTGGCACAGCGCGAGCTGGGCTTCGTAGCCGCCGAACTCCTGGCCCAGGGTCAACGGCGTGGCGTCCTGCAGGTGGGTGCGACCGATCTTCACGACGTGCGCGAATTCGAGGGCCTTGGCCGCGAGTGCAGCGCGCAGTTCGGCCAGTGCCGGCAGCAGCCGCTGTCGAGCCTGCAATGCCACCGCGATGTGCATGGCGGTCGGGAAGACATCGTTCGACGACTGCCCCAGGTTCACATCGTCGTTGGGGTGGACGGCTCTCGCGGCGGTCGCTGCCGCGTCCACGCCACCGACCTCGCCGCCGGCCAGCGACCGCGACGCGAGATGGGCGACCACTTCGTTGACATTCATGTTCGTCTGCGTGCCCGATCCGGTCTGCCACACGGACAGCGGGAAATGGGTGTCGAACTCACCGGCGGCCACGCGCAGCGCCGCGTCGGCAATGGCCTGCGCACGAGTCGAGCCCAGCAATCCCAGATCCCGGTTCACGCAGGCAGCCGCCCATTTCACCCAGGCCAGCGCATGAATCAAGTCCATCGGCATGCGCTGCTCGCCGATGGCGAAAAAGCGCAGGCTGCGCTCGGTCTGCGCGCCCCACAGCGACTCGGACGGCACGTCGATGGGGCCGAAGCTGTCGGTTTCGATGCGGGTGGTGGTCATGATGTTGGGCTCACGGCTTCGCAGCGGCGCCGCGCTGCATCAGTTTGCGGCAACCGGCGCCCGTGCGTCGGGCCAGGTCGGCGTCGCCGGGGTCGATCAGCGGGATCAACGCCGCCAGCGGATTGAGCAACGCCAGGAGAATTGAAGCCGCCACTTTCCTGGCGATGGGCTCCTTTTCCAGCGACACCTCGGGAACGGCAAGACTGCCGCCCACGCGCAGCGGCGAGCGCAGGGTCAGCGGGCTGAAATCCTTCGGGATGACCACGGCACGGAGGTCGAGCGCCTCGGTGGCCAGCGACAGCGAACCGTCGATCCACACCGCCGAGTCGGTCGTGTCGAGCACCATCACGCGGGGACGAAAGACGCCGCCGACGGCATCGAGATCGGCCACCGCGCAACTCAGCGGCAGGGCGTCGTCGCTCTTGAACAGCACGCCCAGCGCTTGCGCGATATCGAGTCCCGCGGCCTCGACGAGCAGGTGCGACACCGCGCCATCGCTCAGTTCGGTGCGCACGCGGCCGTTGAGGCTGGCCAGGATGTCGGCGGTGGAGAGGCCCTGCCCTTTCACCGTCGCCCGGCCGCTCAAGCGGCCCGACAGATAAGGCGGCGCGCTGCCGGCACGGGCCTGGTGGATCCAGCGTTCGAGTCGCACGCCGGTCCAGCGCAGATCGGCATCCCACAACGCCTGCGAGCCGCGCCCGTCGAGGCTCCAGCGACCCGCCAGGCGGCCGTCTGCGGTGCGCGCATCGAGCTCGCTCAGCGTCAACACGCCGCCAGACAACTGCAGGTGGCCGCGCAGCGGGCGCAACGGCTCGAGCAACGTGGTATTCAGATCGACCTCGGCAATGTCGATCAGCACATTGGCGTCCATCACGCGCAAGGCCGCGAGGTCGAACGGGCGCGCGGGCAGCACCTTGCCCTTGACCTTGCCGGACACCCTGTTCGCCTTGCCGATTGACGGCGTGGTCACCGTCAATTCGGCCGGCGTCGTGCCGACCACCGGCCCGAGGTCGACCAGAAACAGCCGGCTGCCGCCGAGTCGGCCCGCCAGCAGAGGCACCGCTCGTCCCGCCTCGTAGCTGAACGCCCCGTTGAGGCGGCTCGATCCCACCGTCGCATCGTCGATCCGCACGCGCCAGTCGTTGTCCTGCCTGACGATCACGCCACTGGCGCTGAACGCCGACGTGGTCGGCAAGGTCACGCCCACCGGATCGCCCAGGGCGGCCAGCGACGGCCCCTTGACGCTGAAGCGTCCGCGGAAACCGCCGAGGTGCAGAATATCGTCAGCGCTGCCCTTGAAAGACATCTGAGCGCGGCCGACGGTCGCCTCCACCGTCAGCGGCACCACAGGCACGACGCCGCCGGCCACGGACAGCACGCCGGTGGCCAGCAGATCGATCTTCACCGGCAGCGTGCGGTACAGGCCGACAGCATTGAACTTCAACTCGCTGTCTGCGAGCGACAGACGGGCGACAACGTCGATGGCCAACGCTGCATCGCGACAGGCCAGCAGGCCGTCGGTCACCTGCAGATGCCCGAACGCCGGAATCGAGATCGGCTTCGGCGGCTCCGCCGACGGCTCGTGCGCTGCGAGTTGCCAAGAGGCGCGACCATCGGCGAGACGTTCGAGTTGCGCATCGAGTGCGCGGGCCGTCAGCCCCTCGATGCGCAGCGGCTGCCCGCGATAGGCGCGCCACAGGTCGATGTAGCGCAATTGCAGGTCGACATCGCGAGCCAGCAACAGGTGCGGCGCCGCGCTCCATGCCGGCGCCGCGATCTCCAGTCCAGGGGTCTGCAGACGCACGCCGCCGACGAAGCGGATGCGAAATCGGCCGGCCGGCGCCACGGCGCGTTCAACAGGAACCGTCAGGCTGACTCGACGACTCCAGGCCTTCGACAGCGCCCGTTCCAGGGGAGGCGCGAGGAAAGGCCAGCCCAGCCATTCGCCAGCCCCGACAGCGCATCCCAGCAACAGCAGCGCGACCAGCCCACCCA
>JARXKP010000340.1 GCA_030271615.1 Pseudomonadota bacterium
GGATCAACGGCTGGCTGTGGCAACGCAGCCGCCAAGCCGCGCGGGCGGAGGAGTCACCGCTGATGGCGTCGCAGGCCAAGCTGTTCTTCACCAAGCTGTTCGGAAACGTCTTCATCTTCCTGTCGCTGTCGCTGAGCCTGGCGCTCGCCGATCAGGCCTGGTCGGTCTACATCGACCCGATCGCTTCGCTGGTGATCGCCGCAAGCATCCTGATGTCGGCGGTCGGCGTGTTCTCCAGTTCGGTCTACGACCTGCTGGACGGCACGCTCGAGGAGAAGGACAAGCTCGACATCATGCGTGAGCTGGTACTGCACTTTCATCGCTACGACCGGCTGTATGGCGTGCGCTCGCGACGCGCGGGCAACCGCGTCTTCATCGACATTCACGTCGGGTTCGAGCCCGATCGGCGCATCGGCGATGTCGAGCAGGAGATCGCCGCGATCCGCACAGGCGTGATGCGTCTCTTCAAGAACGCCTGCGTCACGGTGGTGCTGGGGCCCGAGGACAAGGGCCGGGCTGGCAACGCCGTCGCAGCCTAGGCGCCGCAAGCAGGGCCTGCAGTCATCGCGTCGATCGCACTGCGGTCCCAGATGCCGTATCGACGGCCCCGTTTCAGCACATGCCGTGGCGTTGGCGCCCTGTCGAATCCCCTGATGGTCCCGGCAAGTCGATCCTCCAGAATCGTCTGGTCTGTCCCGGAGTTCGCGCATCATGGAAAAAGTCTGGCTGAAGCATTACCCGCCGGGCGTGCCAGCGCTCATCGATGTCGACGCGTTCCCTTCGTTGGTCGCGTTGCTGGAAGAAAGTTTCAGCAAGTACCGCGACCGGACCGCCTGCAAGTTCATGGGCAAGTCGATCACGTTCGGCGAGATCGACCGCTGGTCGAGGGACTTCGCGGCGTACCTGCAGGCCCAGGGCTTCGTGAAGGGAGATCGCATCGCGTTGATGATGCCCAACGTGCCGCAGTACCCGGTCGCCGTTGCGGGTGTCCTGCGCGCCGGTTGTGTCGTGGTGAACGTCAATCCGCTGTACACGGCGCGCGAGCTGGAGCACCAGTTGAAGGACTCCGGCGCGACCGGCGTGGTGGTGGTCGAGAACTTTGCGATCACCCTGCAGAAGGTGCTGCCCGCGGTGCCGATCAAGCGAGTGATCGTCACGGCGCTGGGCGATCTGCTGGGCCCCCCGAAATCATGGGTCGTCAACTACGTCGTGCGTCATGTGAAGAAGCTGGTGCCGGAGTTCGAACTGCCCGACGCCGTGAGGTTCAATGCCGCGCTGTCTGCGGGACGAAACCAGACCCTGCGGTCGATGCCGATCGGGCCCGACGACATTGCGGTGCTGCAGTACACGGGCGGCACGACCGGCATCAGCAAAGGTGCGGTGCTGCTGCATCGCAACCTGGTCGCGAACATCTTGCAGTCCGAGGCGTGGTACGGCCCGGTGCTCAGGAAAATCCCGCCTGGCGAACCGCTTGTGACCGTCTGCGCGTTGCCGATGTATCACATCTTCGGCTTCACCTTCAACATGATGCTGGGTCTGCGCCTGGGTGGGTGCTGCCTGCTGATCGTCAATCCACGCGACCTGCCGGCCATGTTCAAGGAACTCTCCCGCGAGCGCTTTCACAGCTTTCCCTCCGTCAGCACGCTTTTCAAGGCCATGGCCAGCCACTCCGACTTCGGCCTGGTCGACTGGAGCCACTTGACCGTCTCGATCGGTGGCGGCATGGCGGTACAAAGCGCGACGGCTCAGCTGTGGCTGGAAAAGACCGGCTGTCCGATCATCGAGGGCTATGGCCTGTCCGAGACCTCGCCCATCGCCAGCTGCAACCCCAGCGACAACACCAGCTTCAACGGCACCATCGGCCTGCCGCTGCCCAACACCGAGATGAAACTGGTCGACGATGCGGGCGAGGAGGTCGCGCCAGGCAGCCCGGGCGAGATCGCCATCCGCGGACCGCAGGTGATGGCCGGCTACTGGCAACGCCCCGATGAAACCGCAAAGGTGATGACGCCGGACGGCTATTTCCGCTCGGGCGACATCGGCACCATCGACGAGCGCGGCTACTTCAAGATCGTCGACCGCAAGAAGGACATGATCCTCGTCAACGGATTCAATGTGTACCCGAACGAGGTCGAAGACGTCGTCTCCCAGATACCGGGAGTCGCCGAATGCGGGGCCGTCGGTGTGCCCGACGAGAAGGCGGGCGAGGTCGTCAAGCTGGTGATCGTGCGCGGCAATGCGCAACTCGACGAAGGTGCGGTACGAGCACACTGCGAGGCGATGCTCGCGGGTTACAAGCGGCCTCGGGTCATCGAGTTCCGCAGCGAGTTGCCGAAGACCAACGTCGGCAAGATCCTGCGTCGGGCGTTGCGGGATGGTTCCTGATACTGCCCGTCTTCTTCCTGTCCTTTCGCTCCGTCCTCAATGCAGCCTCGCTTTCTCGTCCCACCACCTCTGCACGCGGGTGACACCCGTGCGCTCCCCCCAGGCCCGTCGCGGCACGTGCAGGTGCTGCGGCTGCAACCCGGCGATGGCATCACGCTGTTCGACGGCAGCGGCGGCGAGTGGCTCGCCTGCATCGAGCGCATCGGCCGCAGCGAGGTGTCGGTGCGCGTGATCGAGCATGTCGATGCGAGCCGCGAGCTGGCTTTCGACGTCACCATCGCGCTGGGCATGCCCGCCAACGACCGGATGGACAGCGTCGTCGAGAAGGCGACCGAGCTCGGGGTCGCATGCATTCAGCCGCTGGTGTGCGAGCGCTCGGTGCTCCGCCTGAGCGGCGAGCGCGCCGACAAGAAAGTGGCGCACTGGCTCGCGGTCGCCGCCGCCGCCAGTGAACAGTGCGGACGCACGCGGGTGCCAGCGGTGAACCCCATCTGCACGCTCTCCCAGTGGCTGGGCTCGCTCTCGCCCGACACGATCGGGCGACGTCATGTGCTGAGCTTGCGCGAGGGCCGAGGCGGGCTCGCGATGGCGATCGCCGGGCAGCGTCTGCTGTTTCTGAGCGGCCCCGAAGGCGGTTTGTCCGACGTCGAGGAGCAGTCCGCGCTTCAGGCCGGGTTCGAACCCACGTCTCTCGGACCGCGGGTGCTGCGTGCCGACACCGCACCGCTGGCCGTGCTGGCCGCTCTGGCCTTGCAATCAGACTCTTGCTGAGCGAGTCGGAGTCGGCTTGTCTTGTCACCGGCCGGACACCAGAATCAAGCTTCATCAATCACGGAGGTCGCGATGGGCTTGCTCGATTCGGTCATCGGTGCGCTGACAGGCGCCCAGGGTAACGCAGCAGGAGCGGGCGGCGGCCAGGCGGCGCTGATCAACATCGTGCTCGGCATGCTCACCAACAGCG
>JARXKP010000341.1 GCA_030271615.1 Pseudomonadota bacterium
CTCGCCGGCCGAGCGCGCCAACATCCTGAACAAGATCGCCGACCGCATCGAAGCCAACCTGCCGATGCTGGCCGCCGCCGAAACCTGGGACAACGGCAAGCCGATCCGCGAGACGACGTTCGCCGACCTGCCGCTGGCGGTCGATCACTTCCGCTATTTCGCCGGCTGCGTGCGTGCGCAGGAAGGCACGATCAGCACGATCGACGACAAGACCTACGCGTACCACTTCCATGAGCCGCTCGGCGTCGTCGGCCAGATCATTCCGTGGAACTTCCCGATCCTGATGGCGGTGTGGAAGCTGGCGCCCGCGCTGGCCGCCGGCAACTGCGTCGTGCTGAAGCCTGCCGAGCAGACGCCGGTGTCGATCCTGGTGCTGATGGAAACCATCGCCGACCTGCTGCCGCCGGGCGTTCTGAACATCGTCAACGGCTTCGGCCTCGAGTGCGGCAAGCCGCTGGCATCGAACCCGCGCATCGCCAAGATCGCGTTCACCGGCGAAACCACGACCGGCCGTCTGATCATGCAGTACGCGAGCCAGAACCTGATCCCGGTCACGCTCGAGCTCGGCGGCAAGTCGCCCAACGTGTTCTTCGCCGACGTGATGGACCAGGACGACGCCTTTTTCGACAAGGCGCTCGAAGGCTTCGCGCTGTTCGCGCTGAACCAGGGCGAGGTCTGCACCTGCCCATCGCGCGCGCTGATCCAGGAATCGATCTACGACCGCTTCATCGAGCGTGCGATCAAGCGCGTCGCGGCCATCAAGCAGGGCAACCCGCTCGACATGGCCACGATGATCGGTGCGCAGGCGTCGAGCGAGCAGCTCGAGAAGATCGTCAGCTACCTCGACCTCGGCAAGCAGGAAGGCGCACAGCTGCTGACCGGCGGTTCGCGCTCGGTGCTGCCGGGCGACCTGGAGGGCGGCTACTACGTGCAGCCGACGGTGTTCAAGGGCCACAACAAGATGCGCATCTTCCAGGAAGAGATCTTCGGCCCGGTGCTGTCGGTCACGACCTTCAAGGACGAGGAAGAAGCGCTCGCCATCGCTAACGACACGCTGTACGGGCTGGGTGCGGGTGTGTGGAGCCGCAACGGCAACACCGCCTTCCGCATGGGCCGCGGCATCCAGGCCGGTCGCGTGTGGACCAACTGCTATCACGCCTATCCGGCGCACGCAGCGTTCGGTGGCTACAAGCAGTCGGGCATCGGCCGCGAGAACCACAAGATGATGCTCGATCACTACCAGCAGACCAAGAACCTGCTGGTCAGCTACGACGAGAACAAGCTGGGCTTCTTTTGAGCGAAGGCGCCTTGACCGAGGCGCCGCTGCAGGTCACCGCGACCGCAGCGACGCTGGAGTTGATCGGGCGCATCGTCGCGCAGCACGGCCCGGTGATGTTCCATCAGTCGGGTGGCTGCTGCGACGGCAGCGCCCCGATGTGCTACCCGGCCGGCGAGTTGCTGGTCGGTGATCAGGACAAGCTGCTGGGCCACATCGGTGGCGTGCCGTTCTACATCAGTGCGTCCCAGTTCGAATACTGGAAGCACACGCAGCTGATCATCGACGTGGTGCCGGGACGGGGCGGCATGTTCTCGCTCGAAGGATCGCTGGGGTTGCGGTTTTTGACGCGGTCGCAGTTGTTTACCGATTCGGAGTTTGATTCGCTCGTCTTGCAGGGCAGAGCTACTGCTTGATGGGGTTGCTTTGCGTTGGACCGTGCCGGGTCTCGGCCCGGCGGCCGAGTAACTTTCATTTGAGGGCCCAAATGAAAGTCACCAACTCAAATGGCTGGTGTTCGGGCCCTCTTTTTTGGTTACGTTTTTCTGGGCCAGCAGAAAAAAGTAACTCGGCAGCCGGGCCGAAACCCGGCGGGCTGCATCGAAAAGCAAATCACGCCTGCCGGGGCGGACACCCGGCGCGGTCTCCCACAGGTGATCAGACTTTCGAAGAGCTGGTCAGCTTGCGATAAACGGTATTGCGCGCCACGCCCAGGCGCCGCGCCGCCAGCGAGATGTTGCCGCCGGCCGCCTCGACCGCCAGACGAACCGCTTCGACTTCCTGTGCTTCCAGCGTGGCAGGCGCGGGCGTGTGCGCGCGATCACTGGCACCGGCTGATGCATCCGGCGCCAGCGCCGGCCACAGCGTCGGCCAGTTGAACTGCGCGCGCGCATAGACCGGTACGCCGGGTTCGTGGCGCAGCACCGATGGCAGCACCAGCGGCTCGTCGGCGCTGCGGCGGCAGTGGTCGACGATGCCCGCCACGGTGATGCCGAACACGGTCTCCAGCCCTTGCATCCGCAACGCCGCGATGCTGATGCCCAGCAGTTCGAGCGCGCTGCGGTTGGCGCCCAGGATCTGCCCGTCGGGCGACAGCGCGACCATCGCCTCCCGCATCGTGCCCAGCATCTCTGCGCGGCGATGCAGGTGCAGCCGCAGGCCGTGCCTGAACTTGTCGGCGAACCACTGGTTCTCGATCATCCTCGCCGACATCGTCACCATGGCCAATGTGTGTGCGTGGTACGAGCGGTGATCGCCGGACACATCGAGCAGCCCGAGCATCTGGCCCGCGTGGTCGAAGATCGGCGCGGCCGAGCAGGTCAGGAAACGGTTGGCACGTACGTAGTGTTCGTCGGCGTGCACGATGGTCGGCGTCTCGGTGAACATCGCAGTGCCGATCGCGTTGGTGCCCTTGGTCGATTCGGACCAGTTGACCCCCGGTGCCAGCGCGACTTGCTGCGCGCGTTCCAGGAAGCCCGAGTCGCCGATCGAATGCAGGATGGTGCCCTGCGGGTCGGTCAGCGCGACGATGCTGTGAGTCGACACGATCTGCTCGAACAGCATCTCCATCACCGGCGCGGCCTGTTCGAAGAGACGGCGGTGTCGTTGGCGCGATTCGAGCAGGCGCGGCAGCGGTGCCGGGGTCAACTCCGGTATCGAAGTCTCGGTGAGTCCCAGCGCGGCGCAGCGCTCGTGCGATTGCCCGATGGTCGCCAGCCTCATGCCGTCCGACAGCACGCCCACCGCCACGGCAGGGCGACTGGAGATCTCGGGGGTTCGGTGGCGCAGGTTCATCGGGAGCCTTTCTGACAGACCGATATTTTGCGTGAGATGGTGTTCGCGGCGTTGTTCACCGTTGGCGCACTCCGGTGTTCGGCCCACCGGGCAACCCCTGCGATAGCTAGTGGTTACCCCCGGGTTCTCACGGTCTGGACCTAGGCAGATGATTTCATAAGATCATCGACCGCAAACCAGTGCTTCGTGCGCTGTGGCAGCACCCTCATCCGCATCGAAAGGCCGTCATGCAGAAAACCCTCCACATCAATCCGGACAA
>JARXKP010000039.1 GCA_030271615.1 Pseudomonadota bacterium
ATGTCGGGGCGGCTCCAGGCGTCGGGCGCGGGCGACAGGTCGTCGGTGTTGATCTCGCCGGTGACTTTGAAGATGGCGACGGTGATGCTTTTCGGCACTTCCGGACGCGAGGTGAACCACTCGGCATCGGCCCAGCTCTGCAGGACCGATTTCGCGTTGGCGTTGCCCTTGTCGGCCTTGTCCTTGACGTCGTGGAACTGGTCGAACATCAACAGCGTGTTCTTCAGGCCAGCCGCAGCGACAGAGCCGACGGCGGCGTCATCGAGCAACTCGATCAGCGGACTGATGTTGTAGCCGCCGAGCATCGTGCCGAGCAGTTGGGTGGCGGTTTCGCGGCTGATCAGCGCGCATTTTTCAGTGCCGTGTGCGACCGCGGCGAGGTAGCTCGCCTTGACCCGGGCCGCATCGTCCACGCCGGCCGGCACGCGGTGCGTGATCAGGTCGACCAGCATCGCCGCCTCGCCGGCGGGCGGTGCCTTCAGCAGTTCGATCAGCTGGCTGGTCTGCTGTGCCGACAGCGGCAGCGGCGGGATCCCCAGCGCAGCGCGTTCGGCGACATGTTGGCGGTAGGCTTCGAGCATGGTGAGACTCCTTCGAGAAGTGGGCTTGGGATTCGAACATCAAACCGCCTTGTTGAATGCGGCGGCTTGAATGCGATAGCGGGCAGTGCGTTGGTGGCGGGACGTTCCGGGGAAGTCCGGGATTTACGGAAGCGGCGTTGCGGCTGCGTTGATGGAGGCGCCGCCGACGGTATTGGCAGCCTCGAGCGCGGCGGCTCGCTCGGCGGCCTCGATTTCCGCGCGCTGACCCGGGCTGACGCACTCGTCGACCAGCCGGCTCCCGCTTTTCACGTTCATCAACATCGATTTTCTGGCGATCTGGATCATCAGCGTCTGGCCTTTCACGTCCTCAAGCCGGATCGCGCCGGTGGACGACAGCACCGGCTTCATCAGGTAGCTCGCCTTGGCAAATTGCAGATCGACGTAGGCCGGGTGCCGTTCGCTGGCGGTGATGTGTATCACCTGCTTGAAGTCGCACTGGTATTCGCCGTAGTAAACGCGCTGAGCGGCGCTGAGCTGATCCTCGGTGGCCGCGATCGGAGGTGCCTCGGCTGGCGGCGTCTTCTTGGAAGCGACCGAGGGTGTTTTCGGGGTGACCTTGAGGGTGGCTCTTGCGGCGGGATTGGCAGCCGCAGCCGCCTCGGCAGCCATCAAAGGTGACGGCGCGCTGGCGAGCACGACGCAAAGGCTTGCCACCGTGCCCAGGCCGGACCAACCTGTGGCACGGCCGACGGCAGGCGCAGTGCAGAAAAGTGACGAAAGACTCGCGAGAGCATTCATGAGGATCACCAAGGGGTTCGGATCAGGGATTCTCGGCACAAGCCCGGTGCAAATCGAGCCCGGATGATGCGAAAACTCGAAACTGCCGGTTTCCTCGTGCACCTGTGCAGATTCCGGGCCGATGCCGCGCCGGGTTCGGCCGACGTCTGCGGAGACACCCGACGAAGCGCAAAAAAAGCCGGCCTCCGCAGGGGTGGCCGGCTTGTGCGCATGACGCAGAGGTCAGTGTCCGGTTCAGAGCAGGTGCTTGACGCCGTCCTGCTCTTCGGTCAGCTCCTTGAGGGTGAGGTTGATGCGTTCCTGGCTGAAAGCGTCGATTTCGAGGCCTTCGACGATCTTGTACTCGCCGCCCGAAGTGGTGACCGGGTAGCCGAACATCACGCCCTTCGGAATGCCGTATTCGCCATTCGACGGGATGCCCATCGTGACCCACTTGCCGTTGGTGCCGAGTGCCCAGTCGCGCATGTGGTCGATCGCGGCATTCGCGGCCGATGCGGCTGACGACACGCCACGTGCCGCGATGATGGCGGCACCGCGCTTGCCGACCGTCGGCAGGAACACGTCCTTGTTCCAAACGTCGTCGTTGATCATGGCCTTCACCGACTTGCCGTCGATGGTGGCGAAGCGGTAATCGGCGTACATCGTCGGCGAGTGGTTGCCCCACACGGCCAGCTTCTCGATGCTCGACACCGGCTTGCCGGTCTTTGCCGCGATCTGCGAGGCCGCACGGTTGTGGTCTAGACGCAGCATGGCGGTGAAGTTCTTGGCCGGCAGATCAGGCGCGCTCTTCATCGCGATGTAGGCGTTGGTGTTGGCCGGGTTGCCGACCACCAGCACCTTGACGTTGCGCGAGGCCGAGGCATTCAATGCCTTGCCCTGGGCGGTGAAGATCTGCGCGTTGGCAGCCAGCAGGTCGGAGCGCTCCATGCCGGGACCGCGCGGGCGGGCGCCGACCAGCAGCGCGTAGTCGGTGTTCTTGAACGCGGTGACGGGGTCGCTGTGGGCTTCGATGCCGGCGAGCAGCGGAAATGCGCAGTCGTCGAGTTCCATGATCACGCCCTTCAGCGCGTTCTGGGCTTTCTCATCCGCGATCTCGAGCAATTGCAGGATCACCGGCTGGTCCTTGCCGAGCATTTCTCCTGAGGCGATGCGAAACAGGAGTGCGTAACCGATTTGGCCTGCAGCGCCGGTGACGGCAACGCGAACGGGGGATTTGCTCATGGGGATTTCTCCAAAAATTGAATACGGGTGCGAGACAGGGTGAATGCGGCGCGGTTCAGACAGCAACCTGGCGAGCTGGAAATTGTATGCAGTCGGATGTCGAGTGTAGGGACGAACCCGGAGCAAGTCAAAAGTCTTATGTCTTACATAAGATGTCTGTCGAAAATCAACAGTTTCGGCTGGACTGTGACCGCACTCCTGTGCTGCAATGCGCGGCATGAAAAACATGTCCGTCCCCATCGTCGAACCGCTCGCTGCGGTGCGCCCGGGCGACGGGGTCTCGCCAGCCTTCAGCCCGCTGTACCAGCAGATTAAGACGTTGATGACCCGCAGTCTGCGCATCGGCGAATGGCGGCCGGGCGAAGCGATCCCCAGCGAAATGGAGCTGGCTGCGCGGTTCAAGGTGAGTCAGGGAACGGTACGCAAGGCGGTCGACGAACTGGCCGCAGAGAACCTGTTGGTCAGGCGGCAAGGCAAAGGAACCTTCGTCGCCACGCATGCGGAGCAGAAGGTCCAGTACCGATTCCTGCGCCTGATGCCCGACGATGGCGAATCGGGCAGCGTGCAGCGACGCTTCATCGATTGCCGACGGCTGCGGTCCACGGCCGACGTGGCGCGAGCGCTCGCTCTGAATCCCGGTGATTCGGTAGTCAATGTCCGACGCGTCCTCACGTTCAATGCGATGCCGGTCGTGTTCGACGACATCTGGTTGCCCGGCCTGCTGTTCAAGGGACTGACCGCAGAGCGCCTCAGTGACTACCGCGGCCCGATGTACGGGCTGTTCGAGAGCGAATTCGGAGTTCACATGATTCGTGCCGACGAGAAGATTCGCGCGGTGGCGGCCGATGCCGCTTCTGCGCCGTTGTTGGGCGTGGCGGTGGGATTCCCGTTGCTCAGTGTCGAGCGCCTGTCCCTGACCTACGACGACAAGCCGGTCGAGTTGCGCCGCGGTCTGTACAACACCTCGGGGTATCACTACAGGAACGCACTCAGTTGAAACCGGCTCAGCGCGCTTGCTTTCGTGAATATCCAGGACGGAATACGGTCGGGTCGAGGTTTTGCTCGTGCTGCATTGCAATAAACTCAGTGGATCAAATACCGCTGCAACGAGAAAGTTGGAGATGTCAGACACCCTGAAGCCGCGGCCCGTTTACCGCAACATCCATGTCAGTCAGATCGTCAAGTACCGATTGCCGCCGGCCGGCATCGTGTCGATCCTGCATCGCGTCAGCGGCGTCGGCATGTTCCTGTTGATGCCGTTCATCATCTGGATGTTCGATGCCAGCGTCACCTCGGAAATCTCGTACGGCCAGTTCACCGCCGTCTTCGCCGCAGGCGTGGGCATTCTTCCGGGGTGGCTGTTCAAGCTGATCGCACTCGGTTTGATCTGGGCTTTCCTGCACCACTTCATTGCCGGTGTGCGCCACCTCTGGATGGACATGACGCACGCCGTGACCAAGGAATTCGGTCACAGCTCGGCGCTGGTGACCCTGGGCCTGAGCGTCGTTCTGACGGTGCTTCTCGGCTCCAAGCTTTTCTTCTGACAGACACGCTCCATGGCACAAAACTTCGGATCGAAGCGCATCGTCGTCGGTGCGCACTACGGGCTTCGCGACTGGTTGTCGCAGCGGGTGACGGCGTTTCTGATGGCGCTGTTCACCGTGGCAGTCATCGTCCAGATCTTGTTGCCCGGTGAGATGGGCTACGACAAGTGGTCCGGCATCTTTTCTCGCCAATGGATGAAGGTGCTCACCTTCGTCGTGATCGTGGCGCTGCTCTACCACGTGTGGGTCGGGATGCGTGACGTCTGGATGGACTATGTCAAGCCCGCCGGCGTGAGACTGGCGCTTCAAGTGTTCACCATCGCCTGGTTGGTGGGGTGTACGGGTTGGGCAATCCAAGTGCTGTGGAGGCTGTAATGCAAATGGGTTCGTCGCAAGCGGGATCCTCGATCCCCAAGAGAAAGTTCGATGTCGTGATCGTCGGTGCTGGCGGCTCTGGCATGCGCGCGTCGCTGCAACTGGCGCGCGCCGGCTTGAATGTGGCGGTGCTGTCGAAGGTGTTCCCTACACGTTCCCACACCGTGGCTGCGCAGGGTGGTATCGGCGCCAGTCTGGGCAACATGTCCGAGGACAACTGGCACTATCACTTCTACGACACGGTGAAGGGATCCGACTGGCTGGGCGATCAGGATGCGATCGAGTTCATGTGTCGCGAAGCGCCAAAGGTCGTGTACGAGCTCGAGCACTTCGGCATGCCGTTCGACCGCAACCCTGACGGCACCATTTACCAGCGGCCTTTCGGCGGGCACACCGCGAATTACGGCGAGAAACCAGTGCAACGCGCTTGCGCCGCGGCCGACCGAACCGGTCACGCGATGCTGCACACGCTGTATCAGCAGAACGTCAAGGCGCGTACCAATTTCTTCGTCGAATGGATGGCGCTTGATCTGATCCGCGATGCCGATGGCGACGTGCTGGGCGTGACCGCGATGGAGATGGAGACTGGCGAAGTCCACATCCTCGAAGCCAAGATCACCTTGATGGCGACCGGTGGAGCGGGGCGCATCTTCGCCGCCTCGACCAACGCCTTCATCAACACTGGCGATGGCTTGGGCATGGCGGCACGAGCGGGCATTCCCCTCGAAGACATGGAGTTCTGGCAGTTCCATCCGACGGGTGTCGCGGGCGCCGGGGTGCTGTTGACCGAAGGCTGCCGCGGCGAGGGCGCGATCCTGCGCAACAGCAATGGCGAACGCTTCATGGAGCGTTATGCGCCGACGCTGAAAGACCTCGCGCCGCGCGATTTCGTCTCGCGCTGCATGGACCAGGAAATCAAGGAAGGTCGCGGCTGCGGTCCGAACAAGGACTACGTGGTGCTCGACATGACCCACCTCGGTGCAGAGACCATCATGAAACGGTTGCCGTCCGTCTTCGAGATCGGACACAACTTCGCCAACGTCGACATCACCAAAGAGCCGATCCCGGTCGTGCCTACGATCCACTACCAGATGGGTGGCATCCCGACCAACATCCACGGTCAGGTGGTGACACCGAAGAACGGTCAACCCAACGACATCGTCAAGGGCCTGTACGCGGTAGGCGAATGCGCCTGTGTCAGCGTGCACGGTGCGAACCGCCTCGGCACCAATTCGCTGCTTGATCTGTTGGTGTTCGGCCGGGCGGCTGGCAACCACATCGTCGACAGCGCGCTCAAGACGCAGGCTCACAAGTCACTGCCACCAAGCGCGGCGGACTTCACGCTGGGTCGGCTGAACAAGTACCAAGCCACCACCGGTGGCGAGTACGCCCAGGACGTCGCCAATGACATTCGTGCATCGATGCAGCGTCATGCCGGCGTGTTCCGCACCCAGGCGACGATGGACGCCGGTGTCGTCGAGATCAAGAAGATCGCCGAACGCGTCAAGGGCATTCACCTCGCCGACAAGTCGAAGGTGTTCAACACCGCACGCATCGAAGCGCTGGAGGTTGAAAACCTGATCGAAGTAGCCCTTGCGACGATGGTGTCCGCTGCGGCGCGTCATGAAAGCCGTGGTGCTCACACTGTCGATGACTACGCCAATTCGGCTGAATTTCCGAATGGCCGCAACGACAAGGTGTGGCTGAAGCACACGCTTTGGTACAGCGAAGGCAACCGCCTCGACTACAAACCGGTGAACCTGAAGCCGCTGACCGCCGAGTCGATCCCGCCGGTGGTGCGCACCTTCTGATCGCCACGAATCCGATGTATCACCGCCACCAGCAACGCCCTACCCACCGCGACAGAGAGCAGTCATGACCAAGCGCGTGTTCCAGATCTATCGCTACGACCCCGATACCGACACCAAGCCGCGCATGCAGACGCTCGAGGTCGAACTCGACGGCAGCGAGCGCATGCTGCTCGACGCGCTGAACAAGCTGAAGGCGGTCGACCCGACGCTGTCGTTCCGTCGCTCCTGCCGCGAGGGGGTGTGCGGGTCAGATGCGATGAACATCAATGGCAAGAACGGGCTCGCCTGCCTCACCAACATGCTCACGCTGAAAGACCCGATCGTGCTCAAGCCGTTGCCCGGCTTGCCTGTGATCCGCGATCTGATCGTCGACATGACGCAGTTTTTCAAGCAATACAACTCGATCAAGCCGTATCTGGTCAATGACGAGATGCCGCCCGAGAAAGAGCGTTTGCAGAGCCCCGAGGAGCGGGATGAGCTCAATGGCTTGTACGAATGCATCCTGTGCGCGAGCTGCTCGACCAGTTGCCCGAGCTTCTGGTGGAACCCGGACAAGTTCGTCGGCCCGGCAGGACTCTTGCAAGCGTACCGTTTCATCGCCGACAGCCGGGATCAGGACACCGAAGGCCGGCTCGACAACCTCGAAGATCCGTACCGTCTTTTCCGCTGCCACACCATCATGAATTGCGTCGATGTCTGTCCCAAGGGGCTCAACCCCACCAAGGCGATCGGCAAGATCAAGGAAATGATGATTCGCCGTTCGATCTGACGCTGCTTCAATTTCAATCCATGCCATGGACGCGCTGATCAACGATCGTGCCTTGAGCAAGCTGCGCTGGCGTTGCCGGCGAGGCCTGCTCGAAAACGATCTGTTCATCGAGCGTTTCTTCACCCGCTACGAGTCCCGTCTGACGCAGCGACAGGCCGACGGTCTGCTGGTGCTGATGGACCTTTCGGACAACGACCTTCTGGACTTGCTGCTGGCGCGTCATCAGCCCGAAGGCGAGCTGCTCAACGATGACATTCTGGAGGTCCTGCGCATGATGCAGGAGCCTCGATGAACCACCGATTTTTTCCACCCGACGATTCGTCTAGCACCACCCCCAAGGACCGACCATGACCCCTTCCGACGTCAAAGCCACCTTGTCGTTTTCCGACGGCAGCCCGAGCATGGATCTGCCGATCTTCAAAGGTTCGGTCGGACCGGACGTGATCGACATTCGCAAGCTCTACGGACAGACCGGAAAATTCACCTACGACCCGGGTTTTCTGTCGACTGCATCGTGCAATTCCAAGATCACTTACATCGACGGTGACAAGGGCGAGTTGCTGTATCGCGGCTATCCGATCGAGCAACTCGCGACGAAGTGCGATTTTCTCGAGACCTGCTACCTGCTGTTGAAGGGTGAGCTGCCTGGCGCCAGCGAGAAGACGGAATTCACCAAGCGCGTGACCAACCACACGATGGTCAACGAGCAGATGCAGTTCTTCCTGCGTGGATTCCGCCGCGATGCGCACCCGATGGCGATCATGACCGGCCTCGTCGGCGGGCTGTCGGCCTTCTATCACGACAGCACCGACATCAACAATCCGGAGCACCGGGAAATCTGCGCGATCCGCCTGATCGCCAAGATGCCGACGCTGGTGGCGATGGCCTACAAGTACTCGGTCGGCCAGCCGTACATCTATCCGAAGAACGACCTGTCGTATGCAGGCAACTTCATGCGGATGATGTTTGCCACACCGTGCGAGGACTACGTGCCCAACGACGTGCTGGTGCGCGCGATGGACCGCATCTTCATCCTGCATGCCGATCATGAGCAGAACGCCTCCACTTCGACGGTGCGCCTGTGCGGTTCGTCGGGAACCAATCCGTTCGCGGCGATTGCGGCGGGTGTCGCCTGCCTGTGGGGCCCCGCGCACGGCGGCGCCAACGAGGCGGCTCTGAACATGCTCGAAGACGTGCAGAACATGGGCGGCGTCGAGAAGATCGGCGAGTTCATCAAGCAGGTCAAGGACAAGAACTCGAATGTCAAGCTGATGGGCTTTGGCCACCGCGTCTACAAGAACTACGACCCGCGTGCCAAGCTGATGCGCGAGACCTGCCACGAAGTCCTGTCGGCGATGGGCAAGAACAACGACCCGATCCTGAAGCTGGCGATGGCGCTCGAGAAAATCGCTCTCGAGGACGATTACTTCGTGTCACGCAAGCTGTACCCGAACGTCGATTTCTACTCGGGCATCGTTCAGCGCGCCATCGGCATTCCGGTCTCGCTGTTCACCGCCATCTTCGCATTGGCGCGCACGGTGGGCTGGATCGCCCAGCTCAACGAGATGATCAGCGATCCCGAGTACAAGATCGGCCGGCCACGGCAGTTATTCAATGGCTCACCGGCGCGTGATGTGAAGCCGATCGGCGAACGCTGACACTGCAAGTTGTTCCAGGCACCGAAACCCGGCCGTGTGCCGGGTTTCTTGCATCTGGGACGTTCGAGCGTCCGAGTTTGCTGCTGCGCAGCATTCGCAGCGCCTAAAATCATTGGTTCTGTTTTCAGAGGTCACCACCCATGGGCCGCACGCTCTACGACAAACTCTGGGACGAGCACGTCGTTCACACCGAAGAAGACGGCACGACCGTCCTGTACATCGATCGCCACTTGGTCCACGAAGTGACCAGCCCGCAGGCGTTCGAAGGTCTCGACCTGGCCGGTCGCAAGGTCTGGCGCCTGTCCGCCAACCTGGCGGTCAGCGATCACAACGTGCCGACCACCGACCGATCGCATGGCATCGCCGATCCGGTGTCGCGCCTTCAGGTCGACACGCTGGATGCCAACTGCGATCGCGTCGGTATCACGCAGTTCAAGATGAACGATCGGCGCCAGGGCATCGTCCACGTGATCGGCCCCGAGCAGGGTGCCACGTTGCCGGGCATGACCGTCGTGTGTGGCGATTCACACACCTCGACCCACGGAGCCTTCGGCGCGCTGGCGCATGGCATCGGCACCAGCGAGGTCGAGCATGTCCTGGCCACGCAGACCTTGCTGGCCAAGAAGGCCAAGAACCTGTTGATCCGTGTCGACGGCGTGTTGTCGACGGGCTGCAGTGCCAAGGATCTGGTGCTGGCGATCATCGGCAAGGTCGGCACCGCCGGCGGGACCGGTTACACGATCGAGTTCGCTGGCTCTGCCATCCGCGCGCTCAGCATGGAAGGCCGCATGACGGTGTGCAACATGGCGATCGAGGCGGGCGCCCGCGCCGGCCTGATCGCGTTCGACGACACGACCATGGCTTACGTGAAGGGGCGTCCGTTCACGCCGGCCGGGGTCGAATGGGACCATGCCGTTACCTATTGGCGCACCTTGCACTCCGATGCCGATGCGGCATTCGACTCGGTCGTGGAGCTGGACGCCGCATCGATCCGCCCGCAGGTCACCTGGGGCACGTCCCCGGAAATGGTGCTGTCGATCGAAGACCGCGTTCCCGACCCGGAGCGCGAAAAGGACGCCAACAAACGCGGCGCCATGGAGCGGGCGTTGACCTACATGGCGCTCGAGCCTAACAAGCGGATCTCCGACATCCTTGTCGACAAGGTCTTCATCGGTTCGTGCACCAACTCGCGCATCGAAGACATGCGGGAGGCTGCAGCAGTCGTGCGCAAGCTGGGCCGCAAGCTGGCTTCGAACGTGAAGCTGGCGCTTGTGGTTCCCGGCTCGGGCCTGGTCAAGGAACAGGCCGAACGGGAAGGTCTGGACGCCGTGTTCAAGGCCGCAGGTTTCGAATGGCGCGAGCCCGGTTGTTCGATGTGCCTGGCGATGAATGCCGATCGGCTCGAGCCCGGTGAGCGCTGTGCGTCGACCTCAAACCGCAATTTTGAAGGTCGCCAGGGGGCCGGTGGCCGAACCCATCTCGTGAGCCCGGCGATGGCGGCGGCGGCGGCGATAGAAGGTCATTTCGTCGATGTGCGTCGCTTGCTGTGAACCCGCAACGCTCACGAATCCATCCAATATCTCGACAAGGAAAATCCCGATGAAACGCGCCCTTTTTGCTCTCGCAGCGGTGGTGGTCTTTCTCTCCGGCTGCAACACGGTGGCTGGCGTCGGCAAGGATGTTCAGCGTGCCGGAGAGGTCGTCGAAGACGCTGCCAAGAAGAAGTGAGACGACGATGAATCCCTTTCGAGTGCACAAAGGTCTCGTGGCCCCGATGGACCGCGAAAACGTCGATACCGATGCGATCATTCCGAAGCAGTTCCTGAAGTCGATCAAGAAGTCAGGCTTCGGGGTGAACCTGTTCGACGAATGGCGCTATCTGGATCCGGGCTTTCCGGGTCAGGATCCAGCGTCGCGTCGACCCAACCCGGATTTCGTGCTCAACCTGCCGCGGTTTCGTGGGGCGTCGGTTCTGATCGCACGCAAGAACTTCGGTTGCGGTTCGTCGCGTGAACACGCTCCGTGGGCACTCGATCAGTACGGCTTTCGCGCGGTGATCGCCCCGAGCTTCGCTGACATCTTTTTCGACAACTGCTTCAAGAACGGCTTGTTGCCCATCGTGCTGCCCGAGAGCCAGATGGCACGACTGTTCGATGAAGTGGCGGCGTTTGTCGGGTACGAGCTGACCATCGATCTGGAGCGGCAAGTGATCGTCAAGGCCGACGGCACCGAGTTACCGTTCGAGGTCCAGGCATTTCGCAAGTTCTGCCTGCTCAACGGCTTTGACGATATCGGCCTGACGCTCCGTCACGCCGACAAGATCAAGGCCTATGAAGCCGAGCGCCTGCTCAAGAAGCCCTGGCTGGCCCACAGCCTGTGAGCCTGCGATCGCTGTTTGTCTCTCAATTCAATAGGTCCTGGTCGAGTGTCTGACCTGTGACCGATCCAAAGGACCTTGACTCGTGAAAATTGCGATCCTCCCCGGCGACGGCATCGGCACTGAAATCGTGGCCGAGGCCGTTCGGGTGCTCGAGGTGCTCGATCTGTCGTTCGAGACCGAATCGGCGCTCGTGGGCGGTGCCGCCTACGAAGCCCATGGCCATCCACTGCCCGAGGCGACGCTGAAGCTCGCTCAGAGCGCCGATGCCGTGCTGTTCGGCGCGGTCGGCGACTGGAAATTCGACACGCTGGAGCGCTCGCTGCGTCCCGAGCAGGCCATCCTCGGCCTGCGCAAGAACCTGCAGTTGTTCGCCAACTTCAGGCCCGCGATCTGCCATCCCCAACTGACCCATGCTTCGAGCCTGAAGCCTGAACTGGTGGCCGGACTCGACATCCTGATCGTGCGCGAGCTGACGGGCGACATCTATTTCGGCCAACCGCGTGGCCGCCGCTTGTCACCGGACGGTGCTTTCGAAGGTCAGCAGGAAGCCTTCGACACGATGCGCTATTCGCGCCCCGAGATCGAGCGAATCGCCCACGTCGCGTTTCAGGCCGCCCGCAAGCGCAGCAAGCGGGTGACCAGCGTCGACAAGGCCAACGTGCTGGAGACCTTTCAGTTCTGGCGCGACGTGATGATCGAGGTGCATGCCGAGTACCCGGATGTCGAGCTCGATCACATGTACGTCGACAACGCAGCGATGCAGCTGGTCAAGGCACCGAAGAAGTTTGACGTGGTGGTCACCGGCAACATGTTCGGCGACATCCTTTCAGACGAGGCCGCGATGCTGACCGGCTCGATCGGCATGCTGCCATCGGCTTCGTTGAACGCGGCGAATCGCGGTCTGTACGAACCCAGCCACGGCAGTGCGCCGGACATCGCCGGCAAGAACATCGCGAATCCGCTGGCGACGATCCTGTCGCTGGCGATGATGCTGAGGTTCTCGTTGAATCAGCCAGAGGCGGCGGTTCGGGTCGAGACGGCGGTGACGCGTGTGCTCGAGAGCGGCCTGCGGACGGCAGACATCTGGTCCGAAGGCACGCAGCGCGTCGGCACGCGGGAAATGGGTTCGGCGGTTGTTGCGGCGGTCAAGGCAGCGTAAGTTGAATAGGTAGAGATTCGCGTTTGAAAGGCAAAGCAATGAAGCTGGTCGGATTGGTGGGTTGGCGCGGGATGGTGGGTTCGGTGTTGCTTGGTCGCATGCAGCAGGAAGGTGACTTCCCGCTGATCGAGCCGGTGTTTTTCAGCACCAGCAACGCGGGTGGCAAAGCGCCGGCGCAGGCGCGCAACGAGTCGACCTTGCGTGACGCCTACGACATCGATGCCCTCAAGCTCTGCGACATCATCATCACCGCCCAGGGCGGCGACTACACCACCGAGGTGTTCCCCAAGTTGCGTGCTGCCGGCTGGAACGGGCACTGGATCGACGCCGCCTCCACCTTGCGGATGAAGAGCGACGCGGTCATCGTGCTCGATCCGGTCAACCTGCCGGTCATTCAAGACGCACTGGCACGCGGCGGACGCAACTGGATTGGCGGCAACTGCACCGTCAGCTGCATGTTGATGGGTGTCGGCGCGCTCTACAAGGCCGGTCTGGTCGAGTGGATGAGCACGCAGACCTATCAGGCCGCCTCGGGTGGCGGGGCGCAGCACATGCGCGAGTTGCTGACCCAGTTCGGCACGATGAATTCCGAAGTGCGCGACCTGCTGGACGATCCGAAGAGCGCCATCCTCGAGATCGATCGTCGCTTGCTGGCCAAACAGCGCAGCCTGAGCGAATCGGAGACAACCCAATTCGGCGTGCCGTTGGCCGGTTCGTTGATTCCGTGGATCGACAAGGATCTCGGGGTCGGCAAGAACCGCGATGAAGACGGTTGGGGTGTCAGCCGCGAAGAATGGAAGGGCGGCGCCGAGACCAACAAGATCCTCGGCCAGGGCACGGGTTTCGACAAGCCGGCGGTGCCGGTCGACGGCTTCTGCGTTCGTGTCGGTGCCATGCGCTGCCACAGTCAGGCGTTGATGTTCAAGCTCAAGAAGAACGTGCCGCTAGCCGATATCGAGCAATTGATTGCCAGTGACAACGAGTGGGTCAAGGTAGTGCCGAACAATCGTGAAGACACGGTTCGACAGCTGACGCCGGTGGCTGTGACCGGTACGCTGGACATCCCTGTCGGGCGTCTCAGGAAGATGGCGATGGGGCCGGAATACCTGGGTGCGTTCACCATCGGTGACCAGTTGCTATGGGGTGCTGCCGAGCCGCTGCGCCGGATGCTGCGCCTGCTGATCGAGGACTGATCCGGCTTGCGAACCTTCCGCATCGTTGTCCAGGCACGACAGGTGGGTGATCGCTTGAACTGATCTCTGACCTGCTTGCTTTTCAGGCGATGCATGAGCTTGTCACCGTATCTGCTTGATGCTATTGTGATTTATCGATATTTATCTTCTTGACCGACGCCCGTCTGAAAGCGGCTTCGGTCGTCTGGTCGGGGCCGCAAGGCGGCTCCAACGCTTGGGTTGGGAGACGCCTTGAAAAACACTTCGCAGCAGCTCGGGCGATTTGCCCTGACCAGTGTGGCCGTCGCTGCGCTTTCGCTGGGTACCGTTGCCGATGCCTGGGCGCTCGGTTTGGGTCGACTCGCAGTGCAGTCCGCTCTGGGCGAAACCTTGCGGGCCGAGATCGACGTCACCAGTCTGACACCGGAGGAAGCCGGCAACCTGAAGATCCGCATCGCGACGCCGGAGACGTATCGTGCTTCGGGTGTCGACTACAACAGCGTGTTGCCGACCACTCAGGCCGCGCTGCTCAAGCGAGCTGACGGACGTCCTTTCCTGCGGCTGACCAGCGATCGCGTCGTGCAGGAACCCTTCGTCGACGTGATCCTCGAGCTGTCGTGGTCGACCGGGCGCCTGGTTCGCGAGTACACGTTGCTGTTTGATCCGCCGTCCGAGCGGACCCAGGCCGCTGCGCCGACCCCGGCGCCTGCCGTGGCAACAGCTCCGGTGTTTTCTGCTCCGGCGGCCGCTCCGTCGCCAGCGCCGCGCGCGCCACGCGCAGTGGCTTCTGCGCCAGTCGCCACGCCGCCCGCGCCAGAGCGCGCTGCCAAGCCTGTGATGGCCACTCGCGCGCCGTCCGAGCCCGTCGGTGACTCCTATCGGGTGCGCACCGGCGACACCTTGACCCGCATTGCTTCGCTCACCCGTCGAGGCGGCGTGTCACTCGACCAGACCCTGGTGTCGCTGTACCGCGGAAACCCGCAGGCGTTCATCGGCGAGAACATGAACCGTTTGAAGGCGGGTGTGTTGCTGACCGTTCCCACAGCCGAGGCTGCAGCCGCTGTCGAAGCAAGCGAAGCTCGCCAGCTGATCCAGGTTCAAAGCGCTGATTTCGGCAGCTTCCGCCAACGTCTGGCGGCTGCAGCGCCTGCGGTTCAGGCCGATGCACCGGCTCGCAAAGATGCGGGCAAAGTGCAGGCCAATGTCGATGATCGCAAGGCAACGGCCCCGGTCACTCCCGACAAGTTGACTTTGAGCAAGGGTGCTTCCGCCGCCAAACCGGGCGCCTCCGAGGTGAAGATCTCGAAGGACAAAGAGAAGCAGGACACGGCGGTTCGCGTGGCCGAACTGTCCAAGAACGTCGAGGAACTGAAAAAGCTTTCTGGCGCGACCAGCGTTGCCACGGCTGCGGCGACGCCGGCTGTGCCCGCACCTGTTCCGCAGGCTGCATCCGTGCCTGCCTCGAAGACTGAACCGGCTGCCGCTTCGGCACCCAACCAGGCCGCACCGGCTGCTGCACCGAAACAGGAGGCGAAGCCGGTCGTCAACGCACCGGTCGCAGCCAGCGCGCCTGTGCACGGCCCAACCGCTGCACCTGCATCGGATAACGGGCCGGGGTTCTTTAGCGGATTGCTCGAAAGCAATCCGCTGTTGCTGGGCCTGGGCGGTGGTGCGGTCCTGGCTTTGCTGGGTTTCGGCGCTTACCGCGCCCGGCGCGCCAAATTGGACACCGGAGAAACCTCGTTCCTCGAAAGCCGACTCCAACCCGATTCGTTCTTCGGCGCCAGTGGAGGCCAGCGCATCGACACCCGCGAGGCCGCGTCCGGTGCGCCGTCGTCGATGAGTTATTCGCTGAGTCAGCTCGATGCCATCGGCGACGTCGATCCCGTGGCCGAAGCAGACGTCTATCTCGCATACGGCCGCGACCTGCAAGCGGAAGAGATTCTCAAAGAGGCGATGCGCGGAAGTCCGGACCGCATGGCCATTCGCACCAAGCTGCTCGAGGTCTACGCCAAGCGTCGCGACACCAAGGGGTTTGAACTGCTGGCCACCCAGTTGTTCGCGCTGACCGGCGGCACGGGCGAGGACTGGGAGAAAGCGCAGGATCTCGGTCTCGATATCGATCCCGACAATCCGCTTTATCAGCCTGGTGGTTCACCGGACTCGGTGCCCGCGGGCGATTCGGGTTTGATGTCCGAACCCCTCGGTGCCAGCACCATGCCTCAGTCGGTGCTGCCGACGCAGTCCCACTTCGGCGACGTTCCGACAGAAGTGCTGGGCAACAACACATCGGAAGAAGTCGATTTCGACCTCGACCTCGATGCCATGAGTTCGGAGCCGCCCGCCGTCCAGCCGTCGCTGGAATCGTTCGATTTCGTTCCGGCACCGACCCCGGCTGCGCCCCAGGCGTTTTATCCGGCAGCCGTCGAGGCCTCGGCTCCCGTTTCGGTCGCGAAATCTCCGCTCGAGTTCGACATGTCGGCGATTTCACTGGACCTGGATGCGCCGGTCGCTTCGTCTGCAACGGACATCGACATCGCCATGGACGGAGTGGTCGACGACGACATCGACGACGACAACGCCGATCCACTGGCTCGAAAATTCGAACTGGCGGAGGAGTTCCGGCAGATCGGTGACACCGAAGGTGCGCGCGATCTGTTGCAAGAGGTGGCGTCTAAAGCCGAAGGTGCGCTGAAGGCGAAGGCCCAGAGCATGCTCGACGACCTCGATTGACGGCGAATCACCGCCACGCTGCGGTGCGGCGCTTCGTCTTCCGATGAAACGAATCGCGCTGGGCATCTCGTACCGTGGCGCGGCCTACTGCGGCTGGCAACGTCAGCCGAATCAGAAATCGGTTCAGGACAGCGTCGAAAAAGCGCTGTCCCGGTTCGCCGATGTCGCGGTCACTGTCACCTGCGCAGGCCGTACCGACACTGGTGTGCACGCCATCAACCAGGTGGTGCATGTCGACCCTGCTGTCGAGCGCGAAGAATCCTCGTGGGTGCGGGGAACCAACCGCTATCTTCCGGCGGATGTCGCGATCCAGTGGTGCCAGCCGGTCGATGACCGCTTCCATGCGCGGTTCAGTGCGATAGGTCGGCGCTACACCTACCTGTTGCTGGAGTCTCCGGTTCGCCCTGCTGTCGAAGCTGGCATGGCCGGTTGGACCTTCCGTGCGCTCAATGGCGATGCGATGCGACTGGCGGCACAGGTGCTGCTTGGAGAGCATGATTTTTCGGCCTTCCGTTCGTCGCAATGTCAGGCCGCCTCTCCGATCAAGCAACTGCGATCGATCGAGATCAGTCGACGCGGTGCGTATTGGCGGATCGATTTCGATGCGAGCGCCTTCCTGCACCACATGGTGCGCAACATCCTGGGCTGCCTGATCGCGGTCGGCACGGGCAAGTGCCCAGTGTCGTGGTTGAGCGAGGTGCTGGCGTCGCGCAACCGCGCGCTGGCGGCGCCCACTTTTTCACCGGACGGCCTGTACTTCGTCGGCCCCTACTACGACAGCTCGTACGCCATCCCGATGCGGCCACCCGCGAGCGACTGGTTGCCCTGACACTTGCGTGATGAACGCACGCACCCGAATCAAGATCTGCGGTCTGACCCGCGAGCAGGACGTCGACGATGCCGTCGAAGCCGGGGCCGATGCGATCGGTTTCGTCATCTACGACAAGAGCCCGCGCTACGTCGATGTGCGACGAGCGGCTGAACTGGCCGCTCGCCTGCCGGCCTTCGTGATGCCGGTCGGCTTGTTCGTCAATGCCAGCGTCGCGCTGATTGCCCAGGCCACCGAAGCGATGCCGCAGTTGCTATTGCAGTTCCATGGCGACGAAACACCGGCTGTCTGCCAGGCGGCCACCCGGCCATATTTGAGGGCGGCCCGCATGGCGGCAGGCTTCGATTTGCTAAAATTTGCGGCCTGTTACCCGGATGCGCAAGCAGTCCTCCTCGACGCCCATGTCGATGGTTACGGTGGCGGTGGAAAGGTGTTCGATTGGTCTCTCATTCCGCGAGACGTGCCCCGTCCCCTCGTTTTGTCTGGTGGGTTGCATGCCGAAAATGTGATCGAAGGCATTCTTCGGATCCGGCCCTGGGCCGTTGACGTCAGCTCCGGCGTCGAAGCCGCCAAAGGTGTCAAGGACGCTGCGGCGATGCGCCGGTTCTGCGAGCAGGTGCGAGAGGCAGACGCCCGCATCGCCGCGAACGAAACCTGAAGATTGAACCGACCATGTCCGCTTCCAAGCTCGACTACCACCAGCCCGACGCGACCGGGCACTTCGGCCCCTATGGGGGCACATTCGTCGCCGAAACGCTGATTCACGCGCTCGACGAACTGAAGGACGCCTATGCCCAGGCGCAGGCCGATCCGGCCTTCATGGCCGAGTTCCGGTACGAACTGGCGCACTTCGTGGGACGGCCCAGCCCGATCTACCACGCGGCACGCATCAGCCGCGAACTCGGCGGCGCGCAGATCTATCTGAAGCGCGAAGACCTGAACCACACCGGCGCGCACAAGATCAACAACACGATCGGTCAGGCGATGCTCGCGCGCCGCATGGGCAAGCCGCGGGTCATCGCCGAAACCGGTGCCGGACAGCACGGCGTGGCCAC
>JARXKP010000342.1 GCA_030271615.1 Pseudomonadota bacterium
TCACCTGGTAGGGAATCTCGTCGACGATGATCGACTGGCGCTGGCCCTTGTCGATTTCTTCGAAATGGCACTTCGCGCGCATCACCACCCGACCGCGACCGGTCCGGTAGCCGTCGCGCACCCCATTGAGTCCATGAATGATGCCGGCCGTCGGGAAGTCCGGTGCCGGAATGATTTCCATCAACTCGTCGATGGTGGCTGCCGGGTTCTTCAACAGGTGCAGGCAGCCGTCGACGACTTCGTTGAGGTTGTGCGGCGGAATGTTCGTCGCCATACCCACGGCGATGCCGCCCGATCCGTTGACCAGCAGGTTGGGCAATCGGCTCGGCATGACGAGCGGCTCTTTCTCGCTGCCGTCGTAATTCGGGCCGAAGTCAACGGTTTCCTTGTCCAGATCGGCGAGCATTTCGTGCGCGATCTTCGCGAGCCGGATCTCGGTGTAGCGCATCGCCGCAGCGTTGTCACCGTCGACCGATCCGAAGTTGCCCTGACCGTCGACCAGCATGTGGCGCAGCGAAAAATCCTGGGCCATCCGCACGATGGTGTCGTAGACCGATTGGTCCCCGTGCGGGTGGTATTTGCCGATCACATCGCCGACGATACGAGCCGATTTCTTGTAGGGTCGGTTCCAGTCGTTGTTCAGCTCGTGCATCGCGAACAGCACCCGCCTGTGCACGGGCTTCAGCCCATCCCTTGCATCAGGCAGGGCGCGGCCAACGATCACGCTCATCGCGTAATCGAGGTACGACCGCCGCATTTCCTCCTCGAGACTGATCGGGAGGGTTTCTTTGGCGAACTGGCTCATGCTGGGAGAAGGGCGCTGTGCGCTGAATGAAGCTGGAGGTATTCGGTGGTGCGGCGGACTGGCAGCGGATTGTAGGTGTCGCCGGATGTGGTGGCTCTACAACAACAATCGCCTTGCTTTCAAGCATTCAAGGGGATCCGGATCATCGTGAATACCCTATGGCACAATAAAAAAGCTGGCAAATTCAGGCGAAATCAATCAATCGCCACTCGAATCCGACGGTTGTTCGGAACATTTTTTGCACACTTTGATTGCACTGTTTCTCGAGAGGAAATTCATGAATAACTTGAACAAGGTGGCATCGTCGTTTGCCGCTATCGCAATGACGTTGGCGGCTACGAGCGCGTTTGCGCAGGCAACCGCTGTTGACAACTGGGTCAATGTGACCGGCCTGCCCTGGAAGAATGGCACCAACGAGCTTTGCTGGCGTGATGCCAACTGGACGCCTGCGACAGCGCTTGCTGAATGCGACGGAGCCCTGAAGGCCGCGCCGATGGCTGCACCTGCTGCTGCACCGGTTGCGCCTTCTCCTGCTGCTCCCGCCGCCGCTCCTGCTGCTGCCCCAGCGGCGGCAGTGGTTCCTGTGCCAGTGGCACCCGTCAGCGAGAAAGTGACCTTTGCCGCTGATGCCTTCTTCGACTTCGACAAGTCGGTGTTGAAGGACGAAGGCAAAGCCAAGCTTGACGACGTCGTCAGCAAGCTGGGCGCCATCAACCTGGAAGTGATCATCGCCGTCGGTCATACCGACTCGGTCGGTTCTGACGCATACAACCAGGCCCTGTCCGTGCGCCGATCGGAAGCCGTCAAGGCTTACTTGGTGGGCAAGGGCGTCGAGAAGAATCGCGTCTACACCGAAGGCAAGGGCGAGAAGCAGCCTGTTGCGGACAACAAGACCGCTGACGGCCGCTCCAAGAACCGGCGCGTCGAGATCGAAGTTGTCGGGACGAAGGTCAAGAAATAATCGGCTCCAGCCGACACCAAAAACCCCGCTTCGGCGGGGTTTTTCTTTGGGTACCATCTGCCGATGACTGTGAACGCCGACCCTCAAGAACTCGCTAAATTCAGCGATCTGGCCCATCGATGGTGGGATACCGAAAGCGAGTTTCGCCCGCTGCACCAGATCAACCCGCTGCGCCTGGACTGGATCGATCAGCGTGCCCGCGTGCCGGGTAAACAGGTTCTGGATGTCGGTTGCGGAGGCGGCATCCTCGCTGACGCCATGGCGCGTCGCGGCGCTCAGGTGCTGGGCATCGATCTGGCGACCAAGGCATTGCGGGTCGCGACCCTGCATGCATTGGAGGCCGGCACGCCCTCGATCGACTACCGCGAGGTGTCCGCCGAGGCCTTGGCCGACGAGATGCCGGCGAAATTCGACGTGGTGACCTGCATGGAAATGCTGGAGCACGTGCCCGATCCCGCTTCCGTGGTGGCGGCATGTGCGGCGTTGTGCAAACCCGGTGGCTGGGTGTTCTTCTCGACCCTCAATCGCATCCTCAAGTCGTTTCTGTTTGCGATCGTCGGTGCGGAGCACGTGTTGAAGCTGTTGCCCAAAGGCACGCACGAATACGCCAAGTTCATCAAGCCGAGCGAACTGGCGGGCCATTGCCGCGCTGCGGGATTGGACGTCACCGAGTCGAGTGGGCTCGAATACAACCCGATCACTCGGCGCTACTGGTTGTCCGGCAACACGAGCGTCAATTACATGCTCGCCTGCCGCAAGCCGGCATGAGTGCGGCCATTGCGGCGGTCCTGTTCGATCTGGACGGCACCGTCATCGACAGCGCCCCCGACCTCGCAGGCGCGGCCAACGAGATGCGTCGGGCGCGTGGACTGGCCGATTCACCCTACGACCGGCTGCGCGCGATGGTGGGTTCCGGCGCGCGCGGTCTGGTGGGCGAGGCGTTCGGCGTGGGACCGAATGACGCCGGGTTTGTCGAGTTGCGCGATGAATTCCTGGCGCGCTACGAGTCGAGGATGACGAAAGAAACACGTGTTTTCGAACACGTGGAACCGTTGCTGAAGGCGCTCGATTCGCAAGCGGTACCCTGGGGCATCGTCACCAACAAGGCGATGCGATTCGCCGATCCACTGGCGCGAGCGCTCGGTTTGTTCGAACGCGCTGCGGTCGTGATTGCAGGCGACACCACGCCACACTCGAAGCCGCATCCTGCTCCGCTGCTCGAGGCGGCGCGCCGCATGCAGGTCGATCCCGCCCGTTGTCTGTACGTCGGAGACGACATTCGTGATGTCCAGGCCGGGCACGCCGCCGGCATGCGCACGGTGGCCGTCACCTGGGGTTATCTGGGTCTGGGCGAATCCATCGAGACCTGGGGCGCGCACCACACCGTCGATTCGGCGATGGACGTCTTGAATTTGCTCTCGATGACCTAAACTCAGGAGTTCTGGGACCGACCTGGCTTCGACGTGGGTGCGGATTTGGACTAGGGCATGCCGAGCACCAGTTCGCTCGTAAAACCACTGGAAACAAAGTAACTGCGAACGACTCT
>JARXKP010000343.1 GCA_030271615.1 Pseudomonadota bacterium
GCAATCCGGCGACTGCACCGCCTGCAGCACGACCCGCGCGAAGCCCTCGCGGTCGCGGTGGCGCAACCACCATACCGCACCCTTCTTGATCGACCACTCCTGCGGTGTGTCGGCCAGCAGATGGGCCGCCACCAGGCCCAGGGTCGGCTGGTGGCCGATCACCAGCACCGGGTCGGGCGACTCGGGCCAGCGCGCCGCTTTCAACAGCGCCTCGCCGCTGGCATCGGGTGCCAGCGCTTCCAGCGTCTTGAAATTCCTGCCCAGCGCCTTGGCCGTCTGCTGGCAGCGCAGCGCCGGGCTGACCAGGATGCGGGTCGAATGCGCCAGCCGCTGGTTCAGCCAGTCGGCCATCCGCTGCGCCTGGCGCTCGCCCTTGGTCGTGAGCGCACGCTCGAGATCGGTCTGCCCGTCCTTGATGACCTGCGCTTCCGCGTGACGCCAGAGGATCAGGTCCATCGCGTCACGCTCCCGAGCGGCCGGACTTGTAGCGCTTCACCAGCGCCTGCTGGGCGCTGGGACCGTCGCTGCCGATGCGCGAGTAGGTGCCGTCGGTGTTCAGTATCCAGGCGTCGCGGCGATCGTTCAGGTAGGGCACCAGGCACTCGTCGATCACCCGCTGGCGCAACGAGGCATCGCGCACCGGCCACGCGACCTCGATGCGACGGAACATGTTGCGGCTCATCCAGTCGGCGCTCGACAGGTACAGCACCTCGTCCTCGTCGCCCGGTCCCCAGCGGAAATACAGCACCCGCGTGTGTTCGAGAAAACGCCCGACGATCGCGCGCACCCGGATGCGATCGGTGGCCCCCGGCACGCCCGGACGCAGCACGCAGGCACCGCGCACGATCAGGTCGATGTCGGCGCCAGCCTGCCCCGCGCGCACCAGCGCGTCGATCAGCGGCATATCGGTCAGCGCATTGATCTTGACGACGATGCGCGCCGGCCGTCCGACGCGCGCCGCATCGGCCACGCGGTCGATGGTCTGGATCAGCTTGCGGTGCAGCGTGAACGGTGCCTGCAGCAGCTGCCGCAGCGGCTTCATCTTGCCCAGGCTGGCCAACTGCTGGAACACCGCGTCGGCATCGGCCGTCAGCTCGGCGTCGGCCGTCAGGTAGCCGACGTCGGTGTAGAGCCGTGCGGTCTTCGGGTTGTAGTTGCCGGTCGACAGGTGGGCATAGCGGCGCAGCCGCACCGCACCGTTCGCACCGCCATTGGCGCCGACCTCGCGCCGCGTCACCAGCAGCAGCTTGGCGTGCGTCTTCAGCCCGACCACGCCGTACACCACCTGCGCGCCCACGGCTTCGAGTCGTTCGGCCCAGTTGATGTTGGCCTCTTCGTCGAAACGAGCCTTCAGCTCGACGACGACCATCACTTCCTTGCCACGACGGGCCGCCTCGATCAGCAGGTCCATCAGCGGCGACTCGCTGCCGGTGCGGTAGATGGTCTGCTTGATCGCGAGCACCGCCGGATCGTTGACCGACTCGCGCAGGAACTGCACCACCGGGTCGAACGATTCGAACGGATGGTGCAGCAGCACGTCGCCGCGTCGCAGCACGGCAAAGATCGACTGGCCGCGAGGCATGCGCTTTTCAGGCCAGGCGCCCTCGTGTGGTTCGAAGCGCAGCGACGGCTTCGCGCTGCGATCGCTGACCTGATCGATCAACTGGTTCAGCCGCACCAGGTTGACCGGCCCGTTGACCTTGTAGAGGGCCGCGTGCGGAAGGTCGAACTGCTCGAGCAGAAACTCGGACAACTCCGGCGGACAGCTGCTGACCACCTCGAGCCGGATCGCCTGTCCGAAATGACGCGAGCTGAGACCCGAACGCAGGGCCTGCCGCAGGTTCTTGACGTCGTCCTCATCGACCTCGAGATCGGAATCTCGGGTCACGCGGAACTGCGAAAACGTCTCGACCTCGCGCCCCGGGAACAGCTCGCCGAGATGCGCCCGGATCACGCTGGTCAGCAGCACGAAGCCCTGCCGGCCGGGCGCCAGCGCTTCGGGCAGGCGGATCACGCGCGGCAGCACGCGCGGCACCTTGACGATGGCGATCGTGTTCTCGCGACCGAAGGCGTCCTTGCCACCGAGGCGCACGATGAAATTGAGCGCCTTGTTGGCGACCAGCGGAAACGGGTGCGACGGATCGAGACCGATCGGCACCAGCAGCGGGCGCACCTGCTTCTGGAAGAAATGATCGACCCATTCGCGCTGAGGGTCGTCTCGCTCGGCATGGTTCAGGATCACGATGCCTGCCTTCTGCAGCAGCGGCATCAGTTGATCGTTGAAGACCGCGTACTGGTCGTCGATCAGGCGGTGCGATTCGGCGGTGATGGCCTCCACGTCGGCATCGGTCACACCAGCGTTCGGCAGCCGGGAAGCTTCGAGGTAATCGGCAAACCGGACCTCGAAGAACTCGTCGATGTTGGAAGAGACGATGCAGATGTAGCGCAGGCGTTCCAGCAGCGGCACGTCGGGGCGCAGTGCCTGTGCCAGCACGCGCCGATTGAACTCGAGGATCGACGTCTCGCGCCCGAGCAACAGCGCCGCGTCGTCAGGGTGCTGCACGAGCGCCGCAGCCGAAGATGCGGTGGGGACGGGTTCGGGTATCGCGGCAGGCGCTGATTCGGTGCTCATCCGGGTAGTTTAGGAAGATTGAGCCGCAGCGACGGGCAAACGCACCACTTCGTCGGTCACCGCTGGATCTGGTCGCAACACCGCTTTTTTCGAGCGAAAGCTCTCGGTCCAGTCGATGATCTCGAGTCGACCATCCGCGTGCTCGACGAGCGCGGTCAGGCTCTCGACCCAGTCGCCGTCGTTGGCGTAGGTGATGCCTTCGATTTCGCGCAACTCGGCGTGGTGGATGTGCCCGCACACGACGCCCTGCGCGCCGCGCTTGCGGGCCCCGCGCGCCACCGCCACTTCGAAATCGCCGACGTAGCTGACCGCGCGCTTGACCTTCAACTTCAGGTAGCGCGACAGCGACCAGTACGGCAGACCCAGGCGTGCCCGCGTCGAATTGAGATGCCGGTTCAGCTTCAGCGTGAACTCGTACAGCGTGTCGCCGAGGTATGCCAGCCACTTGGCGCACTGGATCACGCAATCGAACAGGTCGCCGTGGGTGATCCACAGCTTGCGGCCGTCGGCGGTCTCGTGGATCCACTCTTCGGCGACCTCGATACCGCCGAAGCTGTGACCGAGATAACGGCGCGCGAACTCGTCATGGTTGCCCGGGATGAACACCACCTGCGTGCCCTTGCGCGCCTTGCGCAGCAGCTTCTGCACCACGTCGTTGTGCGCCTGCGGCCAGT
>JARXKP010000344.1 GCA_030271615.1 Pseudomonadota bacterium
CGTAGCTCGTGGGCACAAGCTTGTCGGCGACCTTCGGGTCGTTGATCCGCGCACGGATGCGCTGCCGCGCAAACTCGGAAAACTCGGCGTTGGCCTTCTCGTCGAAGAACACCTCGCTGAACCCGCCGATCCAGAAATTCAGCGAGCCATCGTCCCAGAGCTTCTGCATGATGCTCTGGCGCTCCTCGGGCGGGACGTCGAAGAACTTGCGGTCCACGAAGTCGTAGTCGAAGCCCGCGAAGGTGTGTTGCACCCGCTCCTTGAGCTCCGGATAGCGGGCGCGCAGTTCGGCGCGATCGGCGTCGTCGTACTTCGGATTTCGCATCGGGATCGTGTAGTTCGGGGTGCGCTGGAACACCGTCATGTGCCCGACCTGATCGGCGATCGTCTGGATCACCTGGACGCCGGTGGCACCGGTGCCGATGACGCCGACGCGCTTGCCCTTGAGGTCCACGCCCTCCCTCGGCCACTGCGCGGTGTGAACGACCTGGCCCTTGAAGCTCTCGATGCCCGGAAACGGCGGCACCATCGGCACCGACAGACCGCCGGTGCCCATGATCAGGAACTGGGCGCTCACCGACTTGCCGTCGTCCGTCGCGACCGTCCAGCGCCGGGTCGATTCATCGAAGCTGGCGCCGGTGACCCGGGTCTTGAACTGGATGTCGCGACGCAGGTCGAACTTGTCGGCGACATGGTTCAGGTAGCGCTCGGTCTCTGGCTGCGCGGGGAATCGTTCGCTCCAGTTCCACTCGTTGAGCAGCTCGTCCGAGAACCAGTACTGGTAGACGTATGACTGCGAGTCGACGCGTGCGCCCGGGTAGCGGTTCCAGTACCAGGTGCCTCCGACATTCGTTCCGGCCTCGAACGCCTGCACGCTCAGGCCTTGTTCGCGCAGCTTGTAAAGCGCGTACATGCCGGCAAAACCCGCACCTACGACAACGGCATCGACCTGCTTCGGTGCTTGCTCGACATTCGACATCAGGGTCTCCTCTTTGCATGTTGGAATGCCGGGATTAGAGGCTCCGGCAGCCGGACAATCACCACCCGGTCAGGTAGTTTTCGGTATCTTCGGGCCGCCGCCGATCGGCCCGCCTCGGGGAAGCCCGTAAGCCGCCACGCTGCGCCGCAGCAAACAATCGCCAGCTTCTCGCCGTTTCCTGCGCTCGACCGCAGCGCCGCATGTCTCCGCCTCCTTCTCCCCGCCCGTCCCGGCCGCCTCGATCCGCGCGCACCACACGCCGACCTGCGACGCCTGCCCGACTGGCGATCGCCGACCAAGTGCTCCCGTCGGAGGTTCGACCCCACAAGTTCTTCACTCCGCCGGTCTACCCGGGGGCTGTGCCGAGGCAGGTCATTCTCGACCGCGTGCTGCGCGACGACAGCCTGCGCGTCACGTTGCTGCAAGGCCCCGCCGGTCACGGCAAGTCGACCACGCTGCAGCAGATCAAGTCGGCCCACGAAGCCCGTGGCTGGCGCACCGCCTAGCTGACGCTGGACGAAGCCGACAACGACCCGCGGCGCTTCGAATCGCACATGGTCGCGATGACGGGATTGCTCAACGACCACGCCGCCGCACCCGTCGCACCCCGCCCGAGTGCAGGCGACGCACCGCGAGATCTGGCCGACTGGATGCTGGACACCCTGTCGGGCATGGACACCCACGCCTCGGTGTTCCTCGACGAGTTCCAGGCGCTGCGCAGCGACGCGATCCTGCGCTTCTTCCGTACGCTGCTGGCGCGTCTGCCGCCGCATGTGCATGTGTTCATCGGCTCGCGTTCGCTGCCAGAGATCGGGTTGGCGACGCTGCTGGTCAACCGCGTGGCCATCGTCGTGCGCGCCGACGACCTGCGTTTCACCCCCGACGAGGTGGCTCGGTTTTTCTCAGGCACCGACACCCTGCGCGTCAGCTCCGGCGAGGTGGACGCGATCTACCGACGCACCGAGGGCTGGCCCGCCGGCGTGCAGTTGTTCCGCCTGGCGCTGCTGAGCCCCGAGGTGCGTCTCTCGCTGGGCGGTGACGAGGACAACGGCCCGCGCGAACTGGCCGAGTACCTGGCCGACAACGTGATGTCGCTGCAGACACCGCACATCCAGGAGTTCCTGCTCAAGACCTCGCTGCTGCAGCGGCTCTCGGCGCCGTTGTGCGAGGCGGTGACCGGCTTCGGTGACGCGCAGGCGCTGCTGGTGCAGCTCGAGCGTTCGGGCCTGTTCGTGCGGGCGCTCGATTCGGACAACCGGTGGTTCAAGTACCACGGGCTGTTCTCCAGCTACCTGTCCGACAGCCTGCAGCGCAGCGCTCCCGACGTGGTGAGGCAGGTGCACGAACGGGCGGCCCAGTGGTACCTGAGCCATGGTCTGCCCGAGGAGGCGGTGCATCACGCGCTGTGTGGCGGCAACTTCGCGCTGGCCGCATCGATGCTCACCGACTGGTCGGCGCAGCGGGTGGCCGGCGCCGAGCTGATCACGCTGGAACGCTGGCTGGATCGCCTTCCGTTCCACGAGGTGGCCCAGCGCACCGCCCTGGTCATCCGCGCCGCGTATGCACTGATGTTCCTGCGCCGCCGCCCCAAGCTGCGTCCGCTGCTCGAACTGATGGAGGCGCAGGCCGGCTGCGGCGACATCGTGTCCACGACCAACCCCGATCTGTGCCGCGCGATGTCGTTCCTGCTGGTGGACGAGGACATGCCAGCGGCGCTGGCCATCATCGACAGCTCCGGCGTGGTGCAGCGCGAGATCGAAGGCTTCCCCGCCTTCGAGCTGGGGGCCGCCTCGAACGTGCTGGCCATGGGCAAGATCTCCCGCGGCGACTTCGAGGGCGCCCGTCAGGCGCTCGCGCTGGCGCGTTCCCACATCGGGCGGGGCGGCGGCTCGTTCGTCGGCGGTTACACCGCCGCCATCACCGGCAGCAATCTTCTGGCGCAGGGGCGGCTGCACGAGGCGCTGGCGCACCTGCGCGACGCGAACGCCCAGGAGGCGCCGCTCGACACCTCGGTGGCCGGCGCCGCACTGGCGGCCTGCCACATCTGGGCGCTCTACGAGGCCAACGACCTGGAGACGCTGGAATCGCTGGCGCATCGCTTCCAGCGCGAAATCTCGGAGTCGGTCACGCTGGACTTCATCGCGGTGGCCCACCTCGCCATCTCGCGCATGCACGAAGTGCGAGGTCGCACCGAGGAAGCGCTGGCGGTGCTCGATGAACTCGAACGCATCGGGCACGAGAGTCCGTGGCAACGGCTGGTGGCCGTGAGCGAGTGGGAGCGCGTGCGACTCGCGCTCGCGGCGTTCGATGTCGTGCGCCGCG
>JARXKP010000040.1 GCA_030271615.1 Pseudomonadota bacterium
AACCGCTCGCGCTGCCTCTGAAGGGCGACGGCGTTGCCAGCTGCCCGGCCACCGGAGAACGCTATGTGCTGCGGGATGGGGTGTGCGGGCTGGCGAGTGACTTTGGGGGCTGAGGGGCTGCGGATTGCTGTCAATAAGGCTCGACATGCCGCCCTTGTTGATCGGTTGAGCATGGGCAATGACCCCTACACTCGAATTCTTCTTGCCGCATTGGCGCTCGCTGCGATGGTCGTGACCTCATGGAAACCGTAACTCGATTGCCTATCGTCGACCGACGCATCCGTTTCGCGCTCGTGGGCTGCGGCCGCATTTCCAAGAACCACCTGGCGGCGCTCGGCGAACACAGCGAACGCGCAGAAATCGTCGCGCTGTGCGACAGCAATCCGGCCGCGTTGGCCGCGCCAGCGATTGACTGTGCTCGCTACGCGTCGCTCACGCAGATGCTGGCCAGCGCAGACGTCGACATCGTGACGCTGGCCACGCCTAGCGGTTTGCATCCTCAGCAGGCCATAGAAGCGGCACGTGCGGGTCGCCATGTGCTGAGCGAGAAGCCGATGGCTACCAAGTGGGACGAAGGTATGGCCATGGTGCGGGCGTGTCGCGATGCGGGCGTCAAGCTCTTCGTCGTGAAACAGAACCGTCTCAACCCGACGATGCAGCTGCTCAAGCGGGCGGTCGATGCCGGCCGGTTCGGTCGCATCTACATGGTCAACGTCAACGTGTTCTGGACACGCCCGCAAAGCTACTACGACGAAGCGCCTTGGCGCGGACGTTGGGATCTTGACGGTGGTGCGTTCATGAACCAGGCGAGCCACTATGTCGACATGGTCGACTGGCTGGTGGGTCCGGTCGACAGCGTGCATGCCTACACCGCCACTCTGGCCCGCGACATCGAGGCCGAAGACACCGGCGTGATGTCGTTGCGTTTGCGCAAGGGCGGTCTGGCTTCGATCAACGTCACGATGCTGACGCACGGCAGCAACTTCGAGGGCAGCATCACGCTGATCGGCGAACGCGGTACGGTGCGTGTCGGCGGTGTGGCCGTCAATCGGATCGAGCACTGGGAATTCGACGAGACGTTGCCCGAAGATTCGGTCGTCAAGTCGGCAAACTATGCGACGCCTTCGGTTTACGGCTTCGGTCATCCGCTCTACTACGACAACGTGATTTCCACGCTGCGCGGTGAAAAACACGCCGAGGTCGATGGCTACGAAGGCCTTCGCTCGCTCGAGGTGGTCATCGCGGCCTACCGCAGCGCGCGCGACGGTGCGCGAGTGGGCTTGCCGCTGGTGTTTTGACGATGGCCGTTGTCATCCACCCCAGCGCCTTCGTCGACGAAGGCGCGCAACTCGGCGACGGCACGCGCGTCTGGCACTTCGCACACGTCTGTTCCGGCGCACGCATCGGCACCGGCTGTTCTCTGGGGCAGGGCGTGTACGTGGGCAACGAGGTGGTCATCGGCCACAACGTGAAGATTCAGAACAACGTGTCTGTCTATGACGCCGTCACGCTGGATGACGACGTGTTTTGCGGCCCCAGCGTCGTTTTCACCAACGTCCACAACCCGCGCTCGGCCGTCCCGCGCAAGAACGAGTACCGACGCACGCAGATCCGCCGTGGCGCGACCCTCGGCGCCAACTGCACCATCGTCTGCGGCACCACGATTGGCGAGCATGCCTTTGTCGGTGCCGGTGCGGTGGTCAGCCGCGACGTGCCGGCCTATGCATTGGTGGTCGGCGTGCCTGCACGTCGCGTCGGCTGGATGAGCCGGCATGGCGAGCGCCTCGACCTGCCGGCATCGGGCGCCGGGGTGGCCGCCTGCCCGGCCACCGGCGAACGATACCGCCTCGATGGCCACACGCTGAGCGTCGAAACCGCGCCCTCCGACGACCCTGGAAACTGACCGCCACATGCAGTTCACCGACCTGAAGACCCAGTACACCGCGCTGAAGCCGCGCATCGACGAGCGCATCCAGCGCGTGCTCGATCACGGCCAGTACATCATGGGCCCCGAGGTTACCGAGCTGGAGGTCGCGCTCGCGGCATTCACCGGGGCCAAGCACTGCATCACCGTCTCCAGCGGTACCGAAGCGCTGCTGATTTCGCTGATGGCGCTCGATCTGAAACCCGGCGACGAGGTCATCACCACGCCGTTCACCTTCGCGGCCACCGCCGAGGTGATCGTGCTGCTGGGCGCCCGGCCGGTGTTCGTCGACATCGAGCACGACACCTGCAACATCGATGCGTCACTGATCGAGGCGAAGATCACGCCCCGCACCCGCGCCATCATGCCGGTGAGCTTGTACGGCCAGGTGGCCGACATGGACGAGATCAACGAGATCGCGCAGCGCCATCGGCTGCCAGTGATCGAAGATGCGGCGCAGAGTTTCGGCGCGGAGTACCACGGCAAGAAGAGCTGCAATGTGAGCACGTTCGGCTGCACCAGCTTCTTCCCCAGCAAGCCGCTCGGTTGCTATGGGGACGGCGGAGCGATCTTCACCAGCGACGACGCCCTCGCGAAGGCCTGCCGCGAGATCCGTGTCCACGGCCAGAGCGCGCGCTACACCCACGCCCGTGTCGGCGTGGGCGGGCGCATGGACACGCTGCAGTGCGCGATCGTGCTGGCCAAGCTCGAGCGTTTCGACTGGGAAGTCGCGCAGCGCATGGCCCTGGGCGCTCGCTACAACGAACTGCTGGCCGGACGGGTGCCGGTGGTGACGCAACGAGCCGGGCGCACCAGCGTGTTCGCTCAATACACGGTGTTTGTCGAGGACCGCGCCGCGGTGCAGGCCAAGCTGCAGGAGCAAGGTATCCCGACCGCCGTGCACTATCCGAAACCGATGCATCACCAGCCGGCCTATGCGGCGCTGTGCTGCCCGGACTGCTGTCCCGAGAGCGTGCGCGCAGCGGCGCGGGTGATGAGCCTGCCGATGAGTGCCGACCTGAGCGATGCGGACCAGCTTCACGTGGCACAAGTGCTGCGGGCATGAACGCAGCGGGCATGGCGGCCGGCGGTGCGTTGCGCCAAGTGCTCACCCTGCTCGGCGGCTCCAGCATCGCGCAGGCCATCGCCCTGGCGGCCAGCCTGGTGCTCACGCGCCTTTACACACCAGAGCAGTTCGGCACGTTTGCCTTATTCGCGAGCGTGGTCACGTTGCTCTCGACTGGCGCCACCGGCCGGTACGAACTGGCGGTGCTGCTGCCGGCCAGCGACGACGAAGCCTGGCAGGTGGCGTGGCTGGCGCTTCTGATCGCGCTGCCGGTGGTAGCCCTGACGCTGGCCGCCGTTGCGGTCTGGGGCGATGCGCTGGCAGCGCGCGCCGGTGATCTGCGACTGGGTGTGTGGGCTTGGCTGCTGCCACTGGCGGTGTGGCTGACGGCAGTTGTCAATACGCTCACCGGCTGGGCGAACCGATGCCAAGCGTTCCGCGGGCTGGCGATCAACCGTATCGCACAGACCGGCATCACCTCGGTGGCAAGCATCGGCCTGGGCGTCATCGGCTGGGCTAGCCCCGGCCTGATGCTGGGCAGCGTGCTCGGCCAGGCGACTGGCGCCGCCTTGCTGGTCGGTGGCGGGCCTCGGCCAGCGGTGCGCGGCGTCGATGTGCCGCGGCTGTCGGCGCTGGCGAGCCGTTACCGCGACTTTCCCCGCATCAACCTGCCGCACGCTGTGCTCGACGCCTTGCAGGCGAGCGTGGTGCTGTGCCTGCTGGGTGCGGTATACGGCGCAGCGGCGCTGGGCGGCTACGCCTTTGCACTTCGCGTCGCGCGCGCGCCCCTGGCGATGCTGGGCGCGTCGATCGGCGCGGTGTTCCAACAACGGGCTGCACGCCTGGTGTCGACGCAGTGCGACCTGGCCGATTTGGCCCGACGCACGGTCCGCCGGCTGGCTGTCTTCGCGGTTCCGGTTTTTCTGGTGTTGATGTGCGCGCCAGACCTTTTTGCCTGGCTGTTCGGCGCCGAGTGGCGTGCCGCCGGAGAACAGGCCCGGGTGCTGGCGCCCTGGATGGTGCTCAACTTCATGACCTCGCCGTTGTCGCAACTGCCCCTCATCGTGGGTCGGCAGGGCCGGGCATTCGGCTTCGGCATCGCCTACCAGCTGGCGATGGTCGTGCCGGTCGCGATCGGCTGGGCGCTCGACTGGCCGCTGCTGCACGCGCTGGCAGCCCAGTCGGCGCTCACCTCGGGTGTCCTGTTGGTCTATGGCCGGTGGCTTCTGCAACTCTCGCGGGGTGCGGCGTGAGCGACGCGCGCTTCTGGGACGACCGTGCACGACGCCACGGCCATACCGGATGGTCGGACCCTGCCGTGTACGCCTACGACCAGCACCTTCGGCTGGCGGCGGTGCGCGAAGCAATACGCGCGATCCCCGGTGGCAGCGGCGCGGCGGCGCTTGACTTCGGCTGCGGTGTCGGCGACTTCTGTGGCTTGCTGGCTTCGCATTTCGACCAGGTGATCGGGTACGACATCTCGCCGGAGGTGCTGGCCCTTGCGCAGCGACGCCATGCCGCATCGAAAATCCGCTTCGAGAGCCGGATGGACACGGCGCTCGCGGGGCATTACGACCTGATCCTCAGTGTCACCGTGCTGCAGCACGTTACCGACGATGCTGCACTGCAGGCGCTGTTGCGTCAGCTGGCCGACCGGCTAACCCCCGGCGGCCGGTTCGTGGTGCTGGAAACCTTCAGCCCGCGCCAGGGGACGCAGACGTCGAACGGCTACCTGACGTTGCGCTGCGTCGATGCGCTGATCACAGCCTTCGGCGCTGTGGGGCTCCATCTGCAAGCGCGTCGTGGTTTCTATCACCCGACCGAGAGTCCGACGCGTGCGTTCGCCACCTACCGCCGCAGTCCGTCGGTGCGCGGGTTGGCGCGTCTCGCTGCATGGCGAATTCCGATCGCGGACACGCTGCTGTCACGCATCGCCGCGTGCGCCGCCGATGCGGACACTGGCTTCCTCGCTGATACGGACTCTGCGACGCAGTTGCTGACGTTCGGGCGTCCTGCGCAATGACCGACGACGCTCCGGTGCTCGTGGTCGGCAGCCAGTCGATTCACGTCGAACGCTTTGTCCGCGGACTGAGTGCGGCCGGTGTGCGTACCGTCGTCGCCACGCAGGGCGAGATCGCGTTCGGTCGCCTGCCGGGGTTGCTCGACGCGACGACGCTGGATCTGGGCACCCGGTCGTGGTCCGCACCGTCGCGCTTGCGCGCGCTGATTCGTCGTTGGGCACCCGCGGTGGTGCATGTGCACCAGGCCAGCAGCATCGCCTGGTATGCCGTGCGGGCCGCGCGCAGCCTCGGCGTGCCGGTGGTCGTCACGCTGTGGGGCTCGGACGTCCTCAAGCTGCATGAGTGGAACTGGTTGCACCGCTGGAAGGTGCAGCACGCGCTGCGATCTGCGGACGCCTGGACGGCCGATGCGCGGGTGCTGCTGACCGCCGCCGAGCGCGTGTGCGGACCGCAGGTGCCGGTGCGGCGCGAATGGATCCCGATCGGCATCGACCCGCCGCCGGCGCTGCCCGAGGTGCCCCGAGAGCGGCGCCTGCTGTCGTGCCGACTTCACAAGCCGCTGTACCGCATCGATGAGATCCTGCGCGCCTTCGCCGGCCTGCCCGAGACGCAGTCCGACTGGGTGCTGGAGGTCGCGGCTTCTGGCGGCGAGACGACGGCGCTTCAGCATTTGGCCCAAGAGCTCGGGCTCGGTGCGCGTGTTCAGTTCACAGGCATGCTGCCTGCGCTGGAGTTGGCAAGAGCCTATCGCCGCAGCGCTCTCTTCGTGAGCGTGCCCGAGTCCGATGGGACTTCGGTCAGCCTGCTCGAGGCCATGGAGGCCGGCTGCCTGCCTGTTCTCAGCGACTTGCCCGCCAACCGCGAATGGGTGCAGGACAAGCACACCGGCGTGCTGGTGGCCGACCTGGATGGGCTTGGTGCGGCGTTGTTGCATGCGATGCAGTGGTGGGAGTCCGGCAGCTGGGATCTGGGAGGGCGGATCGTCAACGAGCAGGGTGTGGCCGATCAGGCCCTGTTTGCGGACAACATCAGGCAGTTCGTCGCGCTCTACGAGAGTCTGCGGAGCGCCGCCCGATGAGAATGATCTTCCATCACCCCTTGCCTGTCGGCCCCGACGCGAAGGCGGCCAGTGGCATCCGGCCCTTCCAGATGATCGAGGCGTTCCGTTCGCTCGGCTTCGAGGTCGATGTGGTGGCGGGCCATGCGGCCGATCGCGCGCGTGCGATCGCGGCGGTGGACCGAAATCTTGCCCAGGGCCTGCGCTACGACTTCCTGTACGGCGAGAGCTCGACCGAGCCCACGTTGCTGACCGAGTCCCACCACCTGCCGATCGCGCCCCTCCTGGACTTCGGGTTCTTCGCGCGGCTGAAGGCGCAGGCGGTTCCGTTGGGGCTGTTCTATCGCGACATCTACTGGCGGTTTTCGCAGTACGGTTCGTCGCTTCCGTGGTGGAAAGAGGCAGCCGCCAAGCTCTTCTACCGCTACGACCTGATCCAGTACCGGCGCCTGCTCGACCGGCTGTACCTGCCGTCGATGGCGATGGCGAGGTATGTCCCCTGGGTCCGTCCCGGCCAGATGCGCGAACTGCCGCCGGGCTTCATCGACCGTCCGCTGGTGCATCGGCCTGGCACTGCGTTGCGGCTTTTGTATGTGGGTGGGCTGGGTACGCACTACCAGTTGCATGAGCTCTTCCGGGCTCTCGGCGATCTTCCCGGTGTCGAGCTGACGCTGTGCACCCGGGAGGCCGAATGGCGTGCCGTGCAGCACGAGTACCTGCTGCCCGCAGCCGGCAACATCCGGATCGTTCATCGCTCGGGAGCGGAGCTGATCGAGCTGTTCGAAGGGGCTGACGCGTGCGTGCTCTGCGTCAAGCCGCATCCTTACTGGGCATTTGCTGCGCCGGTCAAGCTGTACGAATACATCGGGGCGCTGACTCCGGTGATCGCCAGCGCCGGTACCCTGGCCGGAGATTTCGTCGAGCGACACGACGTGGGCTGGTCGGTGCCCTGCGAGGCGCAGGCGATCAAGTCGCTGCTGCAGGGCCTGTTGGCCAACCGGGCCCGGGTCGGCGAGAAGGTCGCGGCGCTGCGTCGCATCCGCGATGAACACACTTGGCAGGCGCGGGCGCGTCAGGTGGCAGCCGATCTGACGGCGCGCGGATGAGGGTCGCATTTCTCTCGGCGGCGAATTCCGTCCATGCCATCCGTTGGGTCAACGGATTGGTCGGCCGCGGGCTGGATGTGCATCTGCTCAGCGCCCACGATGCGGGTGCGGGTGTCGACCCGCGCGTCCAGATGCATCGTCTGTCACGGTCGGCACCGTGGGCCTACCTGTTGTCGTCGGGCGAGCTCGCAGCGAGCCTCGAGACCATCGCCCCCGACCTGCTGAACGCGCACTACGCGACGGGCTACGGCCTGCTGGCGCGCCTGACCGGGTTCCGGCCAACGCTGCTGTCGGTGTGGGGCAGCGATGTCTACGACTTTCCTCGCATCTCACCGGCGCATCGCTGGATGCTGCGTGGCAATCTGAGGGCGGCCGCGGCGATCGCCTCCACCAGCGACTGCATGGCTCGAAGGGTCTGCGCGTTGGGGGTGCCGGTGCGTCCCTTCGTGACCCCGTTCGGTGTCGACGAACAGATCTTTGTCCCGGGACGCCTGAACGCCGTGCCGGGGGAGATCGTGATCGGCACGGTGAAGACGCTGGCCAGAACGTATGGCGTCGATGTGCTGATTGAGGCCTTCGCGATGACGGTTCAGCGCATCGGTCCGGCAACCCGGCTTCGCCTGGAGATCACCGGCGCCGGTCCCGAGCAGTCCGCACTCGAGGCCCTCGTCGGACGGCTGGGGCTGTCCGCGACGGTGACGTTCCATGGGGCGGTGCCACATGCCCGGGTGCCCGAGATGCTGCATCGGATGGACATCTTCGTCGCGCTCAGTCGCGAGGAGAGCTTCGGCGTGGCGGCGATCGAAGCCGCTGCCTGCGAGAAGCCGGTCGTCGTTTCCGATGCTGAAGGGCTCGCCGAAGTGACCCGCCACGAGGAAACCGGGCTGATCGTTCCCCGTGACCACGCCGCGGCGGCGGCCGATGCCTTGACCCGGCTGGTCCGGGACGAGGCCCTGCGAATAAGGCTGGGCCGTGCGGGCCGCGCCCGTGTGCTGCAGCATTACACCTGGGATCGATCGCTGGACCGGATGATCGAGGTCTACCGCGCGGTGCTGGCCGGGCCATCCCCTTGTGCTGACTGAACCATGACCCAGAGCACCGCCGCCCCGGGTGATCGAAGTGCGGCACCTGGCCGCAGAGCCGGGTGCCTGAACTTGCTATACCTCAACCATTACGCGGGTTCGCCCCGCCACGGCATGGAGTACCGCCCGTACTACCTGGCACGCGAGTGGGTGAGGGCGGGTCATCGCGTGCAGATCGTCGCAGCGTCGAATTCGCATGTGCGCAGCCGGCAGCCAGCGGTGGCGGGGCAACCGCTGGATGAGTCGATCGACGGCATTGGCTACCGATGGTTGCCGACGCCTGCCTACACGGGCAATGGACTCGGCCGCGTGAAGAACATCTGGGCGTTCCTGAGCCGGCTGTGGCGCGAATCGGACCGGCTGGCGCGCGAGTTCCGGCCCGATGTGGTGATCGCCTCCAGCACCTATCCGATGGACGTGTGGGTCGCGCGCCGCATCGCGCGGCTGGCCCGCGCGACGCTGGTGTACGAGGTGCACGACCTGTGGCCTGCCTCGCCGATCGAGCTGTCGGGCATGTCGCCTTGGCACCCCTTCATCCTGATGTGCCAGAAGGCCGAGAACGACGCCTACCGCGATGCCGACGTGGTCGTCTCGATGCTGCCCAAGGTGGCCGAGCACATGCGCGCGCACGGGCTCGACCTGCGCAAGCTGCACATCGTGCCGAACGGCATCGCGCTGGACGAGTGGCAGGGCGAGGCCGCGCCGCTTTCATCCGAGCTGGCCGTCCGCATCGCCGCGCTGAAGGCCGCTGGCCGCAGCGTCGTCGGCTATGCCGGCTCGCATGGCCTGCCCAACGCTCTCGACGTGCTGCTTGACGCCGCCGCGCTGCTGCGCGACCAGCCGATCGCCTTCGTGCTGGTCGGCGATGGCCACGAGAAGGCGCGCCTCGCGCAGCGCGTGCGCGACGAAGGGCTTGCCAACGTGCTGATGCTGCCGCCGATCCCGAAGGCGCAGATCCCGGCGCTGCTGAGCATGTTCGACATCGCCTACATCGGCTGGCAGCGCGTGCCGATCTACCGCTTCGGCATCGCGCCGAACAAGCTGATGGACTACATGATGGCGGGCTGCGCGGTGCTGCATTCGGTCGAGGCGGGCAACGACCCGGTGGCCGAGGCCGGCTGCGGGTTGACGGTGGCGCCCGAGTCTGCGGATGCGGTCGCCGAAGGACTGAAGAATCTGCTGGCACGCCCCCCGGCGGAACGCGCCGAGATGGGCGCGCGCGGGCGTGTCTTCGTGCGGGCGCATCACAGTTACGGGGTGCTGGCGCAGCGGTTCATCGACGCCGTGTCGGGCGAGGCCCACCGATGATCCACGAACCCAATGCCGCGGTGGCCCGCTACGCGCGTCGCACCGTGACCGATCGCATCGTGCAGGCCCTGGCCGGATGCCCTCTACCGTCGCCCTGCACGAAGGCGATGCGTCGCAGCTGCAGATCGCGGCGCAATTGCAGGACATCGTATTCGTGTCAACCGTGTTCTCGTCGCTGCTCGACGATGCCTTCCAGCCGCAACTTGCCGAAGCCATGTGGCGCTGGGTGAAACCGGGTTGCGTGCTCTGGTCCGAATTCACCTACGACAACCCGCGCAATCCGGGCGTGCACGGCATGCGGTTGTCGCGGGTGCGTTCGCTGTTCCCGCACGGCAAAATCGACGCGAGGCGCGTCACGCTGGCACCGCCCTTGAGCCGTCGTGCGGTGAAGGTGCACGACGCCGCCTGTCGGGTGCTGAACTCGTTGCCCTTCTTGCGCACCCACTTGCTCTGCTGGATCGGCAAACCCTGATGACGACAAAGTCCCCACCCTCCTTCATCCCTTTCGCCCTGCCCGACATCGGCGACGACGAGATCGCCGAGGTGGTCGACACGCTGAAGTCCGGCTGGATCACGACCGGACCGAAGACGCGGCGCTTCGAGGAAGACTTCACGGCCTTTCTGGGTTCGTCGAATGGGGTTGAGACCGGCCTGCATTCCATGGCAGTCAACTCGGCCACTGCTGGTCTGCATCTCGCGCTGGAAGCCCTGGGCATCGGCCCCGGCGACGAGGTGATCACGACGACGCACACCTTCACCGCGACCGCCGAGGTGGTGCGCTATCTCGGCGCCGATGTGGTGCTGGTCGACATCGATCCGGCGACGTTGTGCATCGATGTCGCGGCGGTCGAGGCGGCGATCACGCCGCGAACCAAGGCGGTGATGCCGGTGCATTACGCCGGTCTGGCGGCCGACATGACCGCGCTGCTGTCGCTCGCGCGACGTCACGGTCTGAAGGTGGTCGAAGACGCCGCACATGCGCTGCCGACCACCTGCGGCGGGCGGCTCGTCGGCACGCTGGACAGCGATGTCACGGTGTTCAGCTTCTACGCCAACAAGACGATGACGACCGGCGAAGGCGGCATGGTGGTGACGCGAGATGCGGCGCTGGCCCAGCGCATCCAGGTGATGCGCCTGCACGGCATCAACCGCGATGCGTTCGACCGGTTCACCGCGAAGGCGCCGAGCTGGTACTACGAGGTCGTCGCGCCCGGCTTCAAGTACAACCTGACCGATATCGCGTCGGCGATGGGCATCCACCAGTTGCGGCGCGCGCCCGCGTTTCAGCGCACGCGGGCCGACATCGCCGCCCGCTACGACGTGGCCTTTGCCGATCTGCCGGTCATCACGCCGCCGCGCCCGCTGCCGGGCGACACGCATGCCTGGCATCTCTATGTGCTGCGCCTGACCGACGACGCGAAGCTGACGCGCGACGAGATGATCGAAGGCCTGTACGCCGCTGGCATCGGCTGCAGCGTGCACTACATCCCACTGCACCTGCAGCCTTACTGGCGCGACCGCTATGCGCTGACGCCGGATCGCTTCCCGCACAGCCAGCACGCCTACGAGCGGATGCTGAGCCTGCCGCTGTACACCCGCATGGGCCCGCACGAGGTGCAGCGCGTCATCGACGCGTTGCGCGCGTTGCTCGGCTGATCGCGGCTCCACTTTCGATGGCCAAGCGGTTGTTCGACCTGCTGGCATCAGGCCTCGGCCTGCTGCTGCTGAGCCCGCTGCTGCTGCTGATGGCGGTCGCGATCAAGCTCGATACGCCGGGGCCTGTGTTCTTCCGGCAGACGCGGGTGGGGCGCCACGGTGGCGAATTTCGCATCCACAAGTTCCGCACCATGGCGCATCGCGAAGACGCCGACGAAGCCGATGTGAGTGCCGCCGCGCCGCAGCTCACCGTCGGGCCCGACCCACGCATTACCCGCGTCGGCTCGCTGCTGCGGCGCACCAAGCTCGACGAGCTGGCGCAACTGATCGACGTGTTGCGCGGCTGCATGAGCCTGGTCGGTCCGAGGCCCGAGGTGCCACGATACGTGGCGCTGTATCCGGCGGACCTGCGCGACAAGGTGCTGAGCGTGCGGCCGGGTATCACCGACATCGCATCGCTGGCGTTTCGCGACGAAGCCGCGCTGCTGTCCCGGGCCACCGATCCCGAGCGCGAGTACATCGAGGTCGTGTTGCCGGCCAAGTTACGGCTGTCGGCGCGCTATGTCGACGAGGCCAGCGTCGGTGCCGACCTGCGGCTGATCGCGGCCACGCTGAGGGTGCTGTGGACTCGAAAGCCCGCCGGCTGATGGCGGTGATCCGGGCGGTTTGCCCTTGCACAACCGCGCTGATGCCGCTCACCTCGCCAACATAATCGGGCGCAGCGCACGCTGGTCCACTCCTCGAATTGCACTCCTCATGATCTGGCACCGACTCGATCGAACCCTGGCTCGCTGGCGTCCGCACCGCAAGCCGCTGACGCTGGCGCTCGATGCGCTGGTGGTCGCGATCTGCTGGAACTTCACCTACCTGTTCCGTCTGGGGTTCGAGCGCTGGTGGAGCGATCGGCCGGTGTACGACGGGTGGGTTCTGCTGGGCGTGGTCGCCACGTACCTGTCGGTGTTCGTGGTCGCCGGTGTGCCGCGTGGCATGTGGCGGTTCTCGGGGTTTGGCGAGGTCAAGCGGCTCACGCTCTCTTGCGGTGTTGCCGGTGCGCTGTGCGCTGTGGGCGTGTTGATGGCGCAGTTGTATGGCGTGCCGCGAGCCGTGCTGGCCGTGCATCCGTTCGTCACGCTGATGGGCCTGTGCATGACTCGCATTGCCTACCGGATGGTGTACGAGCATTCGCGCGCGCAGATCACCGGAGGCCAGGGCGAAGTTCGGCGGGCCATCGTGATGGGCGCGGGCGAAGCGGCACGGTTGCTGGTGGCCGGGCTGCCTCAGCAGGGCTGGACGGTGCTCGGCCTGCTCGACGACGACCCGGCCAAGCGCGGGGCTCGCATCTCCGGCGCGCCGGTGCTGGGCACCTTCGACGATGTGGTCGATCCACGGGTCACTGCCGGTGCCACCCACATCATCACCGCACTGCCGGGATCCACCGCGACGCAGCGGCGGCGGGCCATCGGACTGGCCGCATCCACATCGCTGCCGGTGCTCACGGTGCCTTCAGTCAGCGAACTGCAGTCGGGTGGTGCGCGCGTCGAGCGCATCCGAGCCATCGAGCCCGAAGACCTGCTGGGTCGCGAGCCGGTCGTGCTGGACGAAGCGGGAATCGCCGATCTGGTGTCCGGCAAGACGGTGCTGGTCACCGGCGCCGGTGGCTCGATCGGCAGCGAGCTGTGCCGCCAGTTGGCGCGCTACGGCCCCGCCCGCATGGTGCTGTACGAGTTGAGCGAGTTCGCGCTGTACCAGATCGAGCAGCAGCTCGGCGAGTTGCATCCCGGTCTGCCGCTGGTGCGATTGATGGGCGACGTGAAGGACCTCGCCCACTTGCGGGCGACCTTCGGCACCCACCGGCCGCACCTCGTGTTCCATGCGGCCGCGTTCAAGCATGTGCCGCTGATGGAAGACGACAACGCCTGGGCTGCGCTGCAGAACAACACGCTGGGCACCTACCACGCGGCGTTGGCCGCGATGGAGAGCGGTGCCGAGCGGTTCGTGATGATCAGCACCGACAAGGCAGTCAACCCGACCAATGTGATGGGTGCCAGCAAGCGCGCCGCCGAACGGGTGCTGTCGCATCTGGCGACGCAGGGCTCGGGCACGGTGCTTTCGGCGGTGCGCTTCGGCAATGTGCTGGGCTCGAGCGGCAGCGTGATACCGAAGTTCAAGGAGCAGATCGCCAGGGGCGGACCGGTGACGGTGACGCATCCCGACATCACGCGCTACTTCATGACCATCCCCGAAGCGGTGCGGCTCGTGCTGCAGTCAGCGGTGCTGGCGCGTACCGGACAGGTCTATGTGCTGGACATGGGAGAGCCGGTGAAGATCGTCGAACTGGCGCGCGACCTGATCCGCCTGAGCGGACATCGCGAGAACGAGATCGGCATCGTCTTCAGCGGTCTGCGCCCCGGCGAAAAGCTCTACGAAGAGCTGCTGGCCGATGCCGACTTGACGCAGCCGTCGGCTCATCCGCGTTTGCGCATCGCGAGACTCAACGACGATGCGGGCGAAACCTGGACCGGCGAGTTGCTCGGGTGGCTGGGTGAGCCGCGGAGCGAAGGCTCACCGGCGAGTCAACGTGAGCGGCTGGCCCGGTTCATCCCCGAGTACAAGCCGGGGAGGCCCGTCGAGCGCCGGGCCGTCAGCGCCGGGTCACCAGCCACTTCGGTACCTTGAATCGCACGATGCGCCAGTACAGCACGATGTACGACATCATGAACAGCGCGAGGAATCCGCTGAGCACGGCGGTCTGGTTCCACCACAGGACCGCCGGAATCACCGACAGGCTGCACAGCAGCCACAGATAGGGCGACGTCATCGAATTGCGGGCGCGCAGGCGGTGTTCGTGGGTGTCGCCGATCATCTGGCGAACCAGCCTGCGGTGGATCAAGGTGTGCAGATGGATGCCATCCGGCTGCGAAGAAGCGACGCCCTTCAATATCTTGCGTCGGTAGATCGAGAAGATCGTCTCGAAGATTGGATAGGCGCACAGCAGCAACGGGAACAGCGGCGACACCAGCGCATTGCGCATGATCAGCAGCACGCCGAGTTCGGACAGCAGGAAGCCGAGCAGGTACGCGCCTCCGTCCCCCAGGAAGATCAGACCGCCGGGGAAGTTCCAGACAAAGAATCCGAGCACGGCGCCAGCGGCGATCATCGCGGCGGTCAGCACCAGACGGTCACCGACTTGCAACGCGACATAGGCAACCGCCAGCATCATGATCAGCACGCACATCGACGCGAGGCCGTTGAAGCCGTCGATGATGTTGACGGAATTGGCCACCCCGGTGACGACGAACAAGGTCAGCGCGATGGCGAACGGCTCCATTCCCACCAACTGATCGACGCCCGGGATGTCGGTGCGGTGTATCACCGCATCGAGCAGCCACACCGCAAGCCCGGCCGAGATGACAGTGGCGGTGAGTCGCCGCGCTGCCGACACGTTCTTGGTCATGTCTTCGGCGAATCCACCCAGAAAAGTCGGCAGGCTGGCGGCCAGCAGCAGCCACAGCGACAGGCTGTGGGCCGGCCGCGTGAATTGCGCCAGCGTCGCGCCTGCGACCATCGCCACCAGCACCCCGACCCCGCCGATGCGCGGCACCGGCTGGACGTGGAACTTCTGCGGCCCGGAGATTTCGGTGTCTGACGACAGGCGTCCGTGTTGATCGCTGGAGCGCACCACCACCAGCGTGGTCAGCAGTGAAACAACGAAGCTCAGCAGCAGAAAACTCATTCGGTCGGCCGAGCGGGTCGGCAAGTCACGGGGGGCCTTGTGGCCCGGATTCGACAGCCGCCCTGCGGCGGCGCGTCATGGTTCAGGCGCGCAATGGAGGCGCTGCCGCGTCCTTGGCCGAAACCGATGGCGCGCGTCCGTTGAGCGGCCAGGCGATGGCGAGGTCGGGGTCGTCCCATCGAATGCTGCCCTCGGCGTCGGGTCGGTAGTACCCGGTGGTCTTGTACAGGAAGTCGGCGCTGTCGCTGGTGACCAGAAACCCGTGGGCCAGACCCGGAGGAATCCACAGTTGCTTGTGGTTCTGTCCGCTCAACTCGACGCCGACCCACGACCCGTAGGTGGGGCTGCCGGTGCGGATGTCCACGGCCACATCGAACACGCTGCCCTGTGTCACGCGAACCAGTTTGCCTTGGTCGTAGGGCTCGCGCTGGTAGTGCAGGCCACGCAGCACGCCTTGCGCCGACCGCGAGTGGTTGTCCTGAACGAACCTGACTTCGTGCCCAACCGCGGCCTTGAACACCTGCTGGTTGAAACTTTCGAGAAAGAAGCCGCGCTCATCGCCGAACACCTTCGGCTCCAGGATCAACACGCCGTCGATGGCTGTTGGAGTCACCTTCATCAGAACACCTGGTTGTTGACGATCTGCATCAGATACTGGCCGTAGCCGTTTTTCAGCATGGGGCGGGCGAGGGCTTCGAGTTGACTCGCATCGATCCATCCGGAGCGAAACGCCACTTCTTCGGGGCACGCCACCTTCAGCCCCTGCCGCTTCTCGAGTGTGGCGATGAACTGGCCGGCTTCGAGCAGGCTGTCGTGCGTGCCGGTGTCCAGCCACGCATAGCCGCGCCCCATGATCTCGACGGTCAACTGCCCCTGTTCCAGGTAGCGGGCATTGACGTCGGTGATTTCCAGTTCACCACGTGCCGACGGACGGATGTCGGCCGCGATGTCGCACACCTGGCTGTCGTAGAAGTAGAGGCCTGTGACCGCGTAGTTGCTTTGCGGCACCTGAGGCTTTTCTTCGATGCTGAGGGCGCGTTTGTTCTTGTCGAAGGAGACGACGCCGTAGCGTTCGGGGTCCTGCACGTGATACGCGAAAACCGAGGCACCCAGGGTGCGCGAGTGGGCCGCCTGTAGCAGGCCCTGCAAGTCATGCCCATAGTAGATGTTGTCGCCCAGCACCAGCGCGCTTGGGTCGCCGTTCACGAACGTCCTGCCCAGCACGAAGGCCTGCGCCAGTCCATCGGGACTCGGTTGGACGCAGTAGCTGATGTTGATGCCCCAGCGGTTTCCATCGCCCAGCAGGGCCTCGAAACGCGGCGTGTCCTGCGGTGTGCTGATCAGCAGGATGTCGCGGATGCCGGCGAGCATCAGCGTGCTGAGTGGGTAATACACCATCGGCTTGTCGTAGACCGGCAGCAGCTGCTTGCTGATCGCCAGCGTTGCCGGGTGGAGGCGGCTGCCAGAGCCTCCGGCAAGCAAGATGCCTTTTCGGTGAGCAGTGTTCATCAGAGGTCCGGTCCGTATAGGTCAGCCGAGCACTTCGGTCAGCATGCGGTCGACGCCGATTTGCCAGGCCGGCAGGCGCAGGTCAAAGGCGTCCTGTAGTTTGCGGGTGTCCAGCCGCGAATTGCCGGGGCGCCGCGCCAGAGTCGGAAACGCGTGGGTCGGCACGGCCGCGATGGCGTCGTGCGCGACCCGGATCGGCCGTCCCTTTGACCGCGCCTGCTCGATCACATGCTGCGCGTACTGGTGCCAACTGGTGTTCCCCGCAGCGGCCACTTGATAGGTGCCGCAGAGCTCCGGTCGTCGAGATGCGCTGCGCAACGCGTGCGCCGTGACATCGGCTAGCAGTTCTGCGCCGGTGGGCGCGCCGATCTGGTCGTCGACGATCCTCAGCGCGTCACGCTCTTGAGCCAGCTTCAGCATGGTCTTGGCGAAGTTGCTCCCGCGCGCTGCGTAGACCCAGCTGGTGCGCAGGATCAGGTGCTGACAGCTGCTGTCCCGGATCAGGACTTCGCCTTCGAGCTTGGTCGCACCGTACACGCCGAGCGGGCCGGTCTCGTCGTCCTCGACCCAGGGCTCGTTGCCGCTGCCGTCGAACACGTAGTCGGTGCTGTAGTGCACCAGCCCGGCGCCGATCGCCGCGGCTTCACGTGCAAGCACTCCCGGCGCGACGGCATTGATCCTGCGCGCAAGGTCCGGCTCGCTTTCGGCCTTGTCGACGGCGGTGTACGCGGCGGCATTGACGATCCACTGCGGCGCCACCGCGCGCACGGTGGCGGCCAGCGATTCGGGATCGGCGAAATCGGCCTTCAATTCAGTGCTGTTCGTGGTCAGCGCGATCAACTCACCGAGCGGCGCCAGTGCGCGTTGCAGTTCCCAGCCGACCTGCCCGTTCTTGCCGAACAACAGGATTTTCATCAGTCGGTGCGAATCGCGTAGTGGGTGTCGACCCAGTCACGATAGGCCCCGCTTTGCACCCGCGCCACCCAGTCGGCGTGATCGAGATACCAGCGTACCGTCTTGCGGATGCCGGTGTCGAAGGTTTCGGCCGGCTTCCAGCCGAGTTCGCGTTCGAGCTTGCGCGCATCAATGGCGTAGCGCCTGTCGTGGCCGGGGCGGTCGGTCACGTGGGTTATGAGTCGGCTGTGGTGGCCGGCCGGGTCCGGACGCATCTCGTCGAGCAAGGCGCAGACCATGTGAACGATGTCGATGTTGGGTTTCTCGTTCCAGCCGCCGATGTTGTAGGTCTCGCCGACGCGGCCCTGCGCCAGCACGATGCGGATTGCCGCGCAGTGGTCCTTGACGTAGAGCCAGTCTCGCACCTGCCGACCATCGCCGTAGATCGGCAACGGCTTGCCCGCCAGTGCGTTGACGATCATCAGCGGAATCAGCTTCTCGGGGAAGTGGAACGGCCCGTAGTTGT
>JARXKP010000345.1 GCA_030271615.1 Pseudomonadota bacterium
CGATCGAATAGCTGACGCCGGCGGGGAAGTCGGCCTTCAGCCGCTCCATCGTCGCACGCACGTTGGCCGACAGCTGCAATGCGTTCGAGTTCGGTGCCTGGAAGATCGCCAGCGCCGCAGCTTCCTTGTTGTTCAGCAGCGAGCCCAGCGCGTAGGTGTTCGGGCCCATCTCGACGCGGCCCAGGTCCTTGATGCGGATCAGCGACCGGTCGACCGGATCGGCCTTGACGATCACATCGGCGAACTGCTGTTCGGTGGTCAGCCGACCCTGCGTGTTGATCGACAACTGGAACTCGGTGCCCTTCGGTGACGGCGATGCGCCGACCACGCCAGCGGCGACCTGCGCGTTCTGCTCGCGCAGCGCGGCGACCACGTCGCCCGAGGTCAGGTTGCGCGCGGCGAGCTTCTGCGGATCGAGCCAGACACGCATCGCGTAGTCGCCCGAACCGAAGGTCTGCACCGAGCCCATGCCCGGAATGCGCAGCAGCTGGTCGCGCACGTTCAGCGCCGCGTAGTTGCGCAGGTACAGCGCGTCGTAGCGGTTGTCCGGCGAGACCATGTGCACGACCATGGTCAGGTTCGGCGAGCTCTTCTCGGTGGTGACGCCGAGCTGGCGCACGATCTCCGGCAGCCTCGGCAGCGCGCGCGTCACGCGGTTCTGCACCGCGGTTTCTGCGGTTTCGGGGTTGGTGCCGATCTTGAAGCTGACGGTCAGCGTCATCGCACCGTCGGCGGTGGCCAGGCTGTTCATGTAGAGCAGGCCTTCGACGCCGTTGAGCTGCTCTTCGAGTGGTGTCGCCACCGTTTCGGCAATGACCCGCGCATTGGCACCCGGGAACTGCGCCCGCACCACCACCTGCGGCGGCGCGACTTCGGGGTACTCGGAAATCGGCAGCGTGAAGATCGAGATCGCGCCGACCAGCGTGATGACGACCGACAGCACGCCCGCGAAGATGGGCCGGTCGATGAAGAAGCGGGAGATGTTCATGCCGGTGCGCTCAGGACTTGGCGGCGGAAGCCGGGGCCGACGCGGCAGGGGCCGGTGCGGCAGGTGGTGCGCCGGCAGCCGGCTTGGCGATCGGCATGCCGCGCTCGTCGGTCTCGACCTTGATCGGCTGTACCGGGGCGCCGGGGCGCACACGCTGCAGGCCGTCGACGACCACCAGATCGCCGGCCTTCAAGCCGGAAGTGACCACGCGCATGCCGTCGATCAGCGTGCCCAGGTGAACCTCGCGCGCCTGAGCGACATTGCCCTCGCCGATCACGAACACCAGTTTCTTGCTCTGGTCGGTGCCGATGGCGCGTTCGGGCGTCATCACCGCCGGGTAAGCCGCGCCGCCCGCCAGTTGCAGCCGGGCGAACAGGCCGGGCGTGAACTCGCCCCTGGCGTTGTCGAACACCGCCCGCATGCGGATCGAGCCGGTCTGCGGATTCAGCTGGTTGTCGACGAAATCGACCTTGCCCTCGTGCGGAAAACCCGCTTCGTCGGCCAGGCCCATGCGCACCAACTGCTGACCCGGGGCGCCCTTGCGCAGCCGCAGGAAGGTCTGCTCGCTGCCATCGAAGTAGGCGTAGACCGTCTGCGTGGCCACCAGCGTGGTCAGCACGCTCTGGTCGTTGACGAGGTTGCCCTCGGTGATGATGGCGCGCGACAACTGGCCGGCCATCGGTGCGCGAACGCGGGTGTAGCCGAGGTTCAACTGCGCGACACGGAGCGCCGCTTCGGCGGCGGCGATGTCGGCACCGCTGGTGGCCGCACCCGAGGTGAGCTGGTCGAACTCCTGTGCCGACACCGCCTTGGCGTCGAGCAGCTTCTTCGCGCGGGCCAGTTCCGACGAGGCCAGTCCGGCACGCGAGCGGGCGGCGGTCAGCTGCGACTGCGCGCGGGCCAGTTCGGCCTCGAACGGTTTCGGGTCGATGGTGAACAGCATCGCGCCCTGGGCCACGCGGGCGCCGTCGCGGAAATGCACCTGGTCGATCGTGCCGCCGATGCGCGGTCGCACCTCGACCGAACGCGGCGCTTCCAGCCGGCCGGTGAACTCCTCGATGTCGGTGACCGTGCGCTGCACCGCAGGTGCGACCGATACCGGCGGTGCTCCGGGAGGGCCGCCTGCGGGGCCACTCGGCTTCGAGCAACCGCTGGTCAACACGAGGCCCAGTAGTGCGGCACTGCAAAGGACGGCGAGGGTGGAGCGCGAGGTGTCGATGTTCATGGGGCTTGGGGCAGACAGAAATCCGCTCGAACGCGAGGTTCGGTCGAATCGAGGTTGTCGAGAGGTGTCGCTCCTGTGCGGCCGAAGGGCTCAGCCGGAAGAGACCACCGGTTCACACGGGACGACGCCCCGTTTTGACGGTCGAGGCTGGGTGATAACCCGTGGACGATAACCAAAGTCGCGTGACTTTGCTCGCCACGCCGGGGGCGCGCGGGTGTCGGTGTCAACGGCGACGGAAGACGAGGTCCCAGACCCCGTGACCGAGCTTCAGCCCGCGGATCTCGAACTTGGTCAGGGGCCGGTACGCGGGTTTCGGCGCGTAGCCGTCGGCCGTGTTGCACAGGGCGGGTTCGGCCTGCAGCACCTCGAGCATCTGCACCGCGTACGGCTGCCAGTCGGTTGCGCAATGCAGGTAGCCGCCGGGTGCCAGACGCGACGTCAGCAGCGAGACGAAAGCGGGCTGGATCAAGCGCCGCTTGTTGTGCTTGTTCTTGTGCCACGGATCGGGGAAAAACACGTGCACGCCGGCCAGCGACCCGGGCCCGATCATGTGTTCGAGCACATCGACGGCGTCATGCCGCACGATGCGCACGTTGGTCAACCCGCGCTCGCCGATCAGCTTGAGAAGCGCGCCGACACCGGGCCCGTGCACCTCGATGCCGAGAAAATCGGTGTCGGGCAGCGCTGCCGCGATCGCCGCGGTGGCGTCGCCCATGCCGAAGCCGATTTCGAAGACCAGCGGGGCACTGCGGCCGAACGTGCTGGCGACATCGAGCGGCTGCTGCGAATACGGCACGGTGAATGCCGGGCCCCACTCGTTCATTGCGCGGGCCTGACCGCTGCCCATGCGCCCGGCACGCAGCACGAAGGACTTGATGGGTCGCTGTGGCGCGGCTGCTTTCGCCAGCTCCGTGAGGTCGATGCCTTCGGCGGGCAATGGTGCGTTCGGGCTCATGGGCAGGTGGGGATCGGGCTGAAACGCAAACGGCCCTGACGGGGCCGTTATCGGGATGCGAGACGTGGAGCGGGTGAAGGGAATCGAACCCTCGTATGAAGCTTGGGAAGCTGCCGTTC
>JARXKP010000346.1 GCA_030271615.1 Pseudomonadota bacterium
CCCCACCACAGCTGGCGCGAGATGCACCAGTCGGTGATGTTCTTCATCCACTGGTCGTAGGTGTTGACCCACTGCTCGGGCACGAACTTGACCGCACCGCTCTCGACCGCGTCGATCGCCTTCTGCGCGATGCTTTTCCCGTCCGGCCCCGCCTTCGTCATCGCGACGAACCACTGGTCGGTCAGCATCGGCTCGATGACCTGGCCGGTGCGCGCGCAGCGCGGCACCATCAGCTTGTGCTTCTTGACCTCGACCAGGAAACCCTGTGCATCGAGGTCGGCGACGACGCGCTTGCGGGCGACGAAGCGGTCGAGGCCGCGGTAGGCCTCGGGCGCGTTGTCGTTGATGACCGCGTCGAGTGTCAGCACGCCGATGATCGGCAGACCGTGGCGCTGGCCGACCGCGTAGTCGTTGACGTCATGCGCCGGCGTGACCTTGACGACCCCAGTGCCGAACGCGCGATCGACGTAGTCGTCGGCGATCACCGGGATCGTGCGTCCGCACAGCGGTAGCGTGACACGCTTTCCGACGAACGCCGCATAACGCTCGTCCTCCGGATGCACCATCACCGCGACGTCGCCGAGCATCGTCTCGGGCCGCGTGGTGGCCACCACCAGATCGCCCGAGCCATCCTCCAGCGGATAACGGATGTGCCACAGCGAGCCGTCTTCCTCCTCGCTCTCGACCTCGAGGTCGGACACCGCCGATTTCAGCACCGGGTCCCAGTTGACCAGCCGCTTGCCGCGGTAGATCAGGCCCTGCTCGTACAACTGCACGAAGGTCGAGGTGACGACGGTCGACAGCTTGTCGTCCATCGTGAAGTACTCGTGCTTCCAGCTCACGCTGTCGCCCATGCGGCGCATCTGCTGCGTGATGGTCGAGCCCGACTGCTGCTTCCAGTCCCACACCTTGGCGACGAAGTTCGGGCGACCGAGGTCGTGACGGCTCTGCCCCTGCTCCTGCAGCTGGCGCTCGACGACGATCTGCGTGGCGATGCCGGCATGGTCGGTGCCTGGCAACCACAGCGTGTTGTCGCCCCTCATTCGGTGATAACGGGTGAGCGAATCCATGATCGTCTGGTTGAACGCATGGCCCATGTGCAGCGTGCCGGTGACGTTGGGCGGCGGCAGCTGGATCGAGAACGAGGGTTTGGCGGCGTCGAGCGTGGGCTCGTAGACGCCGCTTTGTTCCCACAGCGGCCCCCAGTGGGCCTCGATGGCGGCGGGTTCGAAGGACTTGGCCAGTTCGGTCATGGGGACACCGGGTTGGGCGCCGCGAAAACGGGCGCCGGAGAGCAGAAAAACGGAGGCCGAATTGTAGGAGGGCGGCTCCTAGAATCCTTCGATGCCCACCTCTTCCGAATGCCCCGGCGTCGCCCCGCACGACGACCCGTCGATCCCGCTGTTCGAGGAAGACGAGCCGTCGGGTCCCGTCAGTGCGGCAACCGGCGAGATCGATGGCGCACCCGGCCTCGCGGTGCCGTCGTCCGACAACCTGCTGCGCGGGCTCAATCCGGAGCAGCTGGCGGCGGTCACCCTGCCGGCGCGGCCGTCGCTGATCCTCGCCGGTGCGGGTTCGGGCAAGACGCGGGTGCTGACCACGCGCATCGCCTGGCTGATCCAGACCGGCCAGCTCTCGCCCGGCGGCGTGCTGGCGGTGACGTTCACCAACAAGGCCGCGAAGGAAATGCTGACGCGCCTGAGCGCGATGCTGCCGGTGCCGGTGCGCGGCATGTGGGTCGGCACCTTCCACGGCCTGTGCAACCGCTTCCTGCGCGCGCACTGGAAGCTTGCCGGTCTGCCGCAGGGCTTTCAGATCCTCGATTCGTCCGACCAGCTGTCGGCCGTCAAGCGCGTCATCAAGGGAATGAAGCTCGACGAAGAGCGCTTCGTGCCGAAGAACACCACCTGGTTCATCGCGGCGCAGAAGGAAGAAGGCCTGCGCCCGAAGGATGTCGAGGTGCGCGACGAACAGAGCCGCGTGCTGGTGCAGGTCTACCAGGCCTACGAAGAGCAGTGCCAGCGCGAAGGCGTCGTCGATTTCGCCGAGCTGATGCTGCGCACCTACGAGCTGATGCGCGACAACGCACCGCTGCGCGAGCATTACCAGCTTCGTTTCCGCCACATCCTGGTCGACGAGTTCCAGGACACCAACCGGCTGCAATACGCGTGGCTGAAGATGTTCGCCGGGCCGCCCGGCCCGAATGGCACGGCGGTGCTTGCCGTCGGCGACGACGACCAGAGCATCTATGCCTTTCGCGGTGCGCAGGTCGGCAACATGGCCGACTTCGAGCGCGAGTTCCGGGTGCAGCAGGTCATCAAGCTCGAACGCAACTACCGCAGCTACGGCCACATCCTCGATGCGGCCAACGAGCTGATCTCGCGCAACTCGCGGCGGCTGGGCAAGAACCTGCGCACCGAGGCCGGTCCGGGTGAACAGATTCGTGTCTTCGAAGCCACGAGCGACTTCGCCGAAGCGCAGTGGTTCATCGAGGAAGCGCAGCAGCTGCACCGCGACGGCGTGCCGCGCCGCGACATCGCGCTGCTGTACCGCAGCAATGCGCAGAGCCGCGTGATCGAGAGCGCGCTGTTCAACGCGGGCATTCCGTACAAGGTCTACGGCGGCCTGCGCTTCTTCGAGCGCGCCGAGGTCAAGCATGCGCTGAGTTATTTGCGGCTGATCGAGAACCCGAACGACGACACCAGCTTTTTGCGCGTCGTCAATTTCCCGACCCGCGGCATCGGCGCGCGGACGATCGAGCTGCTGCAGGACGCAGCGCGGGCCAGCGGCCGCAGCCTGTATCAAAGCGTCGGTGCGGTCGCGGGCAAGGGCGGCGGCAACGTGCAGGCCTTCGTCGCGAAGGTCGACGCGATGCGCGAGGCCACGCGAGGGCTGACGCTGCGCGAGATCATCGAGCACATGCTGAAGGCGTCGGGCCTGGTCGATTTCTACCGCACCGACAAGGAAGGCCAGGACCGGCTGGAGAACCTGGACGAATTGGTCAACGCGGCCGAGGCCTTCGTCACGCAGGAAGGGTTCGGCAAGGACGCGGTGGCGCTGCCGGTCGATGAATTCTCGACACCGGTTCCGATCGGTGCCGACGCGGAGTTGACGAAGGTGCTGTCGGGGCTGGGTGTGGAATCGGCCCCGACGCCGGCCGAGCCCGCGGGCGGCATCGCGTCACTGATCACCACGCCCGACGCCGAGACCGGCGAGATCATGTCGCCGCTGGCCGCCTTCCTGACGCACGCGTCGCTCGAAGCCGGCGACAACCAGGC
>JARXKP010000347.1 GCA_030271615.1 Pseudomonadota bacterium
TCCCACGGGTGCAGGCCCTTCGATTCGTCGGCGTACTTGTACCAGCTGTGCGGCACGAACTCCTGCACCTGCTCGGGGTCGCGCGGATCGACCGCATGGATCACGTCCCAATTGCCGTCGAGGATGGCGCCGCCGGGCAGCTGGTCGGTCGTGCTGTCGTAATTGACCTTCGAGTAGGTGCCGTAGTCCATCACGTTGGTGGCCGACAGGCCGCCGCCGTAAAGCCAGCCGGCCTGCTTGTAGATGGTGCCGATCGCCAGCACGTCGGGGATGTAGACGTTGTTGTTGAACTCGATCATTTCCTGGATGCGGGCCTTCACGAAATTCAGCCGCTCCATGTTGATCGGCGCGCCGGCGGCGCCGTTGCCGTCGATGTTGATCGCGCACGGCACGCCGCCCACCAGGTAGTTCGGATGCGGGTTCTTGCCGCCGAAGATGGTGTGGACCTTGACCCATTCCTTCTGCAGGTCGAGTGCTTCGAGGTAGTGCGTGACGGCCATCAGGTTGGCCTCGGGCGGCAGCACGTAGGCCTTGCTGCCCCAGTAGCCGTTCATGAAGGGCCCGAGCTGCCCGCTCTCGACGAATTTCTTCAGGCGGTTCTGGATGTCGCGAAAGTACCCGGCCGCCGACAGCGGATGGTTCGGCGACACCAGCGTCTGCAGCTCCGAGGTCTTCTTCGGGTCGGCATTGAGCGCCGACACCACGTCGACCCAGTCGAGCGCGTGCAGGTGGTAGAAGTGCACGGCGTGGTCGTGCACCTGCAGCGTCTTGGCCATGATCTCGCGGATCAGGTGCGCATTCTTCGGGATCTTGATGCCCAGCGCATCCTCGACAGCGCGCACCGACGTGAGCGCGTGGCAGCCGGTGCACACACCGCAGATGCGCTCGACGAACGCCCAGGCGTCGCGCGGGTCGCGGCCCTTGAGAATCACTTCGAGGCCGCGCCACATCGTGCCGGTGGAGACGGCGTTGCGGATCACGTTGTTGCTGTCGAGGTTGACCTCACAGCGCATGTGGCCCTCGATGCGCGTGACCGGATCGACGACGATGCGACGTCCGGCGTTGTCCATCTTGAAGCCTTGAGTTTCGTAAGCGCCCATGTTGGTGTCCTCAGGCTTTCGTGTCGTTGTTCTGCGCGGTGTTCTGGCTCGCGCGCTTGATCGCCGAGACCGCCGCATGAGCCACCGCTGCGGCGCCCACGACACCGGCTGCGGTGCCGCCGACCTTGTCGGCATTGGCTTCGATGCCGAACGGGTGGATGTCGGTCAGGCGGTTGTAGAACGAGCCCTTGTCCCAGAAGCCGTCTTCCGAGCAGCCGATGCAGCCGTGGCCGGACTGGATCGGGAAGCTGGTGCCCTCGTTCCAGCGCGTGGTCGAGCAGGCGTTGTAGGTGGTCGGGCCCTTGCAGCCGACCTTGTAGAGGCAGTAGCCCTTGCGCGCCGATTCGTCGTCCCACGCTTCGACGAACTGGCCAGCGTCGAAGTGCGGGCGGCGGTAGCACTTGTCGTGGATGCGCTGGCTGTAGAACATCTTCGGCCGGCCCTGGCGGTCGAGCTCGGGGATCCGGTCGAAGGTGAGCATGTAGGTGATCACGCCCGTCATCACCTCGGCGATCGGCGGGCAGCCGGGCACCTTGATGATGGGCTTGTCGAAGATCACCTTGTGGATCGGCGTGGCCTGCGTCGGGTTCGGCTTGGCGGCCTGCACGCAGCCCCACGAAGCGCACGAACCCCAGCTGATGATGGCCTTGGCATCCTTCGCCACATGCTTGAGCTGTTCGATGAACGGCTTGCCGCCGATGATGCAGCTCATGCCGTCCTGGTTCAGCGGCGGGTTACCCTCCACCGCCAGGATGTAGTTGCCCTTGTACTTGACCATGATCTCTTCGAGGATCGCCTCGGCCTGATGGCCTGCGGCGGCCATCAGCGTGTCGTCGTAGTCGAGCGAGATCATCGACAGCACCACGTCCTTGGCCAGCGGGTGCGCGGAGCGGATGAAGCTCTCGGAGCAGCAGGTGCACTCGAGGCCGTGCAGCCACAGCACCGGGGTGCGCGGCTTGGTCTCCATCGCCAGCGCGATCTGCGGCACGAAGGCCGGGCCGAGGCCGAGCGAGGTGGCCGTCAGCGAACAGTATTTCAGGAAGCTGCGGCGCGAAATGCCCTGGCGGCGCATCACCTCGTAGAAGGTTTCCATCGTGAGCTGTCTCCGGTTGCTTTTGGTGTGTGGGTGTCCTTCACAACACAAATGCCGGGCCAGCTCGACGCCTATCGCGGGAAAACCCCGCCGAGCCTCACCATGTGCTTGTTTCAATTGAAGAATTGCCGCGCCCTGTCCGGCTGTGAAAACTTCACCGTCGGTGCGGTGGAAACACAACTTGCGATCGGCAGCGCGAAGTGGAAGCAAGCTGTCCGTGGAGCGAACCCCGGAGTCGGCGTTGGCAGTGAACATCAGATGGATGTGCAGGCTGTGCCTGAACCGGCAAGTCGGCAACCGGTCAGCCCCAACGATGGTCACGATGGGGACAGTCCCTGTCGTGGAGAGTGGTGGCTACCGACTCACTTCGGCCTCGCGGATGACCTGAATCAAGGCGGCAAGCCGGTGGCGGAGTAGGCTGAGCATTCGTGCTGGAACGCAGTCCGAAAGCACGCGTGCATTCGGCTCATTTGCACAGGAACGAAAACACGGCATCGATAAACTGACCGTCATGTATCTACGAACTGCCCATCGCCTGACCACCGTAATCGTTGCGGTGCTGGCGTTGCTGTTCTCCCAACTCGCGCTGGCGCACTACGTCTGCCCGGGACAGGACAACACGCAAACCATGGCGGCCATGATGGCCTCCGGCGAGCCTTGCGAGGGCATGGACCCGGCTCAGCCGGCCCTGTGCCATCAGCATTCGGCCGGCGCGGCACAGTCCTTCGAAGTCGTCAAGTTGCCCGCGGCGTCGCTGCCCGCATTCGTACAGGTTCTCATCCTGCCCCTGGTGCCGGATGCCGATCAGAGCGTGGCCGCACCCATCACGTCGACGCCCGACGCACGTCCGCCCCCGGATCCCCTCTTCCTTTCGACACTCAGACTGCGCGTCTGATTTCTCCGCCGACTGAACAGTGCTGGTGCGGTGCGTCCGCTTGCCAGCTTCTTGCTCGTTTGTCTGTGGAGTCTCGATGTCTACCTACTTTCTCAATGCGGCCGCATGGGCTTGCGCGCTACTGCCCGCGCTCGGCGCGGCAGCACCGCTTTCTCTCGACCAGGC
>JARXKP010000348.1 GCA_030271615.1 Pseudomonadota bacterium
AGCTGCTTCTCGAATCCGTCTTCGACCGGCAGCCAGTGCCGTGTCACCGGCATCAGAGACAGCTCCACGATGGTCGGGATGCCCGCCGCCGCGACGCTGAAGGTGGCGATCATCACCATGTGGATGTCGTCGGTGGCACCCCATAGCGCCAGCGCCATCTCGAAGCGCCGGCCGAGCCGGCGGTAGAGCTGTTCGTCTAGCGCGAAGGCCTGGGCGGGCACATGCTTCACGACGGCCTTGAAGCCATAGCGCGCCGGCACGATCTCTTTCACCTCGGCGATCAGCAGCATCAGGTGCTGGGGCTTGCCGGGCGCCGCGATGGCTTGCGACCACTGCGCCATCCGCCTGGCGCTGATCGCGTCGCGCTGGTCAACCGAGAAGACCTCGGGGATGTAGAGCCGCGCGCGCAGCGAATCGCCGCGCGCGACCTTGTTCTCGGCGGCCAGCAGCAAATGCTTGCGCACCGTGCCCCAGGTTCGCTTGCCCGCAAACCCGGGCTGCCATCGAGTCAGGTCGGCCTGGTCCCACAGGTAGTGCAGCAGCCCACGCAGCGAGAGCTTCGTGCCACTGCTGGCCACGCTGTCGCTGTCTCCACCCGCTGTCGGCATCGCCGAGCGACCTGCGATCTTCGACATCGAGAAGTCGAGCTTCAAGGTCGTTTCGCCGGTCGTCGGATCTTCGGTGATCGCCGACCCCAACACCTGCCCCAGACCGGAGGCCTCCGCCGGCGGCTCGTAGGATGGGCAGTCGGGGGCGTGATGGCTGCCGGTGTTCGGCATGCGCTTGACGATGAAGCCATCAGTGAGGCGGGCCACGTACATCTCAACGCCTTCCACCAGGCACATGCAGCGAGGCCGATCATGCGTAGCGTGCGCATTTGCAATGGCTTCGACGAACCCGCGCGATGTCGGTTCGAAGCGCTGGCCGCCTACCTTGTAGACCGATGGTGGCGCAGTCAGATCGTGGCCAGGCGCTGGCTCATGCATGTCGTGGCCTCAACGGACTGGAGCAGCGCGCTCCCTCGCGCGTTGCACTTCCGGCGTCGGCACAACGATGGGCCGTTGCGACGGCGCAGCCTTGTCGTACACCTTGACCTTGATCGACTGCCCTTCGCGCAGGCGTTGCGCGAGCTTTTCGGTGGCCGCCGCCATCACTGCCTCGCGCTGCTTCTCGGGCACGCCTTTGGCGACCAGGACCGCCTCTATGGCTGCGAGAACAGCCTTGCGCCCGCCACCGCCGCGGGCGGACACCTTCTCGGCGGGCGCTGCAGCGGCCCCGGGGCTGTCCCCCCGCGCGGGCTCGATCCGGTTGACCAATCGCGCCTCGCGCTCCTTCTTGAGCACTTCCAGGTCGGCGGGGTTGGGCTCGTACCCGAGCGTCTTGACGCCTCGGACCGAGGCTTCCAGCCACACCATGCGTTTGAAGTCTTCATTGCCCGATACGCGCAGTGCGCGCCAGTTGCGCGCCTCCGCCACGTCGACCATCGACCGTGCCACCGACGGGCTGTTGGTGTCGGTGGCGAGCCGGAACGTCGATTCGGTGAAAGCTACGCGCGAGGTGTCCCCGCGAAATCTGTACTCAGTCCGACCGATCGTCACGTCGCCCACTGTCACTGGCGCACGTTTGATGATGTACCGATCCACCAGCGCGGCTTCGAGCCGAGCCACCAGGGCGGCGCGTTCCGCCTTCGCGTCGATGTTGGCGACGACCTTCGTGTCTGCGGCCTCGGCCTGCGACGGAGTCTTGCTCATCGGCACGACGTTCGTTGCCTGGGGCACGTCATCGCGCATCGGCGTGGCATCGACCGGCCGCTCGGGCGCCGCCGCGCGCTGCGGGCCGCGTTGCCATTCACCATCGACCTTTTGCACGGTCGTCCGCTTGCCCTGGGCGTCCAGCGCGATGAAGCGCCTGCTGCCGAGTTGATCGGCCTTTGCGACCATGTCGGGCAAGGTGTTGGCCCGGTACGTGACTTCGGCGAACGGATCGCGGAGTTCGTACCGCTCGCCGGGCACGTCGATCGGAGTCTGGAAGCGCTCCTTGGCGATGGTGGCGCGGTTGGCAGGCTCGACCGTGCCACCCTGGGCGGATGTGGGGCGACGAGAATGGGAGTTGTCGGCATCCATGGTGTCCTCGCTGTGGGAGTGCGGTCCAAGGTGTGGCGGTTCAAGGCATGGCGGCAGCGGAAGAGCCCATGGCGACCGGCAGTGCCCGGTACACCTCGATCTCGACGCGCCGGTTCAGGCCCTGGCCAGCCGGGCTCGAGTTGTCGGCAGCGTGGTCGCCGGCCGGCTGATAGGTGGCGCGGATATGGGCCGGATTGACGCCCGCGCCGACCAGGTAGTCACGCACGGCTGCGGCGCGCTCGCGCGCGATCCGGCTTTCCGCGGTGGAGTCGGTCGCGCCGTCCGTTCGGCCGCGCAACAGCACCAGCGGCGCGCTACGGGCACTGTCGACGAGGCCTGATGCAGTGTCTGCGGGAACGACGACGCGTGTGCTGCCGAAGCCGAAGCGAATCGTGAAGACGCTGTTGGCTGGCGCCGCCGCTGGCGTTACCGCCTGCGCCGCGGCGATGGCTCGCTGCTGCGCGGAAACCCGTGCAAGCGTCGCAGCCGCCGACTCGGCGAGCCGGCTCGATTCGGAGGCAAAGATTCGCGTGTTCTGCAGATCGCTCTTGCAGACCTGCAGATCGACGGCCATCGCCGAGTTGGCCGGCCGCTTTGTGGACTCATCAACCGTCGGTGGCTTCGGCGGCGAGCCGCAAGAGCCCAGCACCAGCAGCAAGGGAATCAGAGACGACGTAGGGCGCATGGCAGGCCTCCAATGGGTCAAGTCAGGCTGAACACCAAGTTCTGCGGCTCAGGCTCAGCCACGTCCGACATCAACACGCCGTCTTCGCCGGCGACAACTTCGATCGATCCGCCGAGGTCTCCCGCGCTGCCGACACCGTGACCGACCTGGCCGAAGAAATTGAGCAGGTCATCCGCAAGCTTGTCCGGTGCTGCGTCGAACATGTCCGGCAGCAGCGCAAGGTCGTGCGCCAGAGCCTCGATGCTCAAACCTTCACCCGGGCCCAGTTCGTCGTTCGCAAACTGCCAGCGCTGTTGCACGCGCGCCAGGTGCAGGTCCATGTCGATCTGCGGTACTGCTGGCGGTGGCCGCAACCGCGAGGTGAACACCTTCTCGCGGTGGTAGCGAATCTTCTCGCCCAGGATCGGCTTGCAGTTCTCGAAGATCACCACCA
>JARXKP010000041.1 GCA_030271615.1 Pseudomonadota bacterium
GTCGAGGGCTGCATCATGATGCGCAAGTGCCACCTCAACACCTGCCCGGTCGGCGTGGCGACGCAGGATCCGGTGCTGCGCGCCAAGTTCCAGGGCAAGCCCGAGCACGTCGTCAACTTCTTCTTCTTCGTCGCCGAAGAGGCGCGCCAGATCATGGCGCAGCTGGGCATCCGCAAGTTCGACGATCTGATCGGCCGCGCCGATCTGCTCGACACGAAGAAGGGGATCGAGCACTGGAAGGCCAAGGGGCTCGACTTCGCGCGCATCTTCCATCTGCCGGCGGCTCCAGCCGAGGTGCCGCGCCGCCAGGTCGAGGTGCAGGACCATGGGCTGGCCCGCGCGCTCGACGTGAAGCTGATCGAGAAGTGCAAGCCGGCGCTCGAGCGCGGCGAGAAAGTGCAGTTCATGCACGAGGTGCGCAACGTCAACCGCACCGTCGGCGCGATGCTCTCAGGCGAACTGGTTCGCCACCACCCCGAGGGCCTGCCGGATCAGACCATCTTCATCCAGATGGAAGGAACCGGCGGCCAGAGCTTTGGTGCATTTCTCGCTAAGGGCATCACCTTCTATCTGATCGGTGACGCGAACGACTACACCGGCAAGGGGATGAGCGGCGGCCGCATCGCGATCCGGCCGAGCATCGAGTTCCGTGGCGATGCGATGAAGAACATCATCGTCGGCAACACCGTGCTGTACGGTGCGACCAGCGGCGAGGCGTTCTTCCGCGGCGTCGCTGGCGAGCGCTTCGCTGTGCGCCTGTCGGGTGCCACTGCGGTGGTCGAAGGCACCGGCGATCACGGCTGCGAGTACATGACCGGCGGCACGGTGGTCGTGCTGGGCGAGACCGGTCGCAACTTCGCCGCCGGCATGAGCGGCGGCGTGGCCTATGTGTATGACGCGGACGGGCAGTTCGCTTCGCGTTGCAATACCTCGATGGTCAGCCTCGAGCGCGTGCTGTCTCCAGCCGAACAGTCCGCGACCACCGATCCGGCGTTGTGGCACAAGGGCAAGGAGGGCACCCCCGAGAGTGACGACGCGATCCTGAAGAAGCTGATCGAGGATCACCACAAGTGGACCGGTTCGCTGCAGGCGCGGCACCTGCTCGATCAGTGGGAGTGGTCGCGGTCCAGGTTCGTCAAGGTGTTCCCGAACGAGTACAAGCGCGCTTTGTCCGAACTGGCCGCGAAGGCGGCCCGGGCTCAGCCCGCAACCACCGAACCTGCTGGGTCTGCCACGCCGGCGCCCGCCAAGGCCAAGGCATCGGAAAAGAAGACCAAGGTTTCGCCCGCGAAGTGATGTTCAGTCGATCGGCGGCGTGTTGACGCGCCGACCGACGCCCGCCTCGCATCGAATCATTCAGCAAGCCAGCAGGAAGCAAGAACATCATGGGAAAAATCACCGGCTTCATGGAGTACGAGCGCCTCGAAGAGGCCTACCAACCCGTACAGCTCCGGCTCAAGAACTACAACGAAGTCGCGATCGGGCTGAAGGAGGGAGAAGCCAAGATCCAGAGCGCCCGTTGCATGGATTGCGGCACACCGTTCTGCAACAACGGCTGTCCGGTCAACAACATCATCCCGGACTTCAACGAACTGGTGTTCCGAGGTGACTGGAAGAACGCGATCGAGGTGCTGCACTCGACCAACAATTTTCCCGAGTTCACCGGTCGCATCTGCCCGGCGCCTTGCGAAGCCGCCTGTACGCTGAACGTCAACGACGATGCGGTCGGCATCAAGAGCATCGAGCACGCGATCATCGACCGCGCCTGGGCCGAAGGCTGGGTCACGCCGCGTCCGTCGAAGCACAAGACCGGCAAGACCGTGGCCATCGTCGGTTCCGGGCCGGCCGGACTGGCTGCTGCCCAGCAGCTGGCGCGCGCCGGCCACGACGTGACGGTGTTCGAAAAGAACGATCGCGTCGGTGGCCTGCTGCGCTACGGCATCCCCGACTTCAAGATGGAGAAGCTGCACATCGATCGGCGCGTCCAGCAGATGGAAGCCGAGGGCGTGACCTTCCGCACCGGCGTGCTGGTCGGTCGGCTGCCCGAGGGCAGCAAGGTGACCAACTGGGCCAAGGAGGTCGTGACGCCGGAGCAGCTCAGGGAACAGTTTGACGCGGTGCTGCTGGCCGGCGGCGCCGAGCAGTCGCGTGACCTGCCGGTGCCGGGGCGCGATCTCGAAGGCGTCCACTTCGCGATGGAATTCCTGCCGCAGCAGAACAAGGTCAACGCGGGCGACAAGCTCAAGACCCTGGGCATCACGCAGATCCGGGCCGACGGCAAGCATGTCGTCGTGATCGGCGGCGGCGACACCGGCAGCGACTGTGTGGGCACCAGCAATCGCCACGGTGCGACGAGCGTCACGCAGTTCGAACTGATGCCGATGCCCCCCGAGCACGAGAATGGACCGCTGGTCTGGCCGTACTGGCCGACCAAGCTGCGCACCTCTTCGAGCCACGAGGAGGGTTGCGAGCGCGAGTTCGCCATCGCCACCAAGGAGTTCCTCGGTGGTGAAGGCAAGGACAAGGGCAAGGTCAAGGCGCTGAAGGCCGTGCGTGTGGAGTGGCAGGACGGCAAGATGGTCGAGGTGCCCGGGACCGAGCAGATCCTGCCGGCCGATCTGGTGCTCCTGGCCATGGGGTTCGTCAGTCCGGTCGGCAGCGTGCTCGACGCGTTTGGCATCGACAAGGACGCGCGTGGCAACGCGCGCGCCGGCACCGATGAGGTCGCCGGTTATGCGACCAACGTTGCGCAGGTGTTTGCCGCTGGCGATGTGCGGCGCGGCCAGTCGCTGGTGGTGTGGGCGATCCGGGAAGGGCGACAGGCCGCACGCGCGATCGATGAACACCTGATGGGCCGCAGCGATCTGCCTCGTTGAACGGGGCGGGTACACAGAGACCGGGGGCTTTGGTTGTCGACACGCCACAGCGGTCGTCGGCGCCTTGGCATCACCTATCATGCGCACCGAAGTGGGAGTCAGTAATCTCCACGAATTCCTGGCCTCATGACCTCTCTTTCTGCTCCCAGTCCATCTACACCGCCTGCGTTGGTTTCCGTGCGCGGCGTGACCTGTGGGTACGGTGATCGAATCATTCTCAGTGAGATCAGTGTCGACTTGCCGCGGGGCAAGGTGATCGGCGTGATGGGCACTTCAGGAGGGGGCAAGACAACGCTGTTGCGCCTGATCGGGCGCCAGCTGACACCGATCAGCGGGCAGGTGCTGTTCGACGGTGTCGACCTCGCTACGCTGGATCGTGTGGGCTTGTACGCCATGCGCCGTCGCATGGGCATGCTGTTTCAGTTCGGGGCGTTGTTCACCGATCTGTCTGTGTTCGATAACGTGGCGTTTCCTTTGCGCGAGCACACCAATTTGAGCCCCACGATGATTCGCGACGTGGTCTTGATGAAGCTTGAGGCTGTCGGGCTGCGTGGCGCGCGCGACCTGATGCCATCAGAAGTTTCAGGGGGCATGGCGCGTCGTGTGGCGCTGGCTCGCGCCATCGCGCTCGACCCCGATCTGATCATGTACGACGAACCGTTTGCCGGACTGGACCCGATCTCGCTCGGCAGCGCATCGCGATTGATCCGCGACCTGAACCATGCGCTCGGGGTGACCAGCCTGGTCGTGTCCCACGACGTCGAAGAAACTTTTGCGATCGCCGACCACATCGTTTTCATTGCCAACGGTCGCATCGCGGCGCAAGGCAAACCCGCAGAGATCCGTGAAAGTTCCGACCCGTTGGTCCACCAGTTCTTTACCGCTGCGCCAGACGGTCCGGTGCATTTTCACTATCCGGCGGTGCCTGTGGCCGAAGATTTCGGCGCTGGGGGCAAGGCATGAACTGGCTCAATCCAGCGTGGGTGGGGCGGTCCGTGCTCGCACAACTGGTGGCCCTGGGCGCTGCGGCACGCTTGTTCTTCAGGCTGTTGGCCCTCATGCCGGTCTCGCTCCGACGATTCTCGCTGGTGATCGAGCAAACCTTCTTCGTCGGCAACCGGTCGCTTTCAATCATCGGCGTGTCGGGGCTTTTTGTCGGGTTCGTGCTCGCGCTTCAGGGGTACTACACCCTGCAACGCTATGGCTCGGCGGAGGCGGTCGGTCTGCTCGTCGCGTTGTCGCTCGTGCGCGAGCTCGGGCCCGTGGTCACAGCGTTGCTGTTCGCGGGCCGGGCAGGCACCTCTTTGACCGCGGAGATTGGTCTGATGAAGGCTGGTGAGCAACTGGCTGCCATGGAGATGATGGCGGTCGATCCGGTGCAACGCGTGCTGGCTCCGCGCTTTCTGGCAGGTGTGATCTCCATGCCTTTGCTGGCGGGCGTGTTCAGCGCGGTGGGCGTTTTCGGGGGCTGGCTGGTCGCGGTTCCTCTTATCGGAATCGACGGCGGATCTTTCTGGTCACAGATGCAAGGTGGGGTCAGCGCATGGTCGGACGTTGGAAACGGCGTGGTCAAAAGCCTCGTGTTCGGCTTCACGGTGACATTCGTGGCCTTGTGGCAGGGCTTCACCTGCAAACCAACCCCCGAAGGGGTCTCGCAAGCGACGACTCAAACTGTCGTCGTGGCATCACTGGCTGTCTTGGCGCTCGACTTCGTGCTGACAGCGATGATGTTTTCGATCTGAGACAGTCAGGAATCAACAAGGGGAATGACGTTGCAAAAATCCCGTCATGACGTGTGGGTGGGGCTTTTCGTGATGATTGGTTCGGTCGCTGTGCTTTTTCTCGCACTGAAGGCGGGCAACCTGCTGAGCATCAGTTTCGATGACACCTACGGCGTTGTTGCGAAATTCGACAACATCGGCGGCCTGAAGCCCCGAGCTGCGGTGAAAAGCGCGGGCGTGGTTGTCGGGCGAGTCGAATCGATCAGTTTCGATGACAAGACGTTCCAGGCCAACGTTTCTTTGCAGCTGCAGCAAAAATTCGCTTTTCCCAAAGACAGCTCGGCAAAGATCCTGACGGCAGGGCTGTTGGGCGAGCAGTACGTCGGCATTGAACCGGGCGGTAACGAGAAGAACCTCGCATCCGGTGACGTCATCACTCAAACACAGTCTGCCGTGGTGCTTGAGAATCTGATCAGTCAGTTCCTGTTCAACAAAGCGTCGGAAGGTGTCCCGGCCGCCGGAGCCACCCAAGGAGAAAAGAAATGAGCCCCACACCCCGATGCGGGTTGCGACCGCTGGCCTGTGTCGTGATGGCCCTGATCCTGCAAGGTTGTGCCACGGCGCCTGCAGGTGTCGCCGAACAGGCGAACGACCCACTCGAATCCTGGAATCGCAAGGTCTTCGCCTTCAATGAATCTCTCGACGAAAACGTCGTGAAGCCGGTTGCCACTGGCTATGTGAACAACGTCCCCAGTATTGCGCGAACCGGCGTCACCAATTTCTTCAACAACATCCAGGACGCCTGGTCGGCGATCAACAGTATTCTGCAAGGCAAAGTAGGCAACGGCATCAGCGACACGATGCGGTTCTCGACCAACACCGTCCTGGGTATCGGTGGGTTGCTCGACTGGGCCACAGAGTTCCACATGGAGCGCTACACCGAGGATTTCGGACAGACGCTTGGCGTGTGGGGCCTCGGTGCCGGCCCGTATGTGGTGTGGCCATTGCTCGGGCCCTCGACGGTGCGTGACACCTTCGGGCTGCCGCTGGACCTGGCGGCGACTCCCGGCTTCTTCGTCGAGAGCACCGAACTTGGTATTGGCCTGTCCGCCTTGCGCGTGGTGGATGTTCGAGGGCGTTTGTTGAATGCGACCGATCTTCTCGATGACATCGTCCTCGACAAGTACACCTTCGTGCGCGATGGGCATCTGCAGCGTCGCCGCAGTCTGGTGTTCGACGGAAATCCACCCCCGGTGTCAGAACCGCCTGCGAAATAGGCCGCGTCGCAGCCCTTTCGATCGCTTGTGCGATCCCGTGATGATGGAGCTGGGGTGACATCCAGCGAACTTTCGGGGAACTACCGGCTCTAAAGCTGGTGCCTTCGGGCCCCACACGAACAAGGATTTTCCAGATGACGCAGAAGAAACTTCTCGTTGCCATGTGCGCCGGCATGCTGATGGTGGCGGCGCCGGTGTTGCATGCAGAGGCGCCAGTCGCTGTGGCACATGCAGGCAGTCAATCGCCGGACGACCTGATCAACAAGTTGTCGAATGACGTGCTTGACTCCGTGAGGGCAGACAAGTCGATCCAGGCTGGAGATTCCAAGAAAATCCTGGCATTGGTGGAAGAAAAAGTCATCCCCTACGTCAATTTCCAGCGCATGACTTCATCAGCGGTGGGCCGCTACTGGCGCCAGGCTACGCCTGAGCAGCAAGCCAGCCTGGAAAGCGAGTTCAAGACCTTGCTGATGCGCACTTATGCTGGTGCGCTGTCGCAGGTCAAGGACCAGACCGTGCAGATCAAGCCCTCGCGCACGGCTGCCGACGGCAACGAAGTCGTCGTTCGCACGGAAGTGCGCGGCAAGGGCGATCCCGTCCAGCTCGACTATCGTGTCGAGAGGGCGAACTCCGGCTGGAAGATTTACGACGTCAACGTGCTGGGGGTGTGGCTGGTCGAGAACTATCGAAACAGCTTTGCGCAGGAAGTCGGTGCGAACGGCATCGACGGATTGATCAACAAGCTGGCGGAGCGCAACAAGACAGCGGCGTCGCGCAAGTGACTCCACCGGGCACGGTTCTTTTGCTGCCGGCGTCCGTGGGCTCACAAGATGCCCAGGACGTTTTGCGTACGATGACGAAGGGGTTGGTGGCGGAATCCGCCGCCCCGCTGATCGTCGATGCTGCTGCCTTGCAGAGTTTCGATTCGTCCGCGCTGGCCGTGTTGCTCGAGTGCCGGCGTTTGGCTCAGGCATCGAAACGGCCATTCGTGCTGCGGGACCCTCCACCTCGCTTGAAGCAGCTGGCAGGCCTGTACGGTGTCGCGAGTCTGCTCGGGATCGACTCTCCGGCGCCCGCATCGGCGGCGGCACAGACCGCTTGAGCAGTCCGGCGCGGTTCATCGGCTGACGAGCCGCGCTTCTTCAATCCTTACTGTTCTTCGGACCAGGCAAACCCGTCACGAGCCACCAGCGCGCTCGCTGCCGCGGGTCCCCAAGTGCCAGCCGCATAAGGACGTGGACCGCCTCCGGCGTCGTTGTCACGTTTCCAGGCGTGCAGCACCGGTTCGACCCAGCGCCACGCCTGCTCTTGTTCGTCACTGCGCACGAAGAGGTTGAGCCGACCGGCGATGGCCTCCAGCAGCAGGCGTTCGTAAGCGCCGACTCGGGTTTCGGGAAACGCCTTGTCGAAATCCAGATCAAGCGATACCGCCGACAGCGCCTCGCTCTGGCCGGTGCCTTTGGCCGCGAGCAGATGCAGTTCAAGCCCGTCGTCGGGTTGCAGCTTGATGACCAGTTTGTTGGGTCGGTTCAGACCCGGAAAGATGCTGTGCGGGGTCGGTCGGAAATTCACGACGATCTGAGCGTCGCGTGCGGCCAGTCGCTTGCCGGTGCGCAGGTAGAACGGCACGCCTGCCCAGCGCCAGTTCTGCACCTCGGTGCGCAGCGCAACGAAGGTTTCGCAGCGGCTGCCCGCCGGCACCTTGACCTCGTCGAGGTAGCCGACCACCGCTTGCCCCGCTGCGTTGCCCGCGCGGTACTGGCCGCGCACGACGTCGCGCGCGACGCTCTCGTCGGTGAACGGCTTCAGCGAGCGCAGCACCTTCAGCTTCTCGTCGCGGATCGCGTCGGCGTCGTAGCGCGAGGGTGGCTCCATGGCCACCATGCTGAGCAGCTGCAGGGCGTGGTTCTGGACCATGTCGCGCAGGGTGCCGGTGCGGTCGTAGAAGTCACCGCGCGTGCCGACGCCCAGGCTCTCCGCCAGCGTGATCTGGATGTTGGCGATGCTTTCGCGGCGCCACAGCGGCTCGAACAATGCGTTGCCGAAACGCAGCGCCATCAGGTTCTGCACCGACGGCTTGCCGAGGTAGTGGTCGATGCGGAACGCCTGCGTTTCGGTAAACACCGAACGCACGACACGGTTGATTTCCTGCGCGCTCGCGAGGTCGTGTCCCAGCGGCTTTTCGAGCACGACCCGGACTTTCGGGCCGTTCAGACCGACAGCGCCCAATTGCTCGCAAATCTGCGGAAACAGATGCGGACTGGTCGCCAGATACAGCACGGCCGTGTCGGCGCTGCGGTCGTCGATCCATTGCTTCAGGCCGGCGTAGTGTTCGGGCTGCGACAGGTCCATGCGGCGGTAGTGCAGCAACTCGGCAAAGCGGGAAAACTCGTCGTCGGTCGGCCGTTTGCCGCCTTCGACATCCTGGAATCGCTCTTTCAGCCAGCCGCGGTACTTGTCGTCGCTTTGTTCGTCGCGCGCGACTGCCAGGATGCGTCCTCCTGGCGGCAGCTTGCCGTGCCGAAACGCCTGAAACAGTGCCGGCATCAGCTTGCGCCACGTCAGGTCACCGGTGCCGCCGAAAAAAACCAGGTCGAAAGACATCGTTGGGGGCCCTCCTGCCCTGTGCCGCTGGACGCATTTCACCACGCAGGATTGATGCCGATGGCCGCCCGGACGATTTCGGCGCTTGTCATCTCGCTCGGGTTCTAATCTTGCATGCTCGAACCGAAAGCGCCCCATGAACCAACTCGAACAACTCAAGCAATTCACCACCGTGGTCGCCGACACCGGCAACTTCAGGCAGCTCGCGGCCTTCACGCCGCGCGACGCGACCACCAATCCGTCGCTGATCCTGAAAGCCGTGCAGCAGCCCGACTACGCGCCGCTGCTGTCCGATACCGCGCGCGCGTGCCGTGGCTTCGCCCTCGACGAGATCGTCGACCGCACGCTGGTGCGCTTCGGGCTCGAAATACTCAAGGTCGTGCCCGGCCGTGTCTCGACCGAGGTCGACGCCCGCCTGAGCTTCGATGCGCCAGCGACGCTGGCCCGCGCTCGTCGCCTGATCGGTCTGTACGAGGCCGAGGGCATCGGCCGCGATCGCGTGCTGATCAAGATCGCCGCGACCTGGGAAGGCATCCAGGCGGCGCGCACACTGGAGCGCGAAGGCATTCATTGCAACCTGACGCTGCTGTTCGCTTTCGCGCAGGCAGTGGCTTGCGGCGAGGCCGGCGTGCGGTTGATCTCGCCCTTTGTCGGTCGCATCTACGACTGGTACAAGAAGTCGTCCGGCACGGCCTGGGATGAAGCGGCGAACGCCGGCGTCAACGATCCGGGCGTGAAATCGGTGGCGCAGATCTACCGTCACTACAAGAAATTCGGCATCGCCACCGAGGTCATGGGGGCGAGCTTCCGCAACGTCGGCCAGATCGTTGCATTGGCCGGCTGTGACCTGCTGACGATCAGCCCCGAGCTGCTTGCCCTGCTTCAGGCGAACGACACGCCGATCACGCGTGCGCTCGACCCTGCGGTATCGCCCGCCACCGCGAACGAGGCCGACATCAAACCTGCCGACCACACCGAGGCGAGCTTTCGCTACGCGTTGAACGAGGACGCGATGGCGACCGAGAAACTGGCCGAAGGCATCCGTGCGTTCGCGGTCGATGCCGGCAAGCTCGATGTGTTGATTCGGTCCCTGTGAGGACCGCGCAGAAATGACCCGCTGCGACCGCACCACCGCCTGGGCCGCTCTAACGGGCCACTTCGAGGCACATGGCCGCGACTTCGATCTGCGGGAGGCATTTGCGCGCGATGCAGGACGATTCGATTCGTTGAGCTTCGACGCCCCGGAGGTGTTCGCCGACCTGTCGAAGAACCATCTCGACATCGCCACGCTGCGTTTTCTACTCGACCTTGCGCGTGAATGCGGCCTCGAAGCGCAGCGTGATGCGATGTTCGCGGGCGCTGCAATCAACAACACCGAAGACCGCGCCGTGCTGCACACCGCACTGCGGGCGCCGCGCGGTCACGGACCGTTCAGCGACGAAGTCCACGCGGTACTCGACGCGATGCTCGCGTGGGTCGAGACCGTGCGTGACACCGTGGCCAGCGGCATCCGCCACATCGTCAACATCGGCATCGGCGGCAGCGACCTCGGGCCTCAGATGGTCGTGCCGGCGCTTGATGCGTTCGCGCACCCGGGCCTGCAGTTCCACTTCGTCTCCAACGTCGACGGCCACGACATCACGCCGGTGCTGCGGCGGTTGAAGCCCGCCGAGACGCTCTTCATTGTCGCCAGCAAGACCTTCACGACGCAGGAGACGATGGCCAACGCGCACCTCGCACGCGCCTGGTTCGAGGCTGAAGGCGGCACCGACATCGCGGGCCACTTCGTCGCGACGACGACGAACGTGACCGCTGCCGCCGAGTTCGGCATCACGACCACGTTCGGTTTCTGGGATTGGGTCGGCGGCCGGTTTTCGCTGTGGTCGGCGATCGGTCTGCCGATCGCGATCGCCGTCGGTGCCGATCACTTTCGCGAGCTGCTCGCCGGCGCGCATGCGATGGACCGGCATTTCGCCGAGGCACCGCTCGGGTCCAACGTGCCTGTGCTGCTGGGCCTGCTCGACGTCTGGTACCGCAACTTCCACGGCGCCACGAGCCGCAGCGTCGCTCCGTATCACCAGGGTTTGCGGCGCCTGCCGGCCTACTTGCAGCAGCTCGAGATGGAGAGCAACGGCAAGCGCGTCGACCGCGACGGCGAGCCCTTGACCTACGCCACCAGCCCGGTGATCTGGGGCGAGCCGGGCACCAATGGACAGCACGCCTACTTCCAGATGCTGCACCAGGGCACCGATGTGATTCCGGTCGAATTCATCCTGGTGCGCCGACCCACGTTCGGCAGCGTGGGGCTCCATCCCGATCTCTTGGCGCGCCTCGAATGCCAGCAGACGATGTTGCTGGCGAACGGGCTCGCGCAATCGCAGGCGTTGATGCACGGCAAGACCACCGAGCAGGCACGGGCCGATGCGGGGCCCGCGATGTCGACGCAGATCGATGCGCTCACCCTGGCGCGTCACCGAACCTTCCCGGGCAACCGCCCGAGCACGACCTTGCTGCTCGACCGGCTGACACCGCACAGCCTCGGCGCGCTGATCGCGCTGCATGAACACCGCATCTTCACCAGCGGTGCGATCTGGGGCATCAACAGTTTCGACCAGTGGGGCGTCGAACTCGGCAAGGCGCTGTGCAAGGACCTGCTGCCGCGCCTGTCTGCGGGCCCATGTGCAGACTCGTCGGCAGTCAGCGACCTCGACGGATCGACGGCGGGCCTGATCGCCCGCCTGCGCTCGTGATGAACGTCGTTTGGGACTTCGGTGGCGTGCTGTTTCGCTGGGACCCGGCGGCGCTGATCGCGCGCACGCTGCCGCACCGCATCAGCGCCGAGCTGAACCCGCAGCACTGGAAGGAGCAGTTCTTCCTGTCCTATCGAGGCGAGTGGGGCGAATACGACCGGGGCGCGACCACGGTCGACGAGATGGTGCCGCGCATTGCCCGCCGCACCGGTCTGACCGAGACCGAAGTGCGTGCCGTGGTCGATGCGGTACCCGACGAGCTCCAGCCGATCGCCGGCAGCGTGCGACTGCTCAGCGCATTGCGCGACCGCGGCCACGCTCTTCACTACCTGTCGAACATGCCGGCGCCGCTGGCCGATCACCTGCAGCGTCACCACGCCTTTCTCGCGATGTTCGACAGCGGTGTCTACTCATCGCATGTGCGACTCACCAAGCCCGATCGGGCGATCTTCGCGGTGGCTCAGCACCGCTTTGGCGGTGATCCTGCCGCGACGCTGTTCATCGACGACCACCCCGAGAACATCGAGGCCGCGCGGCACCACGGCTGGCAGGCGCGGCTGTTCACCGGGCCGGAGGCGCTGGCCGTCGAGCTGCGAGCCCTCGGCCTGATCGGCTGAAATCAACCCGCGCGATGCGGCGCCGGTCGGACGCATCACCCGAACGATCCCGTACGCAGCCCGACCACCGCCTGCCGCGCGGCCTCGACGGCCTGTTCAAGCACCTGCCGCTTCCACTCGTCGCTGTCCGGGTAGAACGCGGCGCGCAGTTGCTGCTTGATCTGGAGGGCCGTCGGCGGAGGTGTTTCGGGGTGGTTCTCCAACCACTGCTCGGCCCGCAGCGCGGTGATGACCTGCATCAGCGGCACGGTGCCGAATTCGAGGGTGATGCCGGTGCATTCGGCCTGCGGGCACTCGGCGTAGAGCGAACGAAGCATCTGGCCGGTCACGGCGGCCGAGGCCGACTCGCCGTCGTCGATGCTCGTGACCTCGCCACCCCACCAGGATCGCGCCCGATGCAGGCCCGGCCCCTCGTCGCCCGCGCGACCTTCGAAGATGCGTTCACCGACGCCGCTGCGGCCCAGTCCCGAATGCAGATCGATCCAGCCCAGCCGGCTGCAGTCGCGGCCGTGTTCGCGCAGCACATGGCGCAGCGTGACGTGGCTCCAGGTCGGGTTGTGCCCCCCATAGAACAGGCCTTCGGGGTGATCGTGCTGGCCGCACGAGATGGCCTGCTGCATCGCGGCCAGTCCACGTTCCGCCAGCAGTTGCCCGAGTGCGGCCTGGACCGCCTCACTGGGTGGCCAGCCGTGCGGTACCAGCAGGCCTGCCATTTCGTCGTAGCCGGGATTGCGCGGCAGCGGCAGCGTGAAGTCGTGGAAATTCCGGTTCAGGTCGACGTTCTCCTGCGTGGTCCGGCGGCCCCACGAGAAGCCGTGTGGATTCAGCGCATGCAGATACAGAACAGCGATGCCGGCTTCACGCGTCGATTGCCGCCACCCCGGATCGTTCAGCAGGGCGACCTGCACCGCAGAGCCGACATGCCCCTCGATGCCGTGACAACCGCTGCTGAGGATCAGCAGGCAACTCGCGCGACGTGCACCATCGAGCCCCACATCGAGCGCGAGCTCCTCGCCCGCGGAACCGAGCAGCGGGTGGATGTGCGAGGTCACGTCCAGATCGCAACGTCGGGCCTCCTCGAGGAACCGCGAGCGCGCCTCGGAGTAGGTCGGTGAAAAGAAGCTGAGCAGGTTCATGATCACGGCGCGCTCACGAACCGTGCCAGGGTCCGACGCCGCGGATGTCGGGCGCCGTGACTCGGGTTCATCGGCGGGGCTGCGCCAGCCACCGCTCGGCCATGCGCACCCACAGGGTCGCACCCAGCGGGATCAGCTCGTCGTTGAAGTCGTAGCTCGGGTTGTGCAGCATGCAGGGGCTGAGGCCGTGGCCCGCACCGCCATCGCTCGCGCGGTGATCGCCGTCGCCGTTGCCCATCACGAAGTACGCGCCCGGTCGGGTCTGCAGGAAGTAGCTGAAATCCTCGGCGCCCATCGTCGGCTCGAACTCCAGCACGTTGTCGGCGCCGACCAGATCGGTCATCACGCTGCGTGCGAAGGCGGTTTCATCTGGGTGGTTGATCGTCGGCGGGTAGTTGCGCGTGAACTCGAACTCGCTGCTCACGCCGAAGGCCGCGCAGGTGTGCTGCGCCACCTCCTGCATGCGGCGCTCGATCAGGTCGAGCACCTCCAGCGTGAAGGTGCGCACCGTGCCCTGGATCTCGCACGCGTCGGGCACCACGTTGGTGGCTTCGCCGGTGTGGATCATCGTCACCGAGATCACGCCGGCGTCGATCGGTCGCTTGTTGCGCGTGATGATGGTCTGGAAGGCCTGCACCATCTGGCACGCCACCGGCACCGGATCAAGCCCCAGGTGGGGCATCGCGGCGTGCGATCCCTTGCCGCGTATCGTGATGCGGAACTCGTTGCTGCTGGCGAAGCACGGGCCGTTGCGGATCGCGAACTGGCCGACCGGAATCCCCGGCCAGTTGTGCGCGCCGAAGATCGCCTCCATCGGGAAGCGTTCGAACAGGCCCTCCTGGATCATTTCGCGCGCCCCGCCGCCGCCTTCCTCGGCCGGCTGGAAGATCAGGTAGACGGTGCCGTCGTAGTCGCGGTGCTTGGCCAGGTGCTGCGCGGCGGCCAGCAGCATCGTGGTGTGGCCGTCGTGGCCGCAGGCGTGCATTTTCCCGGGGTGGCGGCTGGCGTGCTCGAAGGTGTTGTGCTCGGTGATCGGCAGCGCGTCCATGTCGGCGCGCAGGCCGACCGCACGGTCCGACGTGCCGTTCTTCAGGATCGCGATGACCCCGGTGGTGCCCAGCCCGCGGTGGATCGGGATGCCCCAGTCGGTCAACTGGCGCGCGATCACGTCGGAGGTTCGCTGCTCCTGGAAGCACAGCTCCGGGTGCGCGTGCAGGTCGCGCCGCAGCGTGGCCATCGTGGCCGCCTCGGCGAGGATGGATTCGATCGGGCGCATGGTGAAACTCCAGACGGAACCGAGGCACTGCGCAGACGATGTCGACGGCAGGTGACGACGGCAGAAACCAGAAAATCAGTGTAGCGAGGTGGCTTGTGCGCGACGGGTGCGAGGCGAGGACCCCGGATCGCGTGGGCGCGTGACACGCCCGCACGACCCGCTGTGCCATCATCATTCGATGATCCCCCCGACCGTCCGCGCCGCCTGTCCGCGCCCCGGCGTGGTCATCGGACTCGGTATCTGGTGGCGCAAGTTCGGGCCGAGCGACACCAACGTCAACGACCTTACGCACCAGCCGATGATCGTCATCGGCCGGGCGCCGTCGTTCCACGACGGTCTGGTGCAGGTCGAAGCCGCTTGAAGGTTGGCGCGCCGGCCGGTGTGGTGGTGCTGGCCGCCGCCGTGTTGTTCCTCTCGACCGGCTGCAGCAGCCTCGGCTACTACGCGCAATCGGTGAGTGGTCACCTGAAGCTGCTCGGCGCGGCCCGGCCGGTGCCCGAATGGCTGGCCGACGCGTCCACCCCCGACCCACTGAAGTCGCGGCTGGAGCTGACTCAGCGCATCCGCGACTACGCGGTGACTGCACTGCAACTGCCCGACAACGCCAGCTACCGTCGCTATGCCGACCTGCAACGCAGCGCGGCGGTGTGGAACGTGGTGGCGGCGCCCGAACTGAGCCTGAAGCTGGAGACCTGGTGCTTTCCGGTGGTCGGCTGCGTCGCCTACCGGGGCTATTACCACCGCGACGAAGCCAACGGCTACGCCGAGCAGATGCGCGCTCGCGGTCTGGATGCGGGTGTGTACGGCGTGCCGGCGTATTCGACCCTGGGCGTGCTGCCTGGGGCCTATTTCGCCGATCCGCTGCTCAACACCTTCGTGCAGTACCCCGACGGCGAACTGGCCCGCCTGATCTTCCACGAGCTGTCGCATCAGGTGGCCTACGCCAGCGGCGACACGGTATTCAACGAGTCGTTCGCGACCGCGGTCGAGCGCGTTGGCAGCGCGCGCTGGCTGGCCGAGCAGGGCAGCGTCGCTGCCCACACGGAGTTCGTGGCCGGCGAGTCACGCCGGGCCGATTTCCGTGCGTTGACCACGGCGTACCGCGATCGGCTGAATGCGCTGTACGCCAGCACCGCTTCGGACGATGACAAGCGCCGTGGCAAGGCTGAATTGATCGCGCAATTGCGCACCGAGCATGCCTCGCTGAAGGCCGGCGCCTGGCAAGGCTATGCCGGCTACGACGGCTGGTTCGCCCGCGTCAACAACTCGTCGTTCGGCGTCCTCTCGGCCTACACCGAACTGGTGCCGCAGTTCGAGCGGCTGCTTCATGCCGAGGGCGGCGACCTGCCACGCTTCTACGCCGAGGTCCGGCGCCTCGCGGCGCTGCCGATGGCTGAGCGTCGGCCTGCGCTGCAGGATGTCGCTCGCTGAGCGGAGCCTTCTGCTTTTCCAACCCCCATCTGTCTTCGCATGACCACTTTCCATATCCAACGCAATCACACCCTCGGCCTGGCGCGAGCACGGCACCTCGCCCGGCACTGGGCCGAAGCGGCCGAACAAAAGCATCAGATGGCCTGCACCGTCACCGAAGAGCAGACCGGTGAACGGGTCGACTTCGTGAGGCCGGGCGTGCGCGGTGAGCTGGTCGCCAGCGCCGACGGCTTCGCGCTCACCGTGACGCTGGGTTTTCTGCTGGCGGCTTTCAGCCCGCGCATCCGGGACGAGATCGAGAAGAACCTCGACGCGGCCATCGCCAACGCCGCCGCACAGCCCGGCGACGACACCTGCTGAGTGCCGCCGGACCGGGCGTTTCGCTTCAGGCCCTTCCCGAGGGGATCAAGGAAACCTGGGGACGGCCCGGTGCTTCCTCGAGGGCTGCGCGACGAGGGGCTGTCACGGAGGACGGCAAGGGCGGGTTCGAATAGGCCTGCAGCAGCCCCAGCAGGTGCTGCTTCTGCGCCGGCTCGAAGTAGGGCGCCAGCAGGCTGAGCACATGGGAGGCGCCGCGCAGCAGCGCTGCACCGGCATTCTCGGGTTCCAGCGCGTGACGCGGGTCGCGCACGTACTCGTAGCTGAGCCAGTAAGTCGACACGACGACCATCGCGGTCGCTACCGATTCGGCCTCGGGGGCCGTCAGGCGTACCGCGTTCCCGCGCCCCAGGCCGGCCAGCACCTTCTGCACCGCCTGGGTCTTTTCCTTCAGCACGTACTGGAAATGGGTTTCGATCCGCCGGTTCTTGCTGAGCAGATCGTTCAGGTCGCGGTACAGGAAGCGGTACTGCCAGATCAGCTCGAACAGCATGTGGAAGAACAGCCACGCATCCTCGACGTCGCGCACGTCGTCCGCCGCTTTCAACAGTGCGCCAAGGGACGTTTCGTAGCGGTCGAACAGGCGGTCGACCAGCAGATCTTTCGCTGGGTAGTGGTAGTACAGGTTTCCGGTGCTGATGTTCAGTTCGGCCGAGATCAGCGTCGTCGAGACGTTCGGCTCGCCGAAGCGATTGAACAACTCCAGCGTCACGTCGAGGATGCGCTCGGCCGTGCGGCGTGGCTTCTTGACGGGGGTCGCCATGGCAGCTGCTTTCATGTCGGTCAGTCTGGCGATCAAGGTAGCACCAAGTCGGCGCGTGTCCAATGGCATCTGCCCCAAGTGCACGCGGGCGGTCGGCAGCTCGGGCGCCGCCTTGGTGCCCGTCACGGCGAGGGTGACCGCTGCCTACAATCGCGCGCTTCATGAGCACTTCCATCTCTGGATCGTCCACGGCCGCAGTCTCCTTTCGCGGCGTCAGCAAGTGCTACAGCGGCTCCCGGGGCCGTGTGCAGGCGCTGGACGATGTCAGCTTCGACATCGAACCGGGTGAGTTCTTCGGCCTGCTCGGGCCCAACGGGGCCGGCAAGACGACGCTGATCAGCATCCTGGCGGGTTTGTCGCAGGCCAGCGCGGGGCATGTCCTGGTGCATGGCCACGATGTCGTCACCGACTACGCGGCCGCCCGTCGCAGCCTGGGGATCGTGCCGCAGGAACTGGTGTTCGACCCGTTCTTCAGCGTGCGCGAGACGCTGCAGATCCAGAGCGGCTACTTCGGCGTGCGCACCGACCGGCGTGCCAACGACGCCTGGATCGACGAATTGCTGGACCACCTGGGCCTGACGGACAAGGCCGATGCCAACACGCGGCAGTTGTCTGGCGGCATGAAGCGCCGGGTGCTGGTCGCGCAGGCGCTGGTGCACCGACCGCCGGTGATTGTCCTTGATGAACCTACCGCAGGCGTGGATGTGGAACTCCGGCAAACACTATGGAGCTTCA
>JARXKP010000042.1 GCA_030271615.1 Pseudomonadota bacterium
GCGACAGCATCGCGCCCTTGTAGCGGCCGGTGGTGCCGCTCGTATAGAACAGCCAAGCCAGGGTTTGCGGATCGACTGTCGTCGGCACCAGCGGCTCGACGGTCAGCAAAGCCGCGTAGTCCGCCTCGCCAATGACCACGACACGGCCTGAATGCGCGGCCGCAGTTCGCGGCAATCCCGGCAACAGCTTGGGAGAGGCGAACACCAGAGAAACCTCGGCGTCCTCGAGGATCTGCTCCACCTCCTTGTCGTGCAGCTTGTAGTTGATGGGCACGATGGCGACCTCGGCCGCCCAGGCAGCGAACATCAGTTCGACATATTCGATGCGGTTCTCGCTCACCAGCGCGACGCGCTCCCCAGCACGACACCGCTCCCGGATGCCTGCCGCAAGCAACAACGCACGCGATCTCAATTGGCGCCAAGTCAATACCTGTTCAAGGCCATGAAACACGGCGCCATGTTCGGGATAACGAGTCGCGGTTTGGTCCAGCAGAGAGAAAAGGTTCATTCAAAAACATCCATGTCAGCATGAAACGCACTGGGTGACGTTTCGGGTGAGCACATGCAAATCATCAGGCGACACATCGCCTCGCCACAGTCGCCACGACATCGCGCGGCAACCCAACCGACAGCACAAGTGGTGAGGCTCGACTCTCAGTTTGCGCGCCTGCACGCGGGTATCTGCATGTCATTTTTTTGACCCACAGGGCAAGTCAAATGCACGCTTCTATTTTGCATTATTAATTACGTAACTCCAATCGCCCCAGAGGCGATCGCCTCGATCTTCGCGCCGCCAGCGCATCGCCCCGGCATGCCCGCATCGGGCGCCAAGCGTCGACGGATTGGACCGATCTCACTACAGTGGTCGATTCATTCCGAAGGGTATTGCCATGAAGATCAAGGATTCCGTCGTTCTCGTCACTGGTGCCAACCGCGGCCTGGGGCACGCGTTCGTGCTCGCCCTGCTCGCCGGCGGCGCGAAGAAGGTGTATGCCGGTGCGCGCGATCCGGCGAGCGTGACCGTCGCGGGCGCCCATGCGGTGAAGCTGGATGTCACCTCGCCCGTCGACGTGGCGGCCGCCGTCGCAGCCTGCCCGGACGTGACCCTGCTGATCAACAACGCCGGCATCGCCCGCGGCGGACCGCTGCTATCGCCCGCCGGCATCGATGACCTTCGGGCAGAGATGGAGACGAACTTCTTCGGCATGTTGTCGATGAGCCAGGCCTTTGCGCCGGTGCTCCGTGCCAACGGAGGCGGCGCGATCGTCAACGTGCTGTCGGTGCTGAGCTGGATCAGCTCGCCGCTCTTCGCCACCTACTGCACAACGAAGTCGGCAGCCTGGTCATTGACCAACGGCCTGCGCAACGAACTGCGCGGCCAGGGCACACAGGTCGTCGCGCTGCACGTGGGCCTGATGGACACTGACCTGACACGGCACATCGCTGCCCCGAAGGTACAGACGGCCGACGTGGTGCGGCAGACGATCGAAGTCATCGAGGCAGGAGGCGACGAAGTGCTGGCCGACGAGTTTTCACGCCAGGTCAAGCAGGGGCTGTCGGCACCGCGCGGCGTTTACCTCGGCGACTCGAGAAAATAGCCGCGGGATGCGGAGCACTTCTCAACGCAGTCAACGTGTCCGGGCCGCCCGGCATTCACTGACGGGCCGGACACCGCTTCATGCATTGCCAGCCATGACAGGGAATTCTTGGCAATGGCTGGGGCTCGGGCGCTCGCGGTATGGAGGGCACGGGAAGAGCAACCATGTCGCATCGAGCTCGCGGATGGAAAGCCGACCGGAGATCGGATGTCCGCCGGACGCTGAAGTCCATGAGGTCCACAAATACAAACAGGTGAGCGACTCGCGTCGCTCACCTGTTGAATTTTCTGGCTCCTCGACCAGGGCTCGAACCTGGGACCTACGGATTAACAGTCCGGCGCTCTACCAACTGAGCTATCGAGGAACAGCCTGCGATTATAGCCAGCTTCGCGCGCCTGCGGAAGCCTAGATTTCAGACAAAAGCTGCATTCGCTGAATCAACGTTGAAGAGACGCTCCCGAGCCTGCTCGTCTATGCCGAACAGCTTGTGCCAGCAATCGCAGCAACGGCTGCGTGTCGGCCCAGCCCAGGCATGCATCGGTGATCGACACCCCACGGGTCAGCGCCTGGCCGGGGACCAGGTCCTGGCGACCGGCTTCGAGGTGGCTTTCGATCATCGCGCCGGTGATGCGCTTTTCACCACCGGCGATCTGCGCAGCCACGTCGTGCGCCACGTCGATCTGCCGCTGGTGGCGTTTCTCGGAATTGGCGTGCGAGAAATCGACCATGACTTGCTCGCGCAAGCCTGCGGCGCGCAGCACCTCGCACGCCGCGCTCACGTCGGCGGCCTGGTAGTTGGGCTTCTTGCCGCCACGCAGGATCACGTGGCAATCGGCGTTGCCGCGGGTCTCGAAGATGGCCGCCTGGCCCATCTTCGTCATGCCCATGAAGGCATGCGAGGCCGCTGCGGCGACCACCGCGTCGGCAGCCACACGAACGCCGCCGTCGGTGCCGTTCTTGAAGCCGACCGGGCACGACAGGCCCGAGGCCAGTTGGCGGTGGCTCTGGCTTTCGGTGGTACGTGCGCCGATCGCGCCCCACGACACCAGGTCGGAGATGTACTGCGGGCTGAGCAGGTCGAGGTATTCGGTGCCGGCCGGCAGCCCGATCTCGGTGATCTCGAGCAGCAACTGGCGCGCGCGACGCAGCCCTTCGTTGATACGGAAACTGCCGTCCAGCCGTGGGTCGTTGATGTAGCCCTTCCAGCCGACCGTCGTGCGCGGCTTCTCGAAGTAAACACGCATCACTACCAGCAGGTCGTCGCGCAACTCGTCGGCCATCTGCTTCAGGCCGTGCGCATAAGCAATGGCCTGTTCGTGGTCGTGAATCGAGCACGGCCCGACGACAACGATCAACCGGTCGTCGGCACCGGCAAGCACCTCCGCCAAGGCCTCGCGTGCGTCCTGCACCAGCGTCTGCGCGGCCTCGGGCATCGGCAGCTCGTCGAGCAGCAGTGCCGGCGAGATCAACGGGCGCACCGCGCCGATGCGCACGTCGTCGATGCGGGTGGTGTCCCGCGTGGTCAGGGGACTCGCCCCGCTCGACGCGCCGGCTTCATGATCGTGCTGCCAATCGTCGGGACGGTTCATCGCGCGCTCCTGATACCGAGGAGGCGCGATTATCGGCGCGGGCGGTCAGCAGCCGAGTTGCGTGGCCAGGTCGACGAGGCTGGTCGCGAAGTAGCTGTTGGCCGGATCGGGCCGGTCGGCGTTGGCACGGTTCGGACCCCATTCGAGCGGACGATCGATGTACGCGGTCTGCAGGCCGCAGGCGCGCGCAGCCGTCAGGTCGCTCTGGTGCGACGCGACCATCAGCACTTGGCCCGGCTCGACATCGAGCACCTTGCCGACGCCCAGGTAGGTCTTCGGGTCGGGCTTGTAGGCCGTGAATGTTTCGGCCGACAGGATGCAGTCCCACGGCAGGCCGGCGTGCTGCGCCATGTGGAACAGCAAGCCGAGGTTGCCGTTCGACAACGTGCAGATCGTGTACTTCTGTTTCAGTCGCGTCAGACCTTCGACGGTGTCGGGCCAGCCGTCGAGGTCGTACCAGGCCGTGTTCAACTCGCTCTTCTGTTCGTCGGTCAGATGCGTGATGCCGAAGCGTTCCAGCAGCTCGTCGAGGATCATGCGATGCAGATCGTCGATCAGCGTCCAGCCCAGTTCGCCGGAGATCACCCGCTGTATCGCCGGTTGGTAGCCGTCGCGCCACGCCTGGGCGAAGGTGCCGCCGTCGACCGAGAGGTCGAGCTCATTGACCGCGCGCGCGATGCCGGTGTGCCAATCGACCACCGTACCGAAGACGTCGAAGGCGATGACTTTGAGGGATTCGTTGGGGATGGATTCGAGAGAAGTTTCGGTGTTCATGGTTCCTGGGGATTCCTGACGGGGCGCGTGGTGTGATTCGCGCCGATGGCCGCCTTCCATTTTGCCGCGGCCGCCTCGGGATCTCCGGCCGCCGTCAAGGCCCGCACCACCGCGACCGATCCGACGCCGCTGGCCAGTACCTCGGGCAAGCGGCGCTCGTCGATCCCGCCGATCGCCACCAGCGCGTGGTCGCGCATCAGCCGCGCGTAGACCGCAAGCCGGCCCGGCCCCTGCGGCACGGTCGGCATCACCTTCAGGTTCGTGGCGTACACCGCGCCCATTGCGATGTAGCTCGGGCTCAGGCGGTCGACGCGCAGCATCTCCGCATAGCCGTGGCTGCTGAGGCCCAGGCGCAGGCCCTCGCTGCGGATCGCCTTGAGATCGGCCGAATCGATGTCCTCCTGCCCCAGGTGCACCCCGTAGGCGCCGGCGCGGATCGCCGCCTGCCAGTGGTCGTTGATGAACAGCAACGCGCCGGTGCCGCGCACCGCCTCGACCGCGATGTCGACCTCGCGCTGCACAGCCGCCTCATCGTCGGACTTGAAGCGCAGCTGCACGGTCGGCACGCCGGCCGAAGCCATGCGGCCCACCCACGCCGCCGTAGGCAGCACGGCGTACAGGCCGAGCGCCTTCGGGCAAGGCGCGAAGGCGTCGGCGCGCGGGTGCGGCGCCAAACCGAAATCGACAGGCTCGTCGGGCCAGGTCGATGCATCGAAACGACCTGTGCGCAGCGTACGAGCCTGCCAAGCCAGGGCCACGCATTCGGCGTCGTCGTCAATGAAGCCCATCGCGCGGGCGGCCTGCTTGACGGCGCAATAGACCGGGTCGCCCTGGTGGTAGGCAGTTGCCGAGGTGTCGGACACCGGCAACCCCACGCTGGCGTGGTGTGCGGCGATGATGGCCTGGGCCATCAGTTCGATCGAATCGTCGTTCATGAGTGATGCCAGAAAGGTGTGCCCAGCACCGGCGTGCTGGGTTGCGCGGCCTGCTGCTCCCCCATCGCGCCGGCGTGATGCGCGCTGCGCCCCGCCTGCACCGCAACGGCGAACGCGCCGGCCATGCCGACCGGGTTCTGTGCCAGCGCCACCGCGGTGTTCAGCAACACGCCGTCGTAGCCCCACTCCATCACCTGACAGGCATGCGACGGTTTGCCCAGGCCGGCATCCACGATCATCGGCACCTTCAGGCGTTCGCGCAGCAACTGCATCGCATACGGATTGACCGGGCCCTTGCCGGTGCCGATCGGCGCGGCCCACGGCATCACCGCCTGACAGCCGACATCGACCAGCCGCTGGCACACGACCAGGTCTTCGGTGCAGTACGGCAGGACCTGGAAGCCATCCTTGATCAACCACTCGGCCGCCTCGACCAGCTTCAGCGTGTCGGGCTGCAGCGTGTAGTCGTCGCCGATCAGTTCGAGCTTGATCCACGGCGTGCCGAACACCTCGCGCGCCATCTGCGCAGTGGCGATGACCTCCTGGATGCCGTGGCAGCCGGCAGTGTTGGGCAACACCGGCACACCCAGGGACTGAAGCAGCTTCCAGAAGCTGTTGCCGGCATCCGCATTCAAGGCGCCCTGCCGGCGCAGCGACGCAGTCAGCATCGCCGGCCTCGCCCGACGCACCGCGTCTTCAAGCACTTGCGGCGAGGGATATCGCGAGGTTCCGAGCATCAGCCGGCTCTGGAATGTCTGGCCGTACAGGACCAGCGCATCGCCCGTCGCGGGCGACGACGGCGTCAGGGAGTTCGAGGTGTCTGGCTGGGTGTTCATGAGTAGGTGGCCCCCGTTCAGCCGCCAGTGACCGGCGCGATCAGATCGATGCGATCGCCCGCCTGCAGCGGTGTGGTTGTGTAGCGTGTGTTCGGCACGAAATGCATGTTCACGGCGGCGGCGAACGGCGGCGGTGGTTGCAGCACAGCGATCGCATCCGCCAGCATGGCCCCCTCCGGCAGCTCGTGTTCGAGATGGTTGATCAGCACTTTCATGGTCTCTCAGCCCGGCGCGGATTCGACACGCAGGGCGAAGCCGTCGGCCAGCGCGCTTCGGCCCTCCGAGACGCATTCCATCACCACATCCAGCATGGCCGGCGCGATGAGGAAACCGTGCCGATACAGGCCATTGATCTGCAGGCGGCGCGGCCCGAGCCAGCGCAGCGCCGGCAGGTTGTCGCGCAGCACCGGGCGGCACTGTGCACACAACTCGAGGATGCGCGCTTCGGCGAACCCCGGGTGCACGGTGTAGGCGGCGCTCAGCAATTCGAGCGCCGAACGCACGCTGACAGGAGACATGTCGTCCGACTCGATCTCGGTGGCACCGATGAAGAACACCCCACCCGCTTTCGGCGCGATGTAGATCGGATAGCGCGGATGCAGCAGCCGAGTCGGGCGCGTCAGCGTGACTTCGGGCGCGTGAATCCGGATCACTTCGCCGCGCACGCCACGCAAGGTGGTCCAGTCGGCGCGCGCGCCGAGGCCGCGGCAGTCGAACAGCCAACCGCCGCAGCGCTCGTCGAAGTCCGCTGGCGAGCGCGGGCTGTTCCAGTGCACGCGGACATCCAGCGCCTGCATTCGGTGCAGCAAGGCGGCCAGCAGTTCGCGGTTGTCGAGTTGACCTTCGCCGGGCAGGTACAGGCCCTGCGGAAAGCGTTCGTCCAGCGCCGGTTCGAGCCGCGCCAATCCGGCGCCGTCCAGCACTTCGACGGCAGGCAGCTGCGGCAGGGCCTGAGCCGTGGCCGAGAGCAACTGCTGGAACCGCGTGGCCTCGGCGGCATCCTGCCGGTGCCAAAGCACCAGCGTGCCCTGCTGCTGGAAGAAGACCGGCTGGCCGAGGGTACCGATCAGCTCGGGCCAGCGCAGCAGTGAATGGCTGCCCATGCGGACCACGCCGACCTCGGTCACCGCTGATTCGGCCAGCGGTGCCAGCATGGCAGCCGCCACGTGCGCCGCAGACCCCGGCGAATCGGGCGTGGCAGCATCGTAGACATCGACGGCATGGCCGGTGCGTGCCAGCTCGCAGGCGAGCAGCCGGCCCATCAGGCCGGCGCCCAGCACCACGGTACGTTCAACGCTGTTCATGTGGGATTCCTTGCAGCAACGACACGAAGACACGCGCGATGCGAAGCACCCGCATAATTTTCCAGATGAATCCCGATCTCCCAACCGCCCTGCCCCGCTTTCGCTACCCCCGCGTGCTGTCGATCGCCGGATCGGACAGCGGCGGCGGCGCGGGCATCCAGGCCGACCTGAAGACCTTCAGCGCGCTGGGCTGCTACGGCATGACCGCGATCACCGCGATCACCGCGCAGAACACCGTCGGCGTCAGCGCCATCCACGGCGTGCCGGTCGAGGTGCTGAAGGCGCAGATCCGCGCGGTGCTCGACGACATCGGCGCCGACGCGGTGAAGATCGGCATGCTGCACTCGCCCGAAGTGGTCGGCGTGGTCGCCTGGGCCATCGATGAATACCGCATCGAGCATGTGGTGCTCGACCCGGTGATGGTGGCCACCAGCGGTGACCGCCTGATCGCTCAGGAAACCGTGCGGGTGCTGGTCAGCGAGCTGTTCCATCGCGCGTCGCTGGTCACGCCCAATCTCGATGAAGCCACGCTGCTGCTGGATCGCGACATCACCTGCATCGCCGATCTTGACCGCGCGGCCGACGACCTGCTGGCACTCGGCGCGCGCGCGGTGTTGCTCAAGGGCGGGCATTTGCCCGGCGACGAGGTGGTCGATGTGCTGGCCCTTCGAGACAACACGCGACAGCGACTGCAATCGCCACGCATCGCGAGCAGCAACGTGCATGGCACCGGCTGCACGCTGTCGTCCGCCATCGCGGCGCACCTGGCGCTCGGGCTGGCCTTGCCGCAGGCCGTGATCGAGGCACGCCGATTCATCCTGGCAGCGATCGCCAGCGGAGCCGACGTGCGCACCGGGCACGGACACGGTCCGCTGAACCACGGGCATGCACCGCTGCCGATGCGCCTGCTGCCCGCCGATTGACCGTCGTTTCACGAGATCGACGCGGCCCGCGGCCGGGTGACCCAGGCCAGCACGAACGTCAGCGCCAGCGTGGGCAAGGCCGAGCCGAGCTGAGGCGCCCAGGTCGCGAACGCGTGGTACATCGCGATGCCGACGATCCACAAGCCGGCGGCCACCGGATCGACACTTCGAACGGGCTTGGCGCTGTCCGCAGCATTCGTCGCCAGTCGCCCCAGGATCACGCCGTACAGCGGCACGAACACCGAACTCAGGATCAGCAGGAACGGTTCGAGCTGATGCATCGGCAGCAGCATCGCCAGCACGGTGCAGCCGATCGCGATGGAGAGCCCCCAGCGGCGGATGCTCCAGCCCGGCTTCAGGCTGTGCGCCGACACCGCGCCCGAATAGACATCGCCATACGCGTTGTCGATCTCGTCGAGCAGGATCAACCCCATCGCCAGCAAGCCGCCTTGCACCGACAGCAGCAGCACGGCGAGCTGGTCGCTCGGCTCGGTCGTGCTGGCGATCAGCACGCCGAGCGAATAGCACCAGATGTTGGCGATCGCGTAGCCCAGCCAGGTGCCACTGAAAGCGCCACCTTCTCGCCGACCGTGACGCGCGTAGTCGGCCACCAGCGGCAACCACGACACCGGCATCGCGATCACCAGATCCATCGCCGAGAACAGTCCCATGCTGCCGTCGCCGGGGCGGTTCCAGATGGCCTGGACGCCCTTGGCCTGCAACTCGCCCCAGAACTGCCACGTCAGCCAGAGCAGCGACGCCACCACCAGCGGCAGGCCGTAGCGACCGACGAAGCGGCGCACCAGCGTCAGCATCGAGCCAGCCATCAGCGCGGTCAGCACCGCGCCCCACAGCAGCGTCGGGGCGATGGTGCCGGCCAGACCGCCGAGCTCGAAGCCGAAGGTCTTCTGGGTGATCGCCACCGTGCCTTCGCGCATGATGACCAGCTCGAACGAGGTCCAGCCGATCAGTTGCACGATGTTGAGCAGCACCGGCAATCGCGCGAACGCGCCGCCGTAGGTGCGGTGCATCAAGCCCGCGCTCGACAGGCCGCTGTCGCAGCTGAGCCGTGCGGTCCAGGCCAGCAAGCCGGCGCCGATGATCGAGCCGACGACGATCGCGAACATCGCGTCGCGCGTGCCGACTGCCGGCACCAGATATGCGCCGATCTGGATGACCAGCAACCCCACGCCAAGGCTGAACCACAGCGATGCGTGCTCATGCCATCTGAACACCCGGTCCGTCGAGGCCACCGGCGTCAACGCCTGATTCAGCGGGGGAAGAATTGTCGTGATCGCCATCGATGGCTCCGAGCCGTTGTGTGGCGGGGAGGCGTGACCTCATCGGAAAAAATGGCGGCGCCGAGCAAAGCGACTACCCCGATTCGGCCGGCTTCCCTGCGCGAGGATTACCTCAATCAGGTTCAAAGGGACTCTCTCAGCCGCGCATCAACGGGTTGAACACCCCAGCGCAACACCCCCAGCGATGTGTTCCTTGGAACACGGACGTGAGTATAAAGACTGCTCGATGCAGGGCGCGCCCAAGCCTGTCACCCGAAGTTCAGCCGAGCCATTAATCCACCGTTAATCGGACTGCATCATCCTTTGGACTTGCAGACTGTCGCTCTTCCCTGCGATGTTCAAGGAGTGTGTATGTTGGTGGCCATGTCCTCACGCGACGACGCGTTTGAAGGCAACTGCGAGGTTCCCGTGCCGACGCCCCCGCGTCTGTTCATCCATCCGCCGGGCGATCCGCACCGCCTTGAGGTCGAAGCGTTCATCCATCGCATCTATGCGGAACGTTATGGCGCCGATGTGCGGCAGTTCGCTCCGGTGCTGGCGAGTCTGCGCGACGACAGCGGCATCGTGGCCGCAGCCGGCTATCGCAGCGCGTCGCAGGGCCCGCTGTTTCTCGAGCGCTACTTCGATGCTCCGGTCGAGTCGCTGCTGGCTGGGCATGCGGCCACGACACCATCGCGCGAGCGCATCGTCGAGGTCGGTCACCTGGCTGCCGCGCGGGCGGGTGAAGGCCGGCGCCTGATCCGACTGCTCGGCACGCACCTGGCGTCGTTGCGCTTCGATTGGGTGGTCAGCACGCTGACCGCCGAACTGCGACACCTGTTCTTGCGCATCGGCGTCGCGCCGCTGGCGCTGGGTGTCGCCGACCCCGCCGCCCTCGGTGCGGAGTTGAGCCACTGGGGCAGTTACTACGATCATCGCCCCGTGGTTCTGGCAGGGCATCTGCCGCAGGCCCTGCAACAACTGGCCCGGCGCCAGGCCGTATCGGAGCGTCGCTCTTGAGCATGGGTCAGCCCCAGGATCTGGACGGCGAGTCTGCCGCCGACACTGCGGTGGCCCTGGACGACGGACGGCGCACGTGGACCCGCTCCGAACTGCGAGGCGCGGTACGCGCATTCGCTGAACTGCTGACGGCACAGGGCACGAAAGTATTCGCGACCTTGATGGACAACTCGCCGGCCTGGGTGATGGCCGACCTCGGGGCCGCGCAAGCCGGGGCCGTGCACGTGCCGCTGCCGGTGTTCTTCACGCCGCAGCAGATCGGGCACGCGCTGCGCTCGGCAGGCGTCGATACCGTGCTGACCACGGTCAGCGTGGCGGCGCAGTGGCCGCAGGCTCCGCAACAATCGATCGAGCTGGCGGGGCACGACCTCACGCTGCTGCGCCTGCCCGCCGAGCGCATCGCCAAGCCGATCGGCACCACCAAGATCACCTACACCTCGGGCACCACCGGTGAGCCAAAGGGCGTCTGCCTCGACGGGCCGGCGATGCGCCGCGTGGCAGACAGCCTGGTGCAGGCGATGGCGCCGTTGGGCATCAACCGCCATCTGTGCGCGCTGCCGTTCGCGGTGCTGCTGGAGAACATCGCCGGCGTGCTGGCGCCGCTGGCCCGCGGCGCCGCCTGCATCACGCTGCCGTTGCAGCAGATCGGACTCACCGGCTCGTCGAGCTTCGATGCCGAGCGCTTCCAGGCGGTCGTTGCCGAGCACCGACCTGAGAGCGTCATCCTGCTGCCGCAGATGCTGCGTGCCTGGGCGGGCCATCTGATGCAGAGCGGGCAGCGGGCTCCCGACTCGCTGAAACTGGTGGCGGTCGGCGGTGCCGCCGTCGGCGCCAAACTGATCCTCGCAGCACGTGCGCTCGGCATCCCGGCGCATGAGGGTTACGGGCTGTCCGAAGGGGCCTCGGTGCAGACGCTCAATCTGCCCGGCGCCGACCGCCCCGGCACCGCCGGGCGCGCGCTGCCGCACGCTCGCCTGCGCATCGCGGACGACGGCGAAATCGAGATCGCCGGCAGCCTGTTCGCCGGCTACCTGGGCGACACGACGCCCGCACCGGACTGGTGGCCCACGGGAGATCTCGGCGCCATCGATGCCGACGGCTACCTGCACATCCTCGGGCGCAAGAAGAACGTGCTGATCACCGCCTACGGCCGCAACGTGTCACCCGAATGGGTCGAGACCGCTTTGCGCAGCGAGAACGCGGTCGCGCAGGCCGCGGTGTTCGGCGATGCGCAGTCCGCGCTCGCCGCCGTGCTGTGGCCGGTGCGATCCGACGCATCGGAAGCGGCGCTGCAGGCGGCCGTCGATGCGGCCAATGCCACGCTGCCCGACTACGCCCGCGTGCAGCGCTGGGTGCGCGGCCGTGCGGCCTTCGACGCCGAGTCCGGAATGGCCACCGCCAACGGGCGGCCGCAACGTGAGTCGGTCTGGAGACTGCACGCCGCTGCGCTGGCCGACGCCGACCTCGTCACGTCGAATTGATCGACAACATAGAACCTCTGCAAACATCACCATGAGATTTCACGCGCAACTGCTCGAACAGACCGCCGAGGCCCGCCAGGGTCTGCTCGAAGCGCCGATCATTCAGGGTTGCCTGCGCGGCGAGGTATCACTGTCCAGTTACCTGGCGTTCCTGGGCGAGGCGTATCACCATGTGAAGCACACCGTGCCGCTGCTCTACGCCTGCCGCGCAGCACTGCCCGAACGCAACAACTGGCTGCGCGAACCGCTGGCCGAATACGTCGCGGAAGAACAAGGCCACGACGAGTGGATCCTGAACGACATCCGAGCCTGCGGTGGTGATGCCGACGCGGTGCGCCACGGGCAGCCCAGACACGCGACCGAGGTGATGGTGGCCTATGCCTACGACACCATCGCACGGCGCAATCCCCTGGGCTTTCTGGGCATGGTGCATGTGCTCGAAGGGACCAGCGTGTCGCTCGCGCTGCTGGCCGCCGAGCAGATCCAGAAGCCACTCGCCCTTCCCGACGCAGCCTTCAGCTACCTGCGCTCCCACGGCACCCTCGACCTGGAGCACACGGCGCATTTCGAGTTGCTGATGAACCAGATCGAAGACCTGCAGGATCAGGCGGACATCGTGCATGCGGCGCGCGCATTCTTCCGCCTGTACGGCGATGTCTTTCGCAGTTTGCCGCTGCCGCAGTCGCATCCAACCGGCCCGATGCGCGGGTCGCCCGTCATCGCCGCGGAGATGCCGACGTGAAGGCGCAAGCAGCACGCGTGCTGCTGACCGGTGCCAGCGGTGGCATCGGCCAGGCCGCCGCAACGGCGCTCCTGCAGGCCGGCGCCTCGGTGATGCTGGTGGGGCGTTCCGCCGCCCGGCTGACGACACAGGCGCACGACCTGCTGAACCGGCTGAAGCTGCCACCGGATCGCATTGCATCGCGCGACGCCGACCTGACCCAGGCGTCGGGTCTCGCTGCCCTCGGCGAGGCCGCGTCCCAATGGGGTGTCAATGTGCTGGTCCACAACGCCGGGCTGCCGAGCTTCGGTCGCCTGGAGACGCTCAGCGCTCACGACATTCAACAGGTGTTGAACACCAACCTGCTGGCGCCCATGCTGCTGACGCGCGCACTGCTGCCGCACCTGCGCCGGCTGCCCAAAGCGCAGGTCATCTGCGTGGGTTCGGCCCTCGGGCGCATCGGGTTGCCCGGCTACAGCGTCTACAGCGCCAGCAAGTTCGGCCTGCGCGGATTCGCCGAGGCGCTGCGCCGCGAACTCGGCGACACCCCGATTCGAGTGCAGTATCTCGGCCCGCGCAGCACACGCACCGCGTTCAACACGCCAGACGTCGAGGCTTACAACCAGACCACCGGTGCAACGTCCGACACGCCCGAACGGGTGGCGGCAGCACTGCTGCGCATGCTGGAAGACGAGGCCGCAGAACGCTTCCTCGGTTTCCCGGAAAAACTGGCTGTGCGCCTCAACGGGCTGGCGCCAGCGCTGCTCGATGGCGCCTTCGAAAAGCATCGCCGCAGCTTGCCCACCGCAACCGCTGTCCCTTCCGCCCCACTCACCGACGACGCTCCTTCACGGATCAAGACATGACCACCACACTGACAACCACCACTCCCGCCATGACCCGGCCCGATCGCAGAGACATGCTGGCTGCACTGGCAGTCGCCGCGCTGGCATCCGTCTGCGGAATGCTGCCATTCGCGGCGCATGCGGCCAGCGCCGAAGAAGCCGTGGTCGAGTTGCAGCACGACTGGGAGGTCATCAAGTACCAGACTCCCGCGGCAGAACGCGAGAAACGATTCGAGTCCCTGGCCGCCAAGGCGCACAAGGTCAGCGAGACGTTCGCCGGTCGCAGCGAACCTCTGGTTTGGGAAGGCATCATCGTCGCCTCATGGGCAGGAGAAAAAGGCGGGCTCGGTGCGCTCGGCCTGGCCAAGAAAGCCAAGGTGCTGTACGAATCGGCCATCCAGATCGACGGCACCGCCCTCGATGGCTCGGCATACGCCAGCCTCGCCGTGCTGTACTACAAGGTGCCCGGTTGGCCCATCAGCTTCGGCGACAAGGGCAAGGCGCGCGAACTGCTGCAAAAGGCCCTCACGCTCAATCCGAAGGGCATCGACCCCAATTTCTTTTTAGGCGAATTGCTGGTCGAGACGAAGCACCCCAGCGAAGCCGTGCCCTACCTCGAACAGGCCCTGCTGGCGTCGCCACGACCCGGCCGCCAGATTTCGGACACCGGGCGCCGCGACGAAGTCCGGGTGCTGCTCGACAAGGCCAAGGCCCAGTGAGCGACTGACGACCTCCGGTGCGGGTCAGCGGGATGCGTCGGCGCGGCGCAGCACTACCTTCATGCCACGTCCGTCGGCTCGCGCACCGAACTCGGCCACCAGCCCGTGCAGCGCGGCGATGCGTTGCACGATGGACACGCCCAGGCCGCTGCCGAATTCCTGGCTTCCGTCGGGCCGATGGAAACGTTCTCCCATCCGGGCCAGCTGTTCTGAGGACAAGGGTTCGCCGTCGTTTTCGAGCTCCAGCCGGTCTTCGAAGAAACGCAGCGTGACCAGCGTGCCCGCCGGGGCGTAACGCACGGCGTTGTCGAGCAGGTTGCGCAGCAGCACGGTGAGCAGGTGATCGTCGCCCATCGCGGGCAAGGCGGCCCCATGCTGCGGTGGCCAGTCACATGCGAGTTCGATGTTGCGGCGCTCGGCCACGGCCAGGCAGTCGCTCATCGCGTGTTCGACCACCGTGGGCCAATGCACCGGCGTTGCCTTCGAGGCGCAGAGGGGCGACTCCAGCGTCGATTCCAGCTGCGACAGCGCCAGCATCTGCGTCACGAGCCGGTCGAGGCGATCGAGGCTGAAGCCGAGCCTGGCTTCGGCCTGATGGCGTTCGGCGTCACTGCCGGAGCGGCGAACGACATCCCACTGCGCACGCAGTGCCGCGAGCGGCGTGCGCAACTCATGAGCCGCGTCGGCTGTGAAGCGACGTTCGCGTGCCAATGTTTCCTCGATGCGATTGAACAGTCCATTCATCGCACCGACGAGCGGCTTCAGTTCGGCCGGGACGTGGGTTTCAGCGATCGGCTGGAGGTCGTCCGCATCGCGCCCTTGCAGCTCCGTGGTCAGCTGGTGCACCGGTGCGATGGCGCGACGCACCGCCCACGCCATGGCCACCAGCAGGGCGGGAAGCACCAGCAGCCACGGCGCGATCTGGCTGGCCGTCAGGGTGTAGACGAGTTCGTCTCGCTCCTTGGCCCGTTGCCCGGAAGCCACCAACCACTCTCCGGATGCGGATTGCAGGTAGTACACGCGCCAGGCCTTGCCACCGAGCGTTTCGTCCATGAAGCCAACGGCCTCGAGATAACGCGGCAACTGGACGCCTTCGCGGTCGTTCATCACCAGGGTGCCGCTGGCGTCCCAGACGGCCAGCGCCAGATCACGGGCATCGGCCTCACCCAATTCAGGCCTTCGTTTGGAAGGCAGGGGCTGCTTCTGGGTCGGCAAGGGCGACTCCGAGCGCAGCGTGGCCTGCACCTGGCGGGCGAGTCGAATCAACTCGCCGTCGTACAGCTCGTTGACCTCGCGGCGGGCTTGCTTGATCGACACGAACAGCGCCGCGCCCCACACCAGCGGTGCGCAGATCAGCAGGTACAACAGCAAGCGGCGCTGCAGGCTCATGGCGCTGATTCACCGGAACCGAGCGCGTAGCCCACGCCGCGCACCGTGCGCACGATGCCAGGATCGATCTTGCGGCGCAGGTGGTGGATATGCACCTCCAGCGAGTTGCTGGCCGGGTCGCCGCCGCTCCAGTCGTAGATCATCTGCTGCAGATGCGTCTTGGACAACACGCGCTGCGGATGCTTCAGCAAGGCTTCGAGCAAGGTCATCTCGAGACCGGTCAATTCAACGTTCGCGCCCTTCCAGTGCACGAGTTTGGTGGCAGGGTCGTATTCGAGATCACCGTGCTGCCACACCGCTTGCGCGCGGCCTGAGGAGCGTCGCACCATGGCCCGCAGACGCGCCGCCAGTTCGTCGATGGTGATCGGCTTGACGAGGTAGTCGTCCGCGCCGGCATCGAGGCCGGCAATGCGCTGTTCGACACTGTCGCGTGCGGTGAGGATGAGGACGGGCAAGGTCAGCGCGCGGCTGCGCCAGCGCCCCAGCCAGACCATCCCGTCTCCGCCTGGCAGCCCGAGATCAAGCACCACCGCGTCGTACGGCGCGCTCGACAAGGCCGCGTCGGCCTGACCTCCATTGCGAAACCAGTCGACCACATGCCCCAGCTGACGCAGTCCGGCGGCCAGGGCCTCACCGAGTGAAGGGTCGTCTTCGACGATGAGCAGGCGCATGTCAGGATCCCACGGGCTCGGTGGAGCCCGTCAATTTGCATTATCGGCAGCGGCACATCTTCCGGCTCCGGCTTGCTGCCATCGCCCGCCTTCTCAGTCGACGATCCGGTAACCCAATCCGCGCACGGTTTCGATGACATCGCGTCCGAGCTTGCGTCTGAGGCTCGACACATGCACCTCGACAGAGTTGCTGCGGGCCGCCGTCTCTTCTCCGATCACCGCCTCCGCGAGGCGCTGCTTGGAGACCAGCCGACCGGGGTCAAGCGCCAGGAGTTGCAGCAATGTCCATTCTCGAAGCGTGAGGTGCACGCGCTGGCCCTTCACGTAGACCCGTCTGTCGATCAGATCCATCTCCACATCGCCGACGACCTGATGCAGGCGCGACGTCCCCGGGTCGCGCTTCTTCGAAAGCAGTCTCATCTTCGAACCCATTTTTATTCGAGCCCGAAACTAGCAGAGGCATCCCTGTTTGGGCTTCACCTTCGCTTCAGACAGGCGCCCGACCACCGACGCGGCGGGGCCTGCTCGTGACGTCACGTCTCAAGAATCCATCGTCCACTCGACAGAGACCGACAGGCCGCCAAGCGCGAGGGACCGGCCGATCTCGACGCGGCCGTGCTGAACGTCTGCAATGCGTCGCACGATCGACCAACCGAGGCCACTGCCCCCCTGCCCGCTCCCGATGACGCGAAAGAAGCGTTCGCCCACACGCTGCAGGTCGGGTTCGCTCATGCCCGGACCGCTGTCCTCGACGGTGAGGCGAAACCGGTCATGCTGTCTCGCCACCGTGACCTTGACGATCGCACCCGGCGGGCTGTACCGGATCGCGTTGTCGACCAGATTGCGGGCCAGCACCGCCAGCAGCAAGGCGTCGCCCTGAACCCGACACGGCTCGGTGGCGTCGACCTCGATCGATTGCCGCTTGTGAATCGCCTGCGGCGCGAGATCGGCCACCACGCTGCGAACCACCGCGCTCAGGTCGACCGGCTGACCGACCGGCGCGGCGCCGGCCTCCAGCCGCGACAAGGTCAGCAACTGCTCGACGAGGCGCGTGGCGCGGTCGCAGCCTTCGAGGGTGGCCTCGAGGGCGTGGCGGCGCCGGCCATCGTCGGTTTCGCCTTGAGCCACCTGGGCCTGGGCGCGTATCGCAGCGATGGGGGTGCGCAGTTCATGGGCTGCATCGGCGGTGAACCGCCGCTCGGACTCCATCAAGTCCCCGATGCGCGAGAACAATCCGTTCAGTGCATCGACCATCGGTGCCATCTCCGACGGCGCACCGTCGACCACCACCGGATGCAGCGCCTGCGGCCGACGCGAGGCCAACGTACGCCCGAGCCTGCGCAAGGGCTCGACGCCGCGGTGCACCGCCCAGCCGATGGCCAGCGCAAGCAGCGGCAGCGCCACCGCCATCGGCCACAGCGTGCTGCGCAGCACGGCCCACAGGATGGAGGCGCGCGAACTCACC
>JARXKP010000043.1 GCA_030271615.1 Pseudomonadota bacterium
AGGACACGAAGAAGATCACCATCAAGCACGGCGAGATCAAGAACCTCGACATGCCCGGCATGACGATGCTGTTCCAGGTCAAGGACCCGGCCATGCTGGACATGGTCAAGCTTGGTGACAAGGTGAAGTTCAGGGCTGAAAAGTCAGGCGGCGGCATCGTCGTGACCGAGATTCAGGTCGGCAAGTGAGAGACCTCGACCCGAAGCCATGACGGTACTGCCCGGGCTGCGCGACCTCCGACTGCCTCTGCTGGTGGTGGCGTCCTACAGTGCGCCAGCTTGTATCTGCCTACAGTGATGCAGACCCATTGATACCCCAGGAGACCATGATGAATTCGAAGATGCTCAAATCGTTCCGCACGTCCATGCTCGTCCCGCTGACCGTGTTGTGCGTCGCGACGGTCGCGCAGGCGCAAACCGCCAAACCGATAGCCTCGTCGGCCAGCATGCCGATGGGCGGCATGCAGTCGGGTGCAGCTGGCTCGGCTGACATGAAGCAGTCGATGATGAGCGGCATGGATAGCATGCAGAAGATGCAGATGTCCGGCGACACCGACAAGGACTTTGCGATGATGATGAAGATCCACCATCAGGGAGCTGTCGACATGGCGCAGATGGAACTGGCGCATGGCAAATCCCCGGTCATGAAGGCGATGGCCAAGAACATCATCGCCGCGCAGAAGAAGGAGATCGCCCAATTCGATCGATGGCTGGCGACGCAGAAGTGATCCGACAGGAGGCCAGCGGCCGGTCGCAGGCTTCGGCCCCTGGTCCTTGCATCGGGGAAGACTGAAAGCGGCGGATTCAGTGGACATCGTGGCGCACACCCTGTGGGCCGGTGCTGGTGTAGCGCTGGCGAATCGCCGATGGCCCAATGCGCCTCGAACAGCATTCATGACGATGCTGTTCGCGGCGTTGCCCGATGTGTTTCATTTGCTGCCGATCATTGGATGGTGGTTGTTGGGCGACGGTTCGTTCGCCATCGTTCGGGCGTATGCGATCGCAGTCCCAGGCCAAGAACCGTCGATACCACCGCTGATCGCACTGTGGTCACAGCACCTCCACTGCGTCATGCACAGCGCGCTGGTGGCCGGCGCCGTGACGCTGTTGGTCTGGACCATTCGACGGGCGCTATGGATTCCGCTGCTCGGCTGGTGGTCGCACATCGTGATCGATGTCTTCACTCATTCGGCGGACTACTACCCTTCCCCGGTGCTGTACCCGATCACGCAGCGCGGGTTCGACGGCCTTGCCTGGAACACGCCGTGGTTCCTAGTCCTGAACTACGTCGTGCTGTGCGCTGTCGGTTGGTCGCTTTGGAGGTCCCGCAGAAATGCCCGCAGCGCTCAAATTGAGGCAGACCATTGCTCCGGCGGTCAGCCCTGAGGGGCGGGCAAGTCTGAAGAAACTGCGGCCGTTGCACTGTCCCGGGCACCTGCCAATTTCCCGGCAGCGATCTCGCGGAGTCGGGTCGGGCCCCACCACACCATCGACAGTACAGCCCCGAGCAACAGGATGACGGCCGCGGTCCAGAACGGCGCCATCGGCGCGAACGTGAACAACGAGCCCGCGCTCATCGAGCCGAGCGCCTGGCCCAGATTGCCCGCGGCAGCCTGGCGGCCGAGCAGCGCACCCGGCGCATCCGCCTTGCGCTCGAGCAACTCGTACGACAGCACCGGCCCAACCATTCCGGCACCGGTGGCCACCACAGCGATCATCAGCCCCAGTGAGCCCGCGTCGGGCACCAGCGAGGTGAACGCCAGGGCGAGCGCTGAGCCGGCGAACGCGGCGGCCACCCAGCGCTGATCGACGCGCCGGCGTACCGACGACAGCAGCAGCATCAACTGCGCCGCCAGCATCGCGAGGCTGCAGGTGATGAACATCGCGGCCATCGTCGCGGTGGTCAGGCCGAGCGTCTGGGTGCCGAACAGGTTGAAGCCAACCTCAAAGGTACCGACCGCGAACGAGGCCAGCAACGCGAGCAGCATCGAGGCGTGCACGAAGTGCCGGCGCGGATCCTTCGCGACCCCCTCTCCCTCCGGGACCGGCGCTGCGACGATGGCGTGATTGCGGCCGAGGCACAAAGGCGCCAGCAGCAGCAGCGGCGCGCCCGCCGCGGCGACCGCCAACGCGGGCCAGTTCAACATGCGCCCCATCTCCCCGACCGCCGCCCCCATCACTGGCCCGGCCAGCCAGGTGCCGAACGCCGGGCCGGCCAGGAAGCCGATGAAAGACGCGCTGCCCAGCAATACGAAGCGGCGACTGCGGTCGACTGTCGTGCTGCAGTCGGCAATGTAGGCCTGCGCCGTCGGCACGATCGCGGCGGCGCCGGCGCCGGCCAGCAAACGCGCAGCGTAGACGAAGCCAAGGCTCGGGGCCAATGCCGTGGCCGCGCTGCCGACGAGGAACGTGGCGAAGCCGATCAACAGCACCAGCACGCGCCCGTGTCGGTCCGAGAGTCGGCCCCAGAGCGGCGCGAACACGAACAGTGCGAACAGGTAGACGCCACCCAGCATGCCTACATGCCAGGCGACTGTCGACGCCGGCACGGCCCCGAGGTAGCGCAACAGATAGGGTCGGATCAGTGGCAATCCGGCGCCGTAGCCCAACGACACGATGAAGACCATCGCGCCCAGCAGTGCCATCGCGCCCTTGGCAATTGGCAATGAAGCCATCGCTGTTCGTTCGAGGCGGCCGAGAGCGTCCGTCGCCATATCGCTATCGCCTCGCCAGGTGGAGAACGAAGCCAGCGATCCACACCAGCGCCGGAACCAGCAACAGCCATCTGAAATCAGAGTGGAGGTCGAAGTTGATTGCGCTCATGAGCGCAACCGTCAGCGCCCCCGACATGGCGAGGGCCCATGACGTGCCCTTCCAACGCGAGGGCATCGCGACGCAGGCCGCGAACACGGTGAGTACGCCCGCGCCTGCCATGAACCCACCCATCACGATGAACACCCGCTGCAGCCAGCCTTCCAGACCGGGGACAGCAGCCCGAACCTGCGCAAGAGAGCTACCCATGAACCGCGTGTCTTCCGGCAACAAGGGGGGGCGCAGGAAGATTAAGTAAAGACCGAGAGCGACAAGCCAGACTCCACAGGCGATCAGCATCCATGTCGAGACATGCCGGTTTCTGATGGGTGCACTCACGGTGTCCAGTCACGGGCGAATGTGGTCAACGGCAAGGCTTGGTTCCATCCTGGACCGATTCAAAGAACGACCGGCTTGTCCGACAGTTCATTCGGGCGATCATCAGCGGGGAAGTGGCGCACGAGGTGCTGCGTCACAGCCTGCACGCCGCTGACCACGCCGCCTTCATAGTTCGACTGCTTGAACGCCGTTTCCATTTGATGGCAGACCTTGCGCCATTCTTCGGCGCCGACCCTGGCATGGATGCCGCGATCCGCGACGATCTCCACGGCGCGATCGGCAAGCAACAGATAGATCAGCAAGCCGTTGTTGTGCTGCGTGTCCCACACGCGCAGTTGCGAGAAGAGTTCGATGGCCCGTTCCTTGGGTGACTGGCCCTTGAACAGCGGCATGCCATCCAGTGCGCCCTCGACCACGAACCGAATCTCGCCAGCATGGGCGGACTCGCTGGACTTGATCGCCTTCTCGATCGCATTCAACGCGTTGCGGGGAAAGGCCCGTGTGACTTGGCCGTGCGTCGTCAGCAGGTGCTTCAGGATGCGTTGGGTTTTCATGGTCACCACCTCCCCGACGCGCCGCCGCCGCCGAACCCGCCACCGCCGCCGCTGAATCCACCGCTACCGCCGCCACCTCGACCGCCTCCGCCGTAGTAGCCACCCAGACCTCCCATACCGCGTCCGCCCATCCCGCCGCCTAGCAAGGTCACGAACAGCGCGATCACGCCGGCGCCCAGGGCCATCGACAAGGCGCCGACGACGAACCAGGCAATCACAGCGACCACGCCGCCCGTGACCAGAGAACCAGGAACCTTGCCGAGCGCGGCGCGCAGGACGCCACCCACAGCGAGGGCGAGAATGAAGAGCACAGGCGCGTACTGCTGAACACTGCCGATGCTCCTAACCGGCGCGTTGCTCGGCTCCGGCAAAGGCTCCCCGTCGACGACGCTGATCATCTGCCCGACGCCGGCCGTGATGCCACCGTAGAAGTCCTGCGCCTTGAATCGCGGCAAGATGGTCTCGCTGATGATGCGTTTGCTGGTCAGGTCGTTGAGCGCTCCTTCCAGGCCATAGCCCACCTCAATGCGCATTGCGCGATCGTCCTTGGCGACGACCAGGATGGCGCCGTCATCGACCTTCTTTCGGCCAAGCTTCCACTTCTCCGCCACCCGAATGGCGAATTGCTCGACTTCCTCTGGCTTCGTCGTAGCAACCATCAGCACGGCGAGTTGACTGCCTTTCCTGGCTTCGAATGCCGTCAGCGTCTGTTCCAGGGTAGCCTCCTGATCCGCTGTCAGTGTTCCGGTCTGGTCGGTGACATGGCCCGTCAGCGGAGGAACCGGCACTTGCGCCGTGGCAAGGGCAGACCAGCCGATGGCGCAAGCTAGAAGCAGTGCTCTGCCCATGCCGCGCGCCGACTGGCTTGCGATCACTTGGACGCCCCCGACGCGGTGCCGGCGGGCTTGGCTGGAGTGGTGTCGAACCCAACACTCGGCGGCTTCGAGATTTCCTTTTCGTTCTCGACCGCGAAGTTGGCCTTCTCCTTGTAGCCCATCACCATCGCGGTGAGGTTCGACGGGAAGGACCGCACCGTCACGTTGTAGTCCTGCACCGACTTGATGTATCGGTTGCGCGCGACCGTGATGCGGTTCTCGGTGCCCTCCAGCTGTGCCGACAGATCGCGGAAGCCCTGGTTCGCACGCAGGTTCGGGTAGTTCTCCGAGACGGCCATCAGCCTCGACAGCGCACCGGTCAGTTCGCCCTGGGCGGCCTGGAATTTCTGGAACGCGGCGGGGTCGTTGATCAGCTCCGGCGTGGCCTGGATGGAGGTGGCCTTGGACCGCGCCTCGATCACCTTGGTCAGCGTGTCTTGCTCGAACTTGGCTTCACCCTTGACGGTGGCGACAAGGTTGGGCACCAGGTCCGCGCGGCGCTGGTACTGATTGATCACCTCGGACCAACTCGCCTTGACTTGCTCGTCTGTGGTCTGAAAGGTGTTGTAGCCGCAGCCGGTCAGGGTCAGCGCCGCAGTCACGGTCAGGGCTGTCAGTAGTTTTCTCATGTTCTCTTCTCCAAAGTGTCAGGGTTGATCGGTGATTCCACGCATCTGCTGCAAGCCACCGCGTTCGGTGGGTCGCCATGCAAAGTGGATGTAGATGACGGTGCTCAGCAAGGCAGCGAAGAAGCACCAGACCGAGATGAACCACGTCGCATAGAAGTAGTAAGCCGCGCCGAACGACAGCAGCGCCAGCGCGCCGAAGACCTTCACACCTCGAAGCTTGGACAGCAGCGGGCTCACGGTTGCCGAGATCAGGTACAGCGTCATCACTGCTGCGGCAAAAAAATGCGGCGAGTCATATTCGACGTGCAGGCCGGTCGGCCGCGACACCACCGGGAAGGCCACGAGAACGTATAGCAGATAGATGCCTACGGCTGACCCCGCCAGAACAAGCGCGGACAGCGTGCGACGGCGACCACCGGGCGGCTCGATCATCAACACTGCGACTGGCAGGTAGACTGGCCATAGCACATGCGAGAAGAACGAATACGCGTGCGTCATCACAGTGTTCAGCAGCGGCGTGTCAGCGCTGAAGGTGAGCCAGATCACACCCTCGATCAACTGCTGGATCGCGAACAGCAACGGGATCGCGGCGAACGGCCATTCACGCGGGCGACGCGCTGCCTTCAACCTGAGCGTGCCGATCCCGAGCAGCACTACACCCGTAGAGAAACTGGCTGTGGCCGAGAAGCACATCAGGTGAAATGCCCGGCGGCACCCATGACCATCTGTCTCGTGCACCAGCGCGCATAGACGGCACCGGGCAACCGGCCAAGCCACGACCACGGTGCGTTGATCGGTAGGCTGTAGTCGATGAAGACGCGCACTAGCGACGAAACGCCGCTGCGCGTCAGCTCAAAGCCCATGCGGTAGTGCGCGATGACGAGGAGCTTCGGCGTTCCGACGGTCTCCCAGACCTTTATCACGGGGACCTGGCGCCTCGTGATGACTTCTTCCAGCGAAAGCCGAATGCCCAGCACGCGGCCCTGCATGCCAACCTTCGATCCGATCACCCGACCACCGTCGGCATCGACGTCGATCGACATGCGCGAGCCCAGCATCATCATTGACGACTCACCCATGTGCGCCGCCAATGCCTTCGGATCGTCCAGAAAGGCGAAGACCTGCTCGACCGGCGCATTGGATGGCCCGGTGCTTTCGTGGTGGAAGGGAAACGATTGATCAGCCACTACGGGCGCTCCGTCTGAGCTTGCCGAGTCTTCCCTGGCACCAACGACGCCGTGACCGGAGCTGCAGCGATCTGCCCACCAGATGCGCCGGGCGCCGCTGGCTTGCCGGGCTGACGAATGCCTGCCAGCTTCGTGCGCTTCAACATCAGCGCATTGATCGCAACGATCAGGGTGCTGCCGGACATCGACATGGCCGCGACTTCCGGACTCAGCACGAACGGGTACAAGACACCTGCCGCGAGTGGGAAGGCGATTGCGTTGTAGCCCACCGCCCACCACAGGTTCTGGTGCATCTTGCGTAAGGTGGCGCGTGACAGTTCGATCGCACCCACGATGTCGTACGGGTCGCTCTTCATCAGCACGACATCGGCGCTGTCCATCGCAACATCGGTGCCGGCGCCTATGGCGAAGCCCACGTTGGCCTGGACCAGCGCAGGCGCGTCGTTGACGCCGTCGCCCACCATCCCGACCTTCTTGCCGGTGGCCTGAAGTTCCTTCACCTTCGCGGCCTTCTGGGCCGGCAGCACATCGGCCAGCACGGTCTCGATGCCGATGTCCGCTGCGATGCGCTTGGCAGTGGCCGCGTTGTCGCCAGTCAGCATCACCACTTCGATCTTCTGTTCGCGCAGTTTCGCTACTGCCGCCTTGGCCGTGGGCCGTATCGCGTCGGCGATCGCGATCAAGCCAATCACGCTGCCGGCCTGGGCCACATGGACAACGGTGCGGCCGTCGCCTTGCAGGCGCGTCGCGGCGGCCCCCAGGCTGCCGAGCGCGAGCTTCTGAGTGTCCATCAGCAGGCGGTTGCCGAGGAACACCGTTCCAGCTGCAGTTTCTGCGCGCGCTCCCATGCCGTCGAGGCTCTCGAAGCCTGTCGGTGCCACGATGCTGAGCTTCGCTGCGCGTCGCACGATGGCCTGGGCCAGCGGATGGGCGGAACCCTGCTCGACGGCAGCGGCGGCTGTCAGCAGCACGTCTTCGGAGACACCTTCCGCCGTGACGATCTCCACCACCTCGGGTTGACCGACGGTCAGCGTGCCCGTCTTGTCGAACACGATGACATCGAGCTTGGTGGCGTCTTCCAGTGCCGATGCGTTTTTGAACAGGATGCCGTTCGCGGCACCTAGCCCCGTGCTCACCATCACGGCCATCGGGGTGGCCAGGCCCAATGCGTCGGGGCAGGCGATCACGAAGACCGTGATGGTCATGGTCACCGCGAACAGCAGCGGCTGACCGATCCAGAAGAACCACACCGCGAAGGTCGTCAGGCCGATGGCGATGGCGGCGATCACCAGCCACTGCGCGGCCTTGTCCGCCAGCAGTTGCGCCGGCGCCTTCGAGTTCTGCGCCTGCTGCACCAGCTTCACGATCTGTGCCAGCGCAGAGTCGGCACCGACCTTGGTCGCCTTGTAGCGAAAGCTGCCGCTCTTGTTGATGGTCGCACCCACCACCGTGGCGCCGGGTCCCTTCTGGACCGGCATCGATTCACCCGTCAGCATGGACTCATCGACAAGCGATGCACCGGTCTCCACCGTGCCGTCCACCGGAATCTTGTTGCCCGGCCGGATCACGACGATCTCACCCGCCAACACCTCGGCGGTCGGCACTTCGACTTCCGCGCCATTGCGGATGACGTTGGCCTTTGCGGGCGTCAGGTTCATCAGCGCCTTGATGGCCGACGAGGCACCGGCGCGGGCGCGCATCTCCAGCCAATGGCCGAGCAGGATGAAGACGAGCAGCACAGACACTGCTTCGAAGAACTGCCCACCCTCCTTGAAGAAGAACGTGGATGCGACGCTGAAGAGATACCCGGTCCCGACGCTCAACACGATCAGCGCCGCCATGCCAAGCGTGCCCTTCTTGACGGCGCGCCATGCGGAGACGAAGAACGGCCAGCTCGGGTACAGCACGGCGGCGCTCGAAAAGAACAGCAGCCAGAGATTGAGATCCAGCCCGAACGGCGGTGCCGGTGGCTTGAACATGCCGCCCATCGGGGCATAGATGAAGATCGGCACCGTGAAGACGAGGCAGATCCAGAAGCGGTTGCGCATGTCGCGAACCATCGCCGGCAAGTCCATGCCGTCGTGACCCATCTCATGGGCCATGTCTGCCGACATGGCGGGCTGGTCGCCCGACTTCATGTGGCCCTGGTGACCCTCGTGTCCACTACCGGCGGGAGCCGACGGTGCAGGGACGGCCGTTGCGGCGGCCGCTTTCGGCGCGTCGGCTGCGCCGCTGGCTGGCGATGCGTCAGATGCCGCCGGACCCTTCTTGTCATCGCCGGCAAAGGTATCGTGCACCCACGTGGTCACCTTCTCGATCGCACCCGCCTCGGTTGAGTCCTCAGCGCCGCCGGCTGCGGGAGGTGTCGGCGGAGGCACCTCGGCGGAGACGCCCGGCGAAGATTCGGGTGCGGCGATCGGGTCGGCTTTCGGCGCCTCCGCCGCCGGTGGCGGAGCCACCTCTGGCAGAACTTGCGGCGCTGGCTCCACAGCACCAACGCTCGCGGGCTCGTCGGGGCCAGACTGTGCGGCCGGTGGCTCCGTGGCTGGCTGGTGTCCGCGTTGCCGTACATCCGACTTGATGTCGGCCACCTCGAGTCGGGTCTCGTCGTAGCGCACCGTGGCACTCTTGGCAGCAAAGTTGACGGTGACGCTTTCGACACCCGGCACTTCGCCGATTCGTTTCTCGACCCCGTCCACGCTCAGTACCGACAGCATGTCGCGCACTTCAATCACACTCGTTTTCATGGCGACTCCAGGAAATGGGCTTCACTTCGGCGACAGCGCATGACGGCTGGCTCTAGCCTTTGTCCGGCATGGACATCTTTTCTCCGCCGCCTGGATTGGCGTGCTCGGTGGCCGCAGCTGCCGGTACCGATGGCGCGGCTGCAGGCTGCTCAACCTTGTCGGGTGCCTTGACCCCTGGGGCACCCGAAGCATTTGCCCCTGCCGAGACAGGGTCAGCAGGTTTGGCAGCGCTGGGCTTCGAGGGGGTTGTTGCGGGGGCTGACGCAGATGCCGCCGCCGCTGTGTGGTCGTGGTGCCCCCGATCGGCTGACTTCCCTGAAGCGCCTGGAGCGGCCTCTTCGTCGTACCCGCGTTGGCGCACATCCGACTTGATGTCCGCAATATCGAGCCTCGTTTCGTCGTAGCGAACGGTGGCGTTGCCCGCAGAAAAATTGACGGTAACGCTCTCGACGCCGGGCACGTCACCGATTCGCTCTTCAACGCCCTGCACACTCAAAACCGAGAGCATGTCGCGCACTTCTATGACACTTGTTTTCATCGCAATTCCTTGGTTGTCTGGATGCAGGGCCGCTTTTCGTCACCGGCCTTGGCCTCGCGGGCCAGGCCGATGACCGCCGGATCAGTGCTCGGCTGGCATCTTGTGTTTGACCGGGTGCTCTGGGTCATCCAGCTCTTCCGGGACCACCATTTCGCAGACCGACGCAGGTACCGATGTGCCAGCCCGCCAACGCCAAGCCACAGGGAGAAATCGATCGGCCTGGTTCACGATCGCTTGTGTGTTCTGGAACGACACCTTGCAGCCAGACTCCACTTGCATCACGTCGTCGGCCTGCTGCTGGAAGTCACCCGTTTGCTCGTCGTGTTGATGCGGCATGAAGATGCCGAGATCGAATTCCGAAAGCCTTTGCATCATGGCCTGTACCTCCGGCAGATGAATCGCCGCCTGTGCTCTCCTCAGCGCCGGTGGCATTCCGAGCGTGCTGGTCTGTGAAAGATTCGCTGTCGTCATGAACTTCTCCTGCAGTGATGTCGTGACCCATTGAGAGTGGCTGGGTCAGGTGCCAATCCGGTGCTCGCTTCAAGTTCGAAGCCAGCCGCCTGTGAACCCCGCCCGTCGCAAGCCGCTCGCGATGTACGGGCAAGCTCGCATCAACCGCCACAACAAGCCCGACCGATGGTTCTCGATCATCAAAACGATCGGTCCCTGGTTGAGCCCGAAATGCCAGGGTGACACCCACCACCCGTAGGGGTTGCCAGGCTCGCCGGGATGCGAAGGGTTGAAGGCAGCCTTGAAGCCGTATGAACTGAATTGAGTCAGCTTGGCCTGGTGGATGCAGTGGCCCAAGGTCGGCAGCACGATCTCGGGCGCAAAAGGCAGGGATGCGACCACAGCCCACGGCGCCAAGGTGCCGTCATCGGGCCCGCAGGGCACGCCACGAGCCAGGTAGCCGAAGAACTGGCGCTCGATCCCGTTGAGCGTCAGCGAGCTGGGGCCGGGGCCTTCGCTCGCCGTGATGCCCCAGCAGTGGTCGCCGTAGCCTTCGAACTTTTGCGGGTTGAGGATCGCGTACTGCTGTTGCGCATACGTGGCGCGGCGACTGTTCTCGAAATAGTCGATGCCTTTGTCGCGCATGAAGGCGTCCTGGATGCCGCGAAAGTCGATCCAGACATGCGAAAGCTGGTGCGTGAACAGCGACGCCGCGTACAGGTAGCCTTGCCCGTTGCCCGGTTCGTCACCTTGCGTCCAGTGGTAGGTCGAGGCCCAGGCCGCGTAGCTCTGCGCGGGCAACGGATGCGATGGCGAGCCCAGCCCCAACACGTACAACAGCAGCGCCTCGTCGTAGCCTTCCCATCGGTAAGGCAGGAACCCGCTTTCGGGCTTCCAGCCATGGGTGACCGTGTCACCACCGTCTTGCGCCCACGCCCAGTTGGCGCGGCGATAGAGCGCGTCGCCGAGCGTGCGAATCTCATTCTCTTCAGCGCAGTCGGCGTCGAAGTACATGGCAGCCGTGAGTGCACCGGCCAGCAGGAACGTGGTGTCCACGGTGGACAGCTCGCATTGCCAGGCGCGCCTGCCCGTCTGCATGTCGAGAAAGTGGTAGTAGAAGCCTTGGTAGCCGGTGGCATCCGGTTCCGGGCCCTGCGCGCTGTTCCAGAAAAAGCGCAGCGTCGTCAGGGTCCGCTCCACGGCCGCGGCCCGGGTCATGAAGCCGCGTTCCACACTTACCGGGTAGCACGCCAAGGCCAAGCCGGTGGCGGCGATGCTCGCAGGCCAATCCGGCGCTGTCTTGTCGATCACCAAGCCGTTGAGCGGATTCGTTTCGTGCAGGAAATAGCCGAAGGTCTCGTGCTGCAACTTCTGCAGTTTGGCGTCGATGTTGGGGTCGGTGCCGTCAGGATGAAGGTGATTGGCAAGCCTCGCCGGCGCTCGCTCAACGGCCGCAACGCCGGCCAGGGAGGTACCTCGTTTGCGCGCGTCGATGCTGCCTGTTTGCATGGTGGGCGCCGGTTCGTCGAAGCTCAGCGCGCCAGCCGCTTGGCGGTGATGCAGTCCGGCGTGAACTCGAAGGCAACCTCCGGGTCGGGCTGCACGAGCTTGGCCTTCTTGCCGGCGTAGTGCAGCCGCGACAGGATGTCGCGCATCAGGTTCAATCGCGCGAGGCGCTTGTCGTCGGCCCGCACGATGTGCCACGGCGCAATAGCGGTGTGCGTTCGCAGCAGCATCGTGTCGCGCGCCTCGGAATAGGCCTTCCAATGCTTGACCGCCACCGCGTCTATCGGGCTGCTCTTCCACTGCTTGAGCGGATCGCGCTTGCGCTCCGCGAGACGCCGCGTCTGCTCATCTTTGCTGACATCGAGGTAATACTTCAGCAGCTTGATGCTCGAGCTGACAAGCATCTCCTCGAACTTCGGCACCGAGCCCATGAACTCCTCGTGCTCCTCCTTCGAACAGAAGCCCATCACATGCTCGACGCCGGCGCGGTTGTACCAACTGCGATTGAAGAGAACGAACTCTTCGGCCACCGGGAGCTGAGCCACATAGCGCTCGAAATACCAGGCGCGTCGTTCCCGGTCTGAGGGTTTGCCGAGGGCGACCACGCGCGTCTCGCGCGGGCTCAGGTACTCGACGACGCGCTTGATGCCGCCATCCTTGCCGGCGGCGTCGCGACCTTCGACGAGAACCAGAATCTTGTCGCCACAACCGATGAAGTGCCGCTGCAGCTTGACCAGTTCGACCTGCAGCATGTGCAACTGTGCTTCGTAGTCTTCGCGCGAGATCGAAGCCGTCACCAACCCTGCCGCAGACGCGCCGGATGACTCGGCATCCGAGCCAGCCAAAACGTGTCGCGCTACGTCTCGGTGCTTGAGCTTTTTCTTGCTCATGGGCTGCGTCGCTCGCTGTGCGCTGCAGTTCGTGCCTTGGCGGGATAGCCGAGATGCGTGATGGTCGACTCGATCTGTGCAGGCGTCACGCGGGTGGGGTCGGCCTCCACCGTGGCCAGGCCCGGATTCAGGGTGACCTCGGCGTGACTGACGCCGTCGAGTTTGCTGAGCGCGCGCTGAACGCTGCCGGTGCAGCCGCCGCAGGTCATGCCGCTGACATCGAAGCTGAGGGTTTGCATGGTGGGGTCTCCTGGTAAGGGGATTCAGGCCTTCTGGCCGGTGCTGAGGTTCGACTTCCGCAACGAGGGCAGAAACCGCGGGGTGCGCGCTGCGTAGGCGTCGAAGCCGGCGCCGAACTGCTTTCGCATTTCCGCTTCTTCCGTCACCGCGAGCCGCCCGTACATGACGAGCAGGATCGGGAACATCAGCAGCGTGAGCAGCGTCGGCCACTGCAGCAGGAAGCCCAGCAGAATGAGGACGAAGGCCACGTATTGCGGGTGACGGATGCGCGCATACGGCCCGGAGGTGGCCAGCGCATTGCGGCGCTGCGCGTGATAGAGGACGTTCCAGGCGCTGGACAGAAGGTAGAAGCCGAAGCCCAGGAAAACGTAGCTTGCGATGTGCAGAGCACCGAAGTGCGGGTCACCTTTTTCGCCGAGCAGCGTCGACCACAAGTGGCCGCTGTTGTGCGACATCAGGTCGAGATTCGGGTACTTCGTTTGAAGCCAGCCGGACATGAGGTAAATGCTCAGCGGGAAGCCATACATCTCGACGAAGAGCGCGATGATGAAAGCGGCGAAGGCCCCAAAGGTCCGCCAGTCGCGCGCTGTCTGTGGCTTGAAGAAACTGAAGGCGAACATCACGAAGATGGCCGAGTTGAAAACGACCAGCGCCCACAGTCCGTAGGCGGGTGCATCGTGGTTCATGGCCGGTCTCCCGAGGGTGGCGTCGGCGCTGTTGACGACGGGGTCGGGCTGGGCTCTCCCCCGTGGTGGTGCGCGTGGCCGCCGTGTTCGCCGTGGCCGTGGTGCATGAAGACATGCATCAGCGGGCACGACAGCAGCAGCAGGAGCGGCAAGGCGCCGAGGAAGTGGGCGCGGTGCTCGCTCAGCAGGAAGTACGCGGCGATCGCGCCGATGACGAGCAGGCCGATGGCGTAGCGCGAGCGCCAGAACGGTGTCGGTTCGGTGTCGTGGTGGGACAGGTCTTGGTTCATTGGGCCCTCCCGGACGGTTCAGGCGTCGACACCCAGATCAGCGCGAGCGGGGCGCAGAACACCCAGCCGGTGATGGCATGGGCGATGCTGGCACCCAATTGGCGAGCGAGGGGTGTCATATCGGCGATCCCGGTCACTTCGCCGGCGCAGCGGGCAGACGATCCATCATCATCTGCATCGTGGCCTGCATCATTTCCATGCGCGCCTCCATCGTCTGATGGCGCGCGGCCATGTCACCTTTCATGCCGGCCATGCCGCTCATCCCGCCGGGCGACATGCCGTTCATCATGGTCATGCTGTCCTGCATGATCTTCATGTGCTCTGCCGTCAGGGCATCCCGCTCTGCCGGGGTCTTCGCGGCCATCATCTTGTCGTGCATGTCTTGCATGGCCATCATTTGGGAGTTCATCCGAGCCGTGTCAGTCCGCGCCTTGCCGGGCATTGCCTTGGTGGCGGGCGCTGAAGCAGCCCCGGCCGGGTGATGGGCCTGATGGTCGTCCGCATCGGCGGCCCAACCGGGCGCGCCAACGGTAGAAATGGCAAGGGCGAGCGAAAGCGAAGGAGCGAGCTTCATTGAAGACTCCAGGTGCGGATGGTCGAGTTGAAGCGCCAAGCGTTTGCCGCAGAGCGTTGGTGGAAAGCCTGGCGTCGGATCGGTTGCCGTACGTGTGCGCACCGAGCCGAAAGGAACACAGGCGTTGACGCGGACCGCAGAGCGTCAAGCTCCGGGTCAGGCGTCGTCAGACGGCTACAGCGTCAATCGCGAGTAGCGCGTTCTGAATGGCGGTCCCACGATCGGAACCTGCAGAATGTCGTACCGGTTGGACACCGAAGCGACGGCTGTCGCTGCGTTCCAGGCGATCACAACAAACGGTGCCAGACCGGGATCGGTCAAGTCGACGCCCGCCTGCAGCTTGACTTGCGCGTTTGCGCCATCGTCACAGGCCTTCAGGCACGACTCCTTGGAGCTGTCCTGATCATCGCCATCTTCGTCAACAGCGGCTGCATGGCCCCCAATGACGTGCGTGTGAGGAGGCTCTGTGGAATGGGCCGCTGCGACGTGCGGGTGTTTTCCTGGTGCTTCGAGCAAGCACGCGTTCGCCATCCCCGAAGCCAACGCGAACAGCCACACCAGCAACGCCACGAAGGTGGTGTTGCGTTTGGTTCGCTGATGCGAGAAGGGCTTCATGTTCGTTGCGAGTCGCTTCGGATTTATCCTACGCAGGCACGCGTGCGAAGCCTTGATCTCCGTCAAACAAGCGCTGAGGAAGATGAGGGGGGGCTGATCCACCCCTGCATTCCGTTGCTCGGCACGCGACAATGGTCATTTCAGTATCCATCTTGGTAGATTGCGCCCAGCGCAGCCCCTGCGTCTGTGCGTTGGCGCACGCTGTGAGAATCGACAGAGCAGCCCGGGATATGACTTTGGGTGTCGGCTACCGCACAGACAACGATGGAATCTCCGCTCAAGCTCTTGTCGGTGCCAGTGAAGCGCAACGCGAGTTCGGGCGCTTGATACTGCGCCCTGCGCGGATCGATGCCGAACCGCACTGCACCGCCGCGCACCATGAACGACATCCCGCCATCGCCGCACGTTGCGACACCCTTCGGGGCGCTCGACGCTTTCAACCGAGCGTGTTTCTGCATCAGTCTTGACCAGGAAGCCCTGGCACGAGCGCTCGATTCGGAACTTGGCCAGCCCGGCCTTTCAGCGATGGTTCGGCAGCGCTGCCCTTTCCTTTTTGCAGTGCTTCCCGTTTTTGCGGCCGCGCCGCAGGTGGAGCGCATGAAACAGGTGATGCTTGCCGTCGAATCGGTCGTGGCCTTCCCGGCCTATAGCGAGCAGGCGCTGGCCGTGGCGCCTGCGATTGCCCGCGCCGGAACAAGCGGATCGCTGGGCGCGTTCTTCGGCTACGACTTTCACCTGAGTCAAGGTCGTCTGGGCCTGATCGAGATCAACACCAACGCGGGTGGAGCGATGCTCAACGCGGTGCTGGCGCGCGCACAACGGGCCTGCTGCACGGCCGTGGCTGGCATGGTCCCCACGCTGGAGAGCGTGGCTGCGTTCGAGGAAAGCATCGTCGCCATGTTTCGCAACGAATGGCGCCTGGCCGGCCGGGGGCGCCCGCTCGCCAGCATCGCCATCGTCGATGAGGCCCCGGAGGGGCAATACCTTTACCCCGAGTTCCTGCTGTTCCAGCAGTTGTTCGAGCGGCACGGTCTGCGTGCGGTTATCGCCGACCCTGGCGCGCTCGACTGGCACGACGGCAGGCTGTGGCTCGGCGACCTCGTCATCGACCTGGTCTACAACCGGCTGACCGACTTCTACCTGGAGCAGGCCAGCAGCGCCGCGCTGCGCGAAGCCTACCTGCAGCAAACGGTCGTGCTGACGCCCCATCCGCAGGCTCATGCGCTGTACGCCGACAAGCGACACCTTGCGCTGTTCAGCGATGCCACACGTCTGGAGAACCTTGGCGTGCCTCGCGCGACACAGCAAATCCTGCTGGAGCACGTGCCCCGCACGGAGTTGGTCGATGCCGCCGATGCGCAACGGCTGTGGGACACACGCAGGGGCCTGTTCTTCAAGCCGGTGGCAGGGTTCGGCAGTCGTGCGGCATACCGCGGCGACAAGCTCACCAAGCGGGTATGGCAAGACATCCTGGCGAGCGACTATGTGGCCCAGGCCATCGTCGCGCCAGGCGAACGGATGGCGAGCGACCAGCAATCCGTGACCGGTGTGAACATTGCGAAGGCGATGAAGTTCGACCTTCGTGCGTACACGTACGACGGGTCCGTTCAGTGGGTCGCCGCTCGCCTCTACCAAGGGCAAACCACCAACTTCCGAACCCCGGGCGGTGGCTTCGCGCCGGTGTACAGCTCGTTCGACTCTTCGGGGCGAACCGTGCAGGCCTGCGCGGACGGCAGTGACGCTGAAACGACGCATGCCTCCTACGTGTTCCTGCTCGACGATGGCGGTGACGTCCATGCGGTGCCACATGCGTTGTATGTCGCGCTCGCGCGCGGCGAAGCGTCGGCCCCGACACTCGCGGGCCAGTCCTTGCGGCTGGCCGACTGGTATGTGCGGTTGAAGGATGGTGCGCCTGACAGCATCGCCAACGAGACCTACAGCCTCGTGCACTTCGACGCACAAGGGCGGGTCGATCCGAGCCACTCGCCGGTTACTGCGGCCGCCCATCTCCGCCAGCCTGCGGACACAACTGCACCCGAAAGCGCTGGCTGGCCCACGGTCTCTGAACGCGATCGGATGCGAGAGATGCTGTTTGCAGAGAACGAAGCGGCTGGCTTCTCATCAGCCGTGCCAACTGCCCGAAGTCAGTCGCACTGCTCGAACGGGTCAGCAGCATCGGTCGACCCTGCCTGCCGATGAAGGCGGCGCCTGGTCGCGGACCGACAGGTCGGGTGGGGCTACGACACCAGATCCCTGGTATGTCGTGCGATCTGCTCGTCTTCCTGCGAGGCCAGAACCCGCACCGGGCAGTGTGACGAGGCATCGCTGATGGGATCGGCCGCTGACCGGTTCCGAGTCTCGTCCAGGCTGATGCCGAACCACGACAAGCCGCCGCAAATCGCAGCGCGCACTTGCGCGTCGTTCTCGCCAATGCCTCCGGTGAAGACCAGCAGGTCGAGTCCGTCCAGCACCGCGATCATGGCGGCAATCTGCTTTCGAACCGAATAGCAAAACATCTCGATGGCAAGGCGTGCGTCGGGATTGGACGGAGCGGCTT
>JARXKP010000044.1 GCA_030271615.1 Pseudomonadota bacterium
GTCGAGGAACTGAACACCTTCGGCTATGCGCTGAAGGCCGACTGGTTTGCGCCGCACCTGAATTTCAGGTTCCCGCGGCTCGGAGATTTCACCGCGATGGGTGCCGAAGTCGAAGTGCGCATGGCGCTCGAACCCTGGCATGTCATGGGCGAAGAAGGTGCGACCGGCGGCACGGCACGCTATGTCGACTCGTCGGTCGAGAGGGTGCAGCTCAAGGCCACCGGTCTGGTCGGTGACCGCCATGTGCTGACCTGCAACGGTCGCGTCGTGCCGCTGCAACCGACCGGGCAGGTCGGCGAGTTTGTCGGCGCCGTGCGTTATCGGGCCTGGAATCCACCCTCCGCGCTGCACCCCACGATCGATGTGCATGCGCCCTTGACCTTCGATCTGGTGGACACCTGGATGAGCCGTTCGATGGGGGGGTGCCAGTACCACGTGGCCCATCCGGGCGGGCGCAGCTACGACACCTTCCCGATCAACGCGTACGAGGCGGAGGCACGCCGCCTGAACCGCTTCTTCCGCACCGGTCACACGCCGGGTGCGATGCAGGTGCCGAAAGAAGAACGCAACCCGAACTTCCCGTTCACCCTCGATCTGCGCCGGGCGCCGTCCCCGGACTGATCTGATCGAGGCTTCGCATGCGAAGCCTCGGGGTTTTCACGTCGACGTTGCGAACAGTCGGCAACCGGACACGCTGGGCCCTCGTATGACAATGGGCTTCATGAAGTGGGTTGTTTGACATGTTGAGTCGTCTCCTCTCAGGCTATGCGTCGGTCGAAGGCCGCTATGACGAGTTGCTTTCGGCTCCCGGTGCACCCCGTCCGCATTGGGATGCCTTCCTGCGTGCCCTGGCGGCCCGCGAGGGTCTGGAGGTCAGCGAGACGCTGGCCTTGATGGAAAGCGAGATCCGCGAAAACGGGATCACCTACAACGTCTATGCCGATCCGAAAGGGGCCGACCGCCCCTGGGAAGTGGACCCGCTGCCGTTGCTGCTGTCGGCCGCCGAATGGGATGAAATCTCCGCGGGCATCGCGCAGAGGGCCGACCTGCTGAACCGCGTGCTGGGCGACATCTACGGTCCGCAGGAGCTGTTGCGGTCGGGCGCGATCCCACCGTCGATCATCTTCGGGCACAGCGGCTATCTGCATCAGGTGCAAGGCATCCGTCCGCCGGGCGGCGTGCATCTTTTCAATTACGCCGCTGACCTGGCTCGCTCGCCCGACGGGCACTGGTGGGTGGTCAACGATCGCACCCAGGCGCCTTCGGGCGCCGGTTACGCGCTGGAGAACCGGCTGGTCGTCTCGCGCGTGTTTCCACAGATGTTCCGTGAACTGCATGTGCAGCACCTCGCTTCGTTCTTCGATGCGCTGCGCGAGTCGCTGTTGCGGTGGGCGCCGAAGGACGTGACCGATCGAGCGTCCGAGCGGGCCAATCCGCTGGTCGTGCTGCTGACGCCGGGCCCGTACAACGAAACCTATTTCGAGCATGCGCTGCTGGCTCGCTATCTGGGTTTTCCGCTGGTCGAAGGCAGCGACCTGACGGTGCGCGACGGCTGCGTGTGGATGAAGACCGTCGAAGGCCTGAAGCGCGTCAATGCGGTCCTGCGGCGTCAGGACGACGACTACTGCGACCCGCTGGAGCTGCGATCCGATTCGGCGCTCGGTGTTCCGGGGCTCACCGACTGCGCCCGGCGCGGCACGGTGCTGCTGGCCAATGCGCTCGGCTCCGGTGTGCTCGAGTCGGGCGGGTTGCTCGGCTACCTGCCGAAGCTGAGCGAACAGCTGCTCGGCGTGCCGCTGCGTCTGCCATCGGTGGCCACCTGGTGGCTGGGTGAACCGGCTGCGCTCGACGACGCCTGGAACCGCCTCGACAAACTGATCATCAAGCCGCTCGAACGCTCGGCGCAAGAGCCGGCCGTCTTCGGTGCCGACCTGTCCGCCAAGGAACGTGCCGCCTTGCGTGAACGCGTTGCCGCACGACCGCAGCGCTATGTCGCGCAGGAGTGGGTGCACGTGTCGCAGGCGCCGGTGCTCGAGCAGGGCGTGGATTCAGACCGGGCCGAGCAACTCAGCTCGCGGACGGTCGGCCTTCGGGTGTTCGCGGTAGCGACGCCGCACGGGTACCACGTGATGCCCGGCGGATTGACACGCGTGGCTGGTGACGACCACTCCCGTGTCATCGCGATGCAGCGCGGCGGTCGCTCCAAGGACACCTGGGTGTTGTCGGACGCGCCAGTCAATGCATCGTTCTCGCTGCTCAACCGCACGGTCATGCCGCAAGACCTGGTCGCCTCTCGTGCCAACGTGCCGTCTCGCGCAGCCGAGAACCTGTTCTGGTTCGGTCGCTATGGCGAGCGCTGCGAAGCGGCTGCACGCCTGCTGCGTGTGGCGATCGCCGATGTGCTGGACGATTCGCGTGAGCAGACGGACGGCGTGCCGCCGACGCTGATCCTGGCGCAGCGCTTCGGCCTGATCGATTCGATCGATCAACCGAGCACCGACCTGTTGCGCGCGGCCACCCATCCTGAAGAGGGTCTGGGCGAGCGGCTCAAACAGCTGTCGCGCGTGGCCTTCAACCTGCGCGATCGCATGTCGGACGACCACTGGCGATCGCTCAATCAGCTGATCGCCGACCCGGTGTTCCAGCGCGGCCTGTCGACGACCAGCCTGGGGCTGCCGCTCGCGATGGGTTGGCTGGACCGCGCGGTGACGTCGATGATGACGTTGTCGGGTTTCGTCCTCGACGGCATGACGCGCGGCGTCGGTTGGCGCTTTCTGTCGATCGGGCGCCGCATCGAGCGCCTGACCACGCTGTGCCGGGTGCTGCAGGTCGCCACCGAAGAGGGCCGCACGCACGGCCTCGATTGGCTGCTCGAGTACGCCGACTCGACCGTCACCTACCGTTCTCGCTACCTGGTCGCCCCCGAGTGGCTGCCGGTGCTCGACCTGCTGCTGCGCGACGAGGTCAATCCGCGGTCGGTCGCGTTTCAGGTCAAGGGCCTCGCCGAGTACGTGGCTAAGCTGGAGTTGAGCCACGGACGTTTCGCCAGCGATGTACTCGCCCCGGCGCACAACGCCCTGCGCAATCTGGCCCCGGTCGACCTGCACCCCGAGAGCGAGGCGCTCGCCGATGTGCTGGCGCAGCTGCAACGGGCCGGGCATGCGGTGTCCGACGAATTGACGCTCAAGTTCTTCTCTCACGCCGCATCGCGCAGTGTGCTGTCTCTGGTGGCCTGACACGATGGCACAGCAGCAGCAACAGCAGCAACAGCAACCGGTGAAGTTCGACCGCTACACGGTCGAGCACGAGACCCGTTATGCCTACACCGCACCGGTGTCGCAATCGTGGCAGCTCGGGCGGCTGACACCGCGCGGCTTGCCGTGGCAGCGTCTGGTGTCGCACAGCCTGCAGATCGATCCGCCGCCGGACGAGCGTCACGAGGCAACCGACAGTTTCGGCAACTCGGTGTCGCATTTCGGCCTGCACGGTGCGCACCGCCAGTTGCGCGTGCGCATGCAGTGCCAGGTCGAAGTCGCCGAGCGCCCGGCGGTCGATCCACGCCAGCACATGACCGTCGAAGCGGTGCGCGATGCCGTACGCCGACAGCCGGGCCAGGCCGATGATCTGAGCGCGGCGCGCATGGCCGAACCGACGCGGCTGGTGCCGCTGTCGGAAGCCGCACGTTTGTATGCCGCACCCTCGCTGCGACCCGATCGCCCGTGGTTGGAGGCGTTGACCGATCTGACGCACCGCATCCACGACGACTTCGAATTCGATGCCGGTGCGACCACGGTCAGCACGTCGGTCGACGAAGTGATGCAGCACCGCCGCGGCGTCTGCCAGGACTTCGCCCACTTGATGCTGGCGTGCCTGCGCGGACACGGGTTGTCGGCGCGCTACATGTCGGGCTATCTGCTGACCGATCCACCGCCAGGCATGCCGCGGCTGATGGGCGTCGATGCGTCGCACGCCTGGATCGCGGCCTACCTGCCCGGGCACGGCTGGGTCGAGTTCGACCCGACCAACGACCAGCTCGCCGATCGGCGCTACATCACGCTGGCCTGGGGCGCCGATTTCGCCGACGTCGTGCCGCTGCGCGGCGTGATCCTGGGCGGCGGCCTGATGCAACGCATGGACGTGTGTGTCAGCGTGATCCCGCAGGGCTGACCTGGGGACTGGGGGGCACCGGCGCCCCCTTCGTGGGTGGTGCTTCATGGGGTGTATTTCCACCGCCTCGACGACCCCTCGGCGGGATGGCCGAACGGGCCCTGTGCAGGAAAACTGACGTCGTCGATCGGCCCGGTCGACTCCCGTTCAGGAGCCCTCCATGTCCAGCCCGTTCGCACCGCAACAAACCCATGCCGACATCGAAATACCCATGCCGATGTGGCATCGCGGACCCGGGTGGTACGACTCGAGTTGGGATCTGGTCTGCGGACTTGACATCGCCGAGGTGCCGGACCTCGACGCCTGGATCGGTGTCTGCCTGAGTATCGGGTCGGCTATCTCGCCCTCTTGACCGCCCGCCCCAGCTCGATCACCGCCATCGCGTAGTAGCTTGACCAGTTGTAGCGTGTGATCGCGTAGAAGTTGGCCGTGCCGGCGACGTGGCTCGGTGCTTCGGAGCCGTTCTGCAATTCCACCAGGGCGAGTTTGTCGATGACCGATGCGACATTGTCGGCATCCGCCCCGGGCGCCGGGACCGCGGCAGTTCGGGTCGGTGCCTGCAGGCCGAACACCGCGCCGTGGTTGATGAACTCCTGCGGCGTGAAGGTCGGCACGATGTCGGGGCCCAGCAGCAGGGCGCGATCAGCGGCGTCGTTCGGTGCGGCCACCTCGTAGTAGGTCGGCAGGTCGCGACGCCATCCGAACTCCGCGAGGTAATGGGCCACGCTGCCGATCACATCGGCGCTGTTGCGGTGCAGGTCGATGTGACCGTCTCCATCGAAGTCGACGGCGTATTTCGTGACGCTGCTCGGCATGAACTGCGGCATGCCCAGCGCGCCCGCGTAGCTGCCCTTGACGGTCAGCGGGTCGGTGCCTTCGCGATGGCTCAGCACCAGCAGCTGTTCCAGCTCGTCGCGAAAGAACGCGCTGCGGTCCTTGCGGTCGGCCGGGAAGTCGAAGGCCAGCGTCGCCAGCGCATCGACGACGCGGAAGCCGCCCATCTGCTGGCCGTACAAGGTCTCGACGCCGATGATGCCGACGATGATCTCGGGCGGTACGCCGTAGCGTTGCTCGGCCAGCGTCAGCCAGGTCTCGTTGGCCTGCCAGAAAGCCAGGCCCGCACGGATTCGCAGGGGCTCGACGAAGCGCATGCGGTAGGCCGCCCAGTTCTTGGGCGTTCCGGCCGGGGGCGGCATGATGAATCTGACAACGCTGGGCACGAAGCGCGATTGCGCCAAGACGGCCTGCACCGCCTCCACATCGAGCCCTTGCCGTGTCGCCACGTCTGCGCCGAACTGCATCACGTCGTCGCGCCGACCGTAGGTGACGACATCAGGCTCCGCGTCGGACCGCACGGTGGACCGGTCGGCATGCCGCGCACGGGGTTTCGCCGTCGTGGCCTTTATCGATCTCGTCGCCTGGGCGACCACGGTCGAAGTGCGTTCGGCAGCGATGCACAGTGGCGCGGCGGCAACGAGCAGCGCAAGGCTCACGGCATGCGCCCCAGCGGTCATCGAAGTCTTGAACTTGCATCGCGGCGTGCGGTATGCGCAGCCGTTCGGGTGAAGCGCGGCGTGGTGCGGAAAAATCATCGATCGATTATCGATTGCACGGTACGGGCGGCGCCCTTCCGGCGAGGCGTTTCAGTCGACGGGCATGGGCCGCGAAGTCGCGCGTCAAGCGCCCGTCGGGCCGCGCGATGCCTTTCCGTCCGTAGCGTTGCGCATCGACGCGGTCGAGCAGCACCGCCAACGGTTCGCCGGCCGCGCCCAGCTGCTCTCGCACCCGCTGCGCGAGCGTGCGAGGCGCTTCGTGTTCGGCTGCGCTGACATCCAGGCGTTGCAGCGCTGCGCGCAGGCGATCCATCTGTCGCAGCCAGGGGTCGGTGTGATGTCGGTCCCACCAGGCCCAGCCGGCACCGGACATCGCCATCGCACCGATGACACCGGCCAGCAGCAGGACGAGGTCTTCCCAGCTCGGCGAGCTGAAACCCAGCCGTTCCAGCAGCGCGAGTTGCGACCCGCGCGAGTAGCTCAGCACCCATTGATTCCAGCGGTTGTTCAACGCCTCCCAGCCATCGCGCAGACTGGCAAAAAACTGCGGGTTGACCCGGCTCAACGCGCCTGCCATCAACCCGGGCGTGGCGACGAGGGGGCGGCTGCGCAGCACGCGATCCGGTGCCACGGCCGAGGTCGGGTCGGCGCGCACCCAGCCGACTCCGGCCTGCCAGTACTCGGCCCAGGCATGCGCGTAGCTCTGGCGCACGATGCGATAGCCGTCGACCGGCGTCGGGTCCAGCCCCTGGTACCCGGTGACCACGCGTGCCGGCACGTCGAGCGCACGCATGATCACCACGAACGCGGCCGCGTAGTGCTCGCAGAAACCGAGCTTGCGATCGAACCAGAACTCGTCGATCGCGTTGCGCGGGTCGTCCTCGCCATACAGGCCAGGCGTCAGCGTGTAGCCGTAGCCCCCGGTGCGTATGTTCGACATCACGACCTGCGCCAGCGTGCCCGGGTCGGCCTGCGCATAGCGTGGGTCCCGCCGCATCGCGACGGCCCACGCCAGGATGCGCGGGTTGTGGCCGGCCGGCAGGTCGATGTAGTCCTGCAAACCGATCAGCGGCTGCTGCGGACCGTGGCGAAACCGGGGGTATGCCACGCCATTGAAGCGAACACGCTCGTACAGCGGTCGCTCGGCCACCCATTGCAGGTCGTCGCGCTGCGTGACGCGCACGCCTTCGACGACCGGTGCGGTCGGGCTGGCTTCGAGCATCGGGATGACGGTCAGCCGCAGCGGCTCGAGCGTCATTTCGTACCGGACGGGCTCTCCCTCCACGCGCAGCTCGGCGCGTGGCGTCATCGGCGCCGGGAAGCTCGGTTTCAACGGGGTCCAGTCGCGCCCGTCGAAATGCCCGAGCACCGGTCCGCGGAAGTACACGTCCTGCGGCGCGGGTGGCGGGCCTTCGAAACGGATGCGCAGTGCGACGCTGTCGTCCTGCGCCAGTGCAGCGACCGTGCCCATGCTCATGACGTTCGACAGCCCGGTGCTGGCCAGCCCGTCCTGAGGAACGCCCCACAACGGACCGACACGCGGGAACAGCACGAACAGCAGTGCCATCACCGGTGCGCCCAGCAAGGCAGTCTTGCCCGCCAGGCCCGCCGCGGTGCGCAGGCTCGGTGCGCCCGCAGGCATGTGGGCCAGCACCAGCGCGGTCAGCAGCCCCCAGATCGACAGCAGCATGGCCGCTGCGACCAGCAGACTCTGCGAGTACAGGAAGTGAGTCAGGATGAGAAAGAAGCCGAGAAAGAACACCACGAACGCGTCTCGGCGGGCCCGCAGTTCGAGCGTCTTCAGCGCCATCAGCGCGACCGCCATCGTCACGCCGGGCTCCTTGCCGAGCAGCGATCGGTAGGACCAGAAGGTCGCACCTGCCGCGACGACCAGCACGCCCATCAGCACCCAGCGTCCCGGCAAGGCCGCGCCGATCAGCGCCAGGCGTGCACGCCACGACAGCACGATGGCGGTGAGCGCGGCACACCACAGCGGAAGATGCCACAGGTGCGGCAGCACGGTCCATCCAATCACACACAGCAGGAACAGCGTGTCGCGCGTCTCGCGCGGAAGGTGCGACCAGCCAGGCCAGGTCCGTCTGCGTTCAGTCGCCGTCGGTGAATGCGTCGTCGCGCGGTTCATGTCGGCCACAGTGCCAGCGCTTCGAGCCCGTGCCGGCGATGCGCATCGCCCTGGTTCATCGGGATTTCCAGGCCCGGCAGGCTCATGCCCCAGGCGGCATCGCGCCGGTCGGCTTCGACAACCCAGGCCGCCAGTCGCGACAGGCGTGCCTCGGTGCCGCCGATGCCGCAGCTCTGCCAGTCGAGCCAGAGCTGCTGCTGGCTCTGCATGCTGCTGTCGCGGGTGACCAGTTCGCCCCCGCTCGCCATGGCCTTGGCCGCCTGCTTCCAGGCGATGCTTTTCAGCGGGTCGCCACGCCGGTACAGGCGGATGCCCTCGAACTCGCCACCGCTGCTGGTGCGCGAACGCGCCGGCCCGCCGGGCACGCCACGGGCCGGTGGCAAGGCGCTCGCTGGCCGTTCCGGCTGCGGGTACACCATCAGCGACATCGCCGGGCGCCACACCGCCCAGGCGCGGAACAACCCGAGCGGAAAGCGCGTCTCCGCATTGAGTGTCGGCAAGGAATGCCGGCCTCGCGCCGTCGGCACGAAACCGATGTGCAGTGATGCCTGTCCCCCGTCCGGTACGTCGGTGTAGCCGAGCGTCGCCGCATCGGATGACTGGAGCCGCAGGCCGATGCCGTAACGGGCGCCATCGGGACTCGACAGCACGACTTCGAGCAGCGCGGTGTCGCCCGCAAACACCGGAGTCACCGGCCGCAGGTGCAGGGTCAGGCCACGCAGGGTGTTGTGCGTCATGTGCATCGACACCAGACCGCTGCCGGCGAGCAGGAAGGTCAGCAGGTAGCCGAGGTTCAACTGGTAGTTGATCGACGCGACCAGGAGCACCAGCAACGTGAAGCAGAACATCAGCCCGGCACGTGTCGGTAGGATGTAGACGGTGCGCTGCGTCAGCAGCAGGCTGTCGGTGCTCGGCGACCGGGCCTGCCACCAGGCATCGATGCGACGGCGCAAGCGCCCTCGGGCTACAGCCAGTCTGGTCACGGCAGCGGCGTGGCCTCGATCATCGCGCGCACCTGTTCGGCCCGGCCGCGGCCGGCGTTGGACACCGGAACCAGACGGTGCGCTGCGGTCTGCACGAGGATCGCCTGGATGTCATCGGGTGCCACGTGATCACGCCGATCGAGCAGTGCGTGAGCCTTGGCCGCGCGCAGCACGGCGATGCCGGCACGTGGACTCAGGCCTTCGGCAAACCAGGCGCCGGAGCGGGTGGCGGCGATCAATGCCTGCAGGTAATCGAGCAGTGCGGCGGACGCATGCACCGCCAGCACCGCCTGCTGCGCCTGCATCAAGCGCTCGGGGCCCATCACCGGACGCAGCTTGTGCACCGCGTCGCGCCGATCGTGACCGGCCAGCAACTCGCGCTCGCTGGCGCGGTCCGGGTAGCCCAGGGTGATGCACATCAGGAAGCGGTCGAGTTGCGACTCGGGCAGCGGGTAGGTGCCCAGCTGGTCGCTCGGGTTCTGCGTGGCGATCACGAAAAACGGACGGGGCAGGGCGCGCGTCTCGCCTTCGACGGTGACCTGTTGTTCTTCCATGGCTTCGAGCAGGGCGCTCTGCGTGCGCGGCCCAGCGCGGTTGATCTCGTCGGCCAGCAGCACCTGTGCAAACACCGGACCGGGGTGGAACACGAAGGCCTCTTTCGAGCGCTCGTAGACGCTGACGCCGATCAGGTCGGTGGGCATCAGATCGGCCGTGAACTGCATGCGAGAAAACCGCAGCCCCAGCGACACCGACAGTGCGTGTGCCAGCGTCGTCTTGCCGACGCCCGGCACGTCTTCGATCAGCAGGTGGCCGCCGGCCAGCAGGCAGGCCACGCAGTCACGGATCTGCGGGCGTTTGCCGACGATGATCGTGCTAATCTGATCGATCAACTTCGCGAGTTCGGCGGTCAGGTCTGGGGTCGGTGCGGCGCTCATCGCACGGACGTTAACCGATGGGACCGGTGCCACATTCCTCGAAAAAGCATGTCTACCGCCTTCTTCAGCCACGCCGATTGCCGCACCCACGACATGGGGCCCGGACACCCCGAATGCCCGCAGCGCCTCGACGCGATCGACGATCACCTGCTGGCGGTCGGACTCGACATCGCGCTCGAACGCCGCGAGGCGCCTCTGGTGAGCCTGAGCGATGTCGCTCTGGCGCATGGCAGCGGCTACGTGGCGCAGCTCGAGGATCTGTTGCAGCAGGTGAGCGCTGGCGGTGAGGCGCGCGCGATCGACCCCGACACCATTGCGAGCCCCGGCACCTGGAATGCCGTGCGCCGCGCAGCGGGCGCCGCCGTCGCGGCCACGGATGCGGTGCTCGACGGTGAGGTGTCCAACGCGTTCTGCGCGGTGCGTCCTCCGGGCCACCATGCGACCCGCAACGAGACGATGGGCTTCTGCTTCTTCAACAATGTCGCGATCGCGGCGCGTCATGCCCTGGATGTGCGGGGCCTGGACCGCGTGGCGATCATCGACTTCGACGTGCACCACGGCAACGGCACCGAGGACATCATCGCCGGCGACGAGCGGGTGCTGATGGTCAGCTTCTTCCAGCATCCGCTGTATCCGCATTCCGGCGGTGTGCCCATGGGCACCAACATGGTGAATCTTCCGGTGGCGGCCTACACGCGCGGGCCCGAGATTCGCGCGTTGATCGAGGCGAACTGGCTGCCGCGGCTCGAGGCGTTCAGGCCGCAGATGCTGTTCATCTCGGCGGGCTTCGACGCGCACCGGGAGGACGATCTCGGACAGCTGGGGCTCGTCGAGGCCGACTACGCGTGGATCACGCGTCGGCTGATGGCGGTGGCCGACCGCCATGCACAGGGCCGCATCGTTTCCTGCCTGGAGGGCGGCTACAACCTCAGCGCCCTGGCGCGCAGCGTCGCGGCGCATCTGCGCGTGCTGGCCGAGGTCGATGGCATCGACTTCCTGAGCTCCGACGTCGCGGAGTCCCGCCTTTGACCCGCACGCTCGACGCTGCCGAGCTGCAGGATCTCCTCGCCGGCCTGTTTCAGCCCGGTGCGCTGAAGGAACTCGGCGTGCTGGCGTTGTGCCTGGCGCTGGCTTGGCTCCTGGTTCGGCTGGTGCGTGGTGGCGAACCTCTGGTCGACGCATCGATCTGGTTCGGCCGACGCATCGTCGACGGGGTGCTGTTCCCGCTGGCGGCGCTGGCGCTGGCTTTCGGTGCCAAGCTGCTGCTGGCCAGTGTCGTGAAGGCGGCGGTGTTCAAGCTGGCGGTGCCGATCCTGATGTCGCTGGTGGTGATCCGGCTGACGGTGCGGGTGCTCACCGCGACTTATCCGGAATCTCGCTGGATGCGCATCATCGAGCGCAGCATTTCGTGGATCGCCTGGCTCGCCGCGGTGCTGTGGGTGACGGGTGTGCTGCCCTTGCTGCTGGACGCGATGGACGAGGTGCGCTGGAAGCTGGGCACCAGCGAGATTACGCTGCGCAACTTCGTCGAAGGCGCGCTGACCGCCGGGCTGGTGATGGTGCTCGCCTTGTCGGTCGCCGCCGCCATCGAAAAGCGTCTGCTGCGCGGCACCGGCAGCGACCTGTCGATCCGCAAGATGGCGGCCAACATCGTCCGGGCGCTGCTGCTGTTCGTCGGGCTGATGCTCGCGTTGAGCGCAGTCGGCATCGATCTGACCGCCTTGAGCGTTCTGGGCGGCGCCATCGGTGTCGGGCTCGGGTTCGGACTGCAGAAGATCGCCGCCAATTACATCAGCGGTTTCGTGATCCTGGCCGAGCGCTCGTTGCGCATCGGTGACATGGTCCGGGTCGACAACTTCGACGGCCGCATCACCGATATCCGCACCCGCTACACCGTGATCCGTGCGCTCAACGGCCGCGAGGCCATCGTGCCCAACGAGATGCTGATCACCCAGCGCGTCGAGAACTCGTCGCTCGCCGATCCGAGGGTGCTGGTGACGACCAACGTGCAGGTCGCCTACGGCACGGACGTGCGCGCGCTGCAGCCGTTGATCGTGCTGGCCGTGTCCCAGGTATCGCGGGTGCTGCCCGATCCGCTGCCGACGATGCACCTGATCGAGTTCGCTGCCGACGGCATGAACATCGCGGTCAATTTCTGGATCCTCGACCCCGAGAACGGGCAGGGGAACGTGCGCTCCGAGGTCAATCTCGCGCTGCTGTCATTGCTGAACGAGCACGGTATCGAGATCCCGTATCCGCAACGGGTGCTGCGGCGGCATCCCCCACTCAGCGGACCCCGGCTTCATGAGACGTGATGAGCAACGGCCCATCCCGCGTGGCGGCGAGCTTGCCGTGCGCGTGGCACGCTAACGCAGCAAGGCCACTTCTTCGTCGGTGAATCCAGCGGCGCGGCGGGCTTCGTGGTTGAACGGCGGACGCGGTCGAGGTGCCTGATGACGCTGTGCGAGCAGGGTGTAGTGCGCCACCGGATCGAGTGCCCGTTGTTCACACAACCAGCGATACCAGCGGTTGCCGATCGCGACATGGCCAATCTCGTCGCGAAGGATTATGGCCAGGATCTCGACGGCACGAGGGTCTCCCGCCTGCTTGAACTTGGCTTGCAGCGGTGGCGTGGCGTCGAGTCCTCGCGCCTCCAGCGTGCGCGGCACCAGGGCCATCCGCGCCACCACGTCGTCGGCGGTGCGTTGCGTCATCAGCCACAAGCCGTCGTGCGCATCGAAGTCGCCATAGTCGAACCCGATGGTCCCCAGGTGTTCGCGCAGCAGGCTGAAATGAAGGGCTTCCTCGCCGGCCACCTGCAGCCAGTCGACGTAGAACTGCGTCGGCATCGCATCGAAGCGCCAGATGGCGTCCAGCGCCAGATTGATCGCGTTGAACTCGATGTGTGCGATCGAGTGCAGCAGGGCGGCACGACCCTCCAGCGTGAACGGCGTGCGCGAGGGCACGCTCCTTGGGGCCACGAGACCCGGCCGCACTGGGCGACCGGGCGCCTGCAGCGGCTTCGGTGTGCTCGCCGCATCGACGCCCATCTGCCCTGGATCCAGCGGATGGCGATCGCGCTCGGCCCACAGCACCCGTGTTTGTGCGACCTTGGTTGCCGGGTCGGGCTCCAGCCACAAGGCCAGGGCACGACATCGCAGGGGCACTGCGGTGGCGGGCTCGGCGTGGGCAGGGTGCATGTCTAGAATTATCGACTTCACCTCAGGAGTGTTTCAGTGGCTGTTTACCGTCTGGGGGATGCCATGCCCTCGATTGCGCCCAGCGCATGGGTGGCCGACAGCGCGCAGGTCATCGGCGACGTGGTGCTGGCCGAGGGCGCCAGCGTGTGGTTCGGTGCGGTGCTGCGGGCCGACAACACGCGCTTGCAGATCGGCGCGCGCAGCAACGTGCAGGACGGCGCCGTGATCCATTCGGACACGGGCTCTCCGGCCACGCTGGGCTGCGACGTCACGGTCGGTCACCAGGCCGTGCTGCACGGTTGCACCGTGGGAGACGGCTCGCTGATCGGCATCCAGGCGGTCGTGTTGAACCGCGCTCGCATCGGCAGATCGTGCCTGGTAGCGGCGGGTGCGGTGGTCACCGAAGGCAAGGAGTTTCCGGATGGCTGGCTGATCATGGGCGCACCGGCCCAGGCCGTGCGCCCCCTTACCCCCGAGCAGATCGAAGGTCTGGCGCGCAGCGCGGCCAGCTACGTCGAGAATGCACGGCGGTTTAGGGACGGTCTTGTCCGCATCGACTGACGATGCCACGTCATCAAGTGGCCGGGTGCAGGCGGCGCGTCAGCCGTTCGTCGATTCACACGCCAGTCCGGAAGGTGCTGCTTGAGCGAACTGCATAAATTCATCTTCGAAGGCCTGCCCGTTCGTGGCATGCTGGTCCGCCTGACCGACAGCTGGCGCCAGGTGCTGCAGCGTCGGGCGGCCTCGAACGACGCCTTTCCGGCGCCCGTGCGCGCGCTGATGGGAGAGATGGCCGCAGCCGGCTCGCTGATGCAGGCGAACATCAAGTTCAACGGTGCCCTGGTGTTGCAGGTGTTCGGCGACGGTCCGGTCAAGCTGGCGGTGGCCGAAGTGCAGAACGATCTGTCCTTTCGCGTCACCGCCAAGGTGGTGGGCGATGTCGCGCCCGACGCCCAGGTCGAAGCGCTGCTCAATGTCCACGGCAAGGGCCGATGCGCCATCACGCTCGATCCCAAGGACAGGTTTCCGGGCCAGCAGCCCTACCAAGGCGTGGTGTCGCTGCACGGCGACCGGCGCGAGCCACTGCAGAAGATCAGCGAGGTGCTCGAGCACTACATGCTGCAGTCGGAGCAGCTCGACACGCGGTTGATCCTTGCCGCCAACGATGAGGTGGCCGCGGGTCTGTTGATCCAGCGACTGCCAGTCGAAGGTGCGGGCAACCTGGGTCGCAGCAATGAGGACGAGATCGGCGTCAACGAGGCCTACAACCGGATCTCCCTGCTGGCCTCGACGCTGACGCGCGAGGAACTCCTGACGCTCGATGCCGACACGTTGCTGCGCCGCCTGTTCTGGGAGGAGACGCTGAGGCGATTTCCGCCGCTTGTCGGCGACGACGGGCCACGGTTCGCCTGCACCTGCTCACGCGGGCGCGTCGGGCGGATGCTGATCGGACTGGGCCGGCCCGAGGTCGACGACATCGTGGTCGAGCAGGGTCGAGCCGAGATCGGCTGCGACTTCTGCGGAGCGCAATATCACTTCGATGCCGTCGATGTGGGTGAGCTGTTCACGCCGACACCCCAGCAGGCGCCCGGCTCGCAATCCATCAACTGAGGCGCGCCCTGCGCGGGTCACGACCATGCTGTACTCCCTCTTGAAGACCCTGCACCTGTTGGCGATCGTCGCGTGGGTCGGCGGCATGGCGTTCATGACGCTGTGCCTGCGGCCCGCCGTGGCAACGCTCGCCCCGTCCGTTCGGCTGCCCTTGCTGCGAAGCGTGCTGGACCGCTTCTTCAACGTGGTCCTGGTGGCGTCGGTGCTCTCGCTCGTGACCGGCTTCTCGATGGCCGGCCGTGCTGCCAGGCAAGGCGTGCAGGCAGGCGGGTCGTTCACGATGCCCCTGTCGTGGACCGTGATGGCGGTGCTGGGGGTGGTGATGCTCGCGATCTTCGGGCACATCCGCTTTGCGCTCTTCAAGCGGCTGAGCCGTGCCGTCGACGCCGAGGACTGGCCGGCGGGCGGGGCGGCGATGGCCGGCCTCCGCCCGTGGGTGCTGATCAACCTGCTGATCGGGCTGATCGTGATCGCGGTTGCCGTCATTGGCGGTGCGCGCTGACGCCTTCAATCGCGATGCTGACGGGCGCATTCCTGCGCGCACCGGATCATCGCTGCCAGACTGCGCTCGACGTCGGCGTCGGTGGTGGCCCAGGAACACACGCTGATGCGCATCGCGGTGCGGCCTTGCCATTGGGTGATGCCGCACCAGCAAGTGCCGTCGCTCTGGATGGCGGAGATGACCTGTCGGGTCATCTCCGCATCGCCGAAACTGACCAGGACCTGATTCAGCACCACGTTGTTCAGCACCTCGTACTGCGCGTTCGCAAGGCCGATCCCGAAGCGCTGCGCATGACAGCAGCAGCGTTCGATCAGGTCACGCACACCGCTGCGTCCGAGTGAGGCGAGCGCGGCCCAGGCGTCCACGCCGCGGGCGCGCCGCGACAGTTCGGGCGTCAGGTCGGAGGCTGCCTCTTCGCGGTGCCCGCTGGCCAGATAGGGCGCGGAGACGCTCATCGCTGCGCGCAGCGCTTCTCGATCGCGCACGAACACCAACCCGCTGTCGTACGGCACGTTGAGCCATTTGTGCGCATCGGTGGCCCACGAGTCGGCACCCGACACGCCCTCGCACAGATGCCGGAACAGCGGACTGGCTTGCGCCCACAGCCCGAACGCACCGTCGACGTGGACCCAGGCGCCATCGCGATGTGCCTGCTCGATGACGGTTGCAAATGGATCGCAGGAACCGGTGTTCACATTGCCGGCTTGCAGGCAGACGATGCTCGGCGCTTGCAAGCGAGGCAGCAGGTCGGCGCGCAGTCGGCCGTGGGCATCGGATGCGATGCGCACCACCCGGTCACGCCCCAGACCGAGCACTCCAAGCGCCTTCGTCACGCTGGGATGCACCTCCTCGCCGACGATCACGGTGATCGGCGGTGCGCCGAACAGGCCACGCGCCTCGACATCCCAGCCGACGCGGGCCAGCACCGTGTGCCGTGCCGCGGCCAGTCCACACAGGCTGCCCATGGTGGCGCCGCTGACGAAAGCGCCTGCGACCGTGGACGGCAGGCCGAGCAGGTCGACGATCCAGCGCAGCGCAGTCCGTTCGAAGGCGGCAGCACCGGGTGCCCCGGTCGGGTGTGGGGCGTTCTGATCCCAGGCGGTCGCCAGCCAGTGGGCCGCCAGGCTGGCGGGCAGCGTGCCGCCGACGACATAGCCGAAGTGGCGCCCACCGCTGCTGGCCACTGTTGTCGGCGAACCCAGCTCGTCGAGCTGCTGCAACACCCGCGCAGGCGACTGGGGCGCTTCGGGCAGTTCGACATCGAGCTGCCGAAGCCGACTCAGCGCGTGCGGGTCGGGGGCGACTGCGCGCGCATCGAGTCCTCCGAGGTACTGCGACGCTCGGCGGGCGGCGTCTTCGAGCAGCGGATTCATACGCGCAGACGCGTTACTTCGCCGCTGCGCTCCACTGGACGAGTATCTCGTCGGGCTTGACCATGCCCAGTTCGAAGCGTGCCTTCTCCTCGACCATCTCGATGCCCTCCTTCAGGTCGTTGACTTCCGCTGCAAGCCGCTCATTGCGATGGCGCGCGGTCTCGTTGGTGGCCTTCTGGGCATCCAGCTGGTTTTGCAGATCGAGCACGTGCGGCACGCCGGACTTGCCCAGCCACAGTTCGGCATGCACCAGCGCGATCAGCGCGATGAGTGCGAAGCTGATGGACCGCACGGCGAAATCAGGTGAGTGGGGTGCCGCGGAGAGAAGGCGTGGCCTGCGTTCAGCGCAGGTTGTAGAACGCGCTTCGACCGGGGTAGCTGGCAACGTCGCCCAGGTCTTCCTCGATGCGCAGCAACTGGTTGTATTTCGCCATGCGGTCGCTGCGGCTCATCGAGCCGGTCTTGATTTGGCCGGCGTTGGTGCCGACCGCGATGTCGGCGATGGTCGAGTCCTCGGTCTCGCCCGAGCGGTGGCTGATGACCGCCGTGTAGCCGGCGCGCTTGGCCATCTCGATCGCGGCGAAGGTCTCGGTCAGCGTGCCGATCTGGTTGATCTTGATCAGGATCGAGTTGGCGATGCGCTTCTCGATGCCTTCCTTCAGGATTGCGGTGTTGGTGACGAACAGATCGTCACCGACGATCTGGACTTTCTTGCCGAGGCGATCGGTCAGGTGCTTCCAGCCGTCCCAGTCGTTCTCGGCCATGCCGTCCTCGATGCTGATGATCGGGTACTTGTCGACCCAGGTCGCG
>JARXKP010000349.1 GCA_030271615.1 Pseudomonadota bacterium
CGCCGGAGAACAGCAGCAGCTTCTCGGTCAGCGTGGTCTTGCCGGCGTCGGGGTGCGAAATGATCGCGAAGGTGCGGCGGCGCCGGACTTCCTTGTCGAGCGCGGACGGTGTGGGATCGGTGGACATGGGGCGTCGCGCACGCGGAGGGCACGCGGCTCGTGGAAACCCGCGATTATCCGGGCGCCTCGGGCAGGAAGGGTCGGATGACCGCGAGCACCCGCTCGACGTAAGCCTCTTTCTCGCCAACCGGCGCCGCGTAATGCAACGCCTGCGCGGCCGCGTCGAGGCCGGCGCCGCGAGCCATCATCCAGGCGGCCAGGTATTGCGACGCGAGACAACCGCCCGCGGTGGCGAGCGAGCCACGCGCAAGGAATGGGGATTCCTCGACGCGCACCCCGGCCTCGACGACCCAGGGTTTGGTGGTGGAGTCGGTGCAGGCGGGCATGTCGGCCAGCAGCCCCAGACGCGCCATCATCAAGGTGCCCGAGCACTGCGCGCCGATCATCTGGCGCAGCGGGTCGAGCTGCAGCCGGTCGAGCAGCGCGCCACGCTTGCCGATGTCCTCGACGATGGCTCGGGTGTAGATGCCGCTGCCGAAGATCACCGCGTCCGCTTCGTTGGCGAACTCCAGCGGCTGCTGTGCCTGCACTGTCACGCCGTTCATCGACGTCATGTGCGAGGTCGGGCCGGTGATCTCGGCCTTCCAGCCACGCGCGCTCAAGCGGTTCAGCAGCCCGAGCGGCACGAAGGCATCGATTTCATTGAAGCCGTCGAAAGTCAGAATGGCGATTCGCACGGTGACTCCTCAGTTGGAGCGGTGGGAACTTCTCAGTCTTCGAGCAGGCTGCGCAGCATCCACGCGGTCTGCTCGTGCACCGTGAGGCGCTGCGTCAGCAGGTCGGCGGTAGGCTCGTCGCCTGCCTTGTCGGCCAGCGGGAAGATGCTGCGTGCGGTGCGTGCGACCGCTTCGTGGCCCTCAACCAGGATGCGCACCATGTCCAGCGCCTTCGGCGGTGTGGATGGAGCGTCCTTGAGCGATGTCAGCGCACCGAACTGCGCATACGAACCCGGCGCCGGGTGGCCGAGAGCCCGGATGCGCTCGGCGATCGGATCGACTGCATTCCACAGCTCGGTGTACTGGCCCATGAACATCAGGTGCAGCGTGTTGAACATCGGCCCGGTGACATTCCAGTGGAAGTTGTGGGTCGTCAGGTACAGCGTGTAGCTGTCGGCCAGCAGGTGGCTCAGGCCACCGGCGATCGCCGCGCGGTCTTTCTCGCTGATGCCGATGTTGATCCGGCTGGGAGCGGCGGCCACGGCGACGGGCGCGGCACTCGACTTCGATTTCTTGGCCATCGGAAACTCCTGCGTGTCGTGAACAGATCGGTTGAAAAACCGGAAGTTCAAGTCTATCGACCCTGCCCGCCGCGCGCTGGACTCACGACAAGCGCGTCACGCCCACCAACGGGCCGGCGTAGATCGCATTGCGCAGCGCAGCGATCGCCTCGTAGCGCGTGAAGGTGCGTCGCCAGGCCAGCACGACGCGGCGCGTCGGCACCGGCGGGGCGAACGGCACGTAGGTGATGTGCTTGTCGGTGTCGGCCGGCACGCTGAGCTGTGGCACCACCGTGACTCCCATGCCCGACGCGACCATGTACTTGATGGTTTCGAGCGACGAGCCCTCGAAGCTCTTGCGGATGCCTTCGGCGTCGCTCGAGAAGTGCGCGTACTCGGGACACACCTCGAGCACGTGGTCGCGGAAGCAGTGCCCGGTGCCGAGCAGCAGCATCGTTTCCTTCTTGAGCTCCTCGGCGCTGATGCGCTTGCGCCGTGCCAGCGGGTGCTTCTTCGGCACCGCGACCATGAACGGCTCGTCGTACAGCGGCGCGATCGCCAGGCCCGCGTCGGGGAACGGCTCGGCCAGGATCGCCGCGTCGAGCTCGCCGGTGCGCAGCATGTCGAGCAGCTTGACGGTGAAGTTCTCCTGCAGCATCAGCGGCATCCGGGGCACCAGGTCGATGGCCTGGCGCACCAGGTCGGGCAGCAGATACGGCCCGATGGTGTAGATCACGCCCAGGCGCAGCGGGCCCGACACCGGGTCCTTGCCGCGGCGCGCGATCTCCTTGATGCCGGCGGCCTGCTCGATCACCGTCTGCGCCTGGCGCACGATCTCGCCGCCCAGCGGCGTGACGCTGACCTCGTTGCTGCCGCGCTCGAACAGCTTGACGTCGAGTTCTTCCTCGAGCTTCTTGATGGCCACGCTGAGCGTCGGCTGCGAGACGAAGCAGGCTTCGGCGGCGCGCCCGAAATGCCGCTCGCGGGCGACGGCGACGATGTATCGGAGTTCGGTCAGGGTCATGGTGTGTGCCGGTCTGCGCGGGAGTGTGCGCGGTCTGGTGAGGCCCGCGCAATGTAGCGAATCCGGTCGGTGCGATCCGTCGGCGTCGACGCCTCAGGCCTTCAGGTAGTCGGCCTTGCTGCCGAGCCAGCGCACCACATGACGCATCGCGGCGTCGGGATGCTGTTCGAGCATCGATTCGGCCGCCGTCCGTGCGGCGTGAAGCAGGGGCAGGTCTTCGTTCAGGTCGGCGAAGCGCAGCAGCGCGGCACCCGACTGTCGCGCGCCGAGAAACTCGCCCGGCCCGCGGATCGCGAGGTCGCGACGCGCGATCTCGAAGCCGTCGGTGGTCTCGGCCATCGCCTTCAGGCGCGCCTTGCCGGTGACCGACAGCGGCGCCGCATACAGCAGCACACACACGCTGGCGACCGAGCCGCGGCCGACGCGCCCGCGCAACTGGTGCAACTGGCTCAGTCCGAATCGCTCGGCGTGCTCGATCACCATCAGGCTCGCGTTCGGCACGTCCACACCGACCTCGATCACCGTGGTGGCGACCAGCACCGACAACTCGCCAGCGGTGAACCGCGCCATCGTCGCGGCCTTCTCGCCGGCCTTCATCCGGCCGTGCAGCAGACCGACGCCGACGCCGGGCAGGGCGTCGGTCAATTTCTGGTGCGTGTCGATGACGTTCTGCAAGTCGGGGCGCTCGCCGAAGGGCCGTGTCGCCGAACGCCCTTCGTCCTGGGCCGGCGCGATGTCGCCTTCTGCCGTCTCCTCGATCAGCGGGCAGACCCAGTAGACCTGCTTGCCCTGCGCCACCTCGTCG
>JARXKP010000045.1 GCA_030271615.1 Pseudomonadota bacterium
CACTGGGATGGCTTGCGGCACGAATCGCGGAGCTTCGCGAACTCGCGAAACCCGAGTTGGCAAGATTCGCCGAGGCCGATCCGCCGACGCCTTGAGCTGTCGCGCCTGGGCATCCCCGCGGTCAACCTGATGCTGGCCACAGCCATTCGGTCGAGATCCGCAACGGCAAGCTGTACGCCTGGGGCAACAACGGCAACGGTCAGCTCGGCAACGGCAACGGCACCATCACCATGCCCGCCAGGCCGGTCAACGCGATCTTTCCATTCGGGGTGTCGCTTGTCTCGGTGGCTTCCGGCGCCGGTCACCACCTGGTCCTCGGATCCGAGGGCCAGATCTGCGCCTGGGGGGCGAATGTCGGCGGCGAACTCGGTGATGGCACGACCATCGGTCGCAGTACGCCGGTGCTGCTGTCTGCAGAAACAACGAGAAGTGCTCTGGTGCGACGATTTGGTTGGCGCTTACTTGTCGATCTTTCTATCCGGTCCGTACTGCTTGTTCCTGCCTTTTTCAGAGAAAGCTGGAAGAAAACGTTCAAGGAATTTTTGACCACCTATCCCGTAGATAACGAAGGCAGAGCCAAGCATCAGGACCCCAAGCGTGAGCGGAATATCAACGCTTTGATCGGACAAGAAAAGAAGGCGTCGAAACTCGTTCAGCGCAAACACAAGAGCGGGCGCTCCGATAAGGACGGCCATAAAGCGAAGAAACATGGACCATTCTCCGTTGGGCAGACTGCGTCATGGGGCACCCAACGATAGCGGCTGAATGCTGCCCGGCCTTGCCCGAGATAGGACGTCCGACGGACGTAGTCGCCGCAGACCGTAGCGACGCGGGCCCGAGAGAGCTTGCAACAGCCCATTCACAGAGTCGGCGTGGCCTTGCGGGAGGATGCCGCCATCGGGCGTGGCGGCCTGCCGTCGTGCGGTGTCGCGCTGATGGCGTTGAAGCTCGAGCGCCGAGTTGGCGCCGAGGGCAAGCGACCGGGCCAGGACCGGATCTTTGGTGCTGAGGGAGCGGTGGATCTCGCCCTTGCCGAGCACCGCCTTCAGTTCAGCGGGCACCTTGATACGAAGATAGAAGACGCCGCTGTCCTTGCGGTACAAGCGAGATACTTTGATGGTCACGTGGAGCCCTGAAGTGGACCCCCGGAAAAAACAAAATCCTGTTAAGTCATTGACTCAACAGGATATTTTTTGACTGGTGGCGCTTCAGGGATTCGAACCCCGGACCTGCGGATTATGATTCCGTCGCTCTAACCGACTGAGCTAAAGCGCCTCAAGCCCACAAGTATAGCGGGCTATGCGCCGTTACAGCCGCTGCCCGGCTTCGCCGGCCGACCTCTCCAGCGCTCGCCAACCCTGCACCGCATGTTCAGTTTTTTCAAGAAGAAGACGCCGCTGGCCTCGCCTGTGGCGGCCCCGGCCCCTGATGTGGCAGGCGTTTCGAAGCACTCCTCGGCGCCCATAGAAGCAGCGGTTCCGGAGCGCCGGACCTGGCTCGACAAGCTGCGAGCGGGCTTGCGCAAGACGGGCTCGGGCATCGCACAGGTGTTCACGGGCACCCAGATCGACGACGCGCTGTATGAAGACCTCGAATCGGCGCTGCTGATGGCCGATGCCGGGGTGAAGGCCACCGAACATCTCCTCACCGATCTGAAGCAACGGGTCAAGGACGCTCGCGCCACCGACCCGGCGGTCGTCAAGAGCTTGTTGATCAAGGCCATCACGGATCTGCTTGGCCCCTTGCAACGGTCGCTCACTGTGGGTGAACACAAACCGACGGTGATCATGGTCGTGGGCGTCAACGGCGCGGGCAAGACCACCAGCATCGGCAAGCTCACCCGCCACCTGGCTGAAGGGGGACAAAAGGTGCTGCTGGCGGCAGCCGACACGTTTCGCGCTGCCGCCAGGGAGCAGCTTGCTGTCTGGGCTGGACGCAACGGTGTCGAGATCGTCAGCCAGGAGGGCGGCGATCCATCGGCGGTGACCTTCGACGCCGTCACGGCGGGTCAGGCACGCGGCTGCGACGTGGTGATCGCCGACACCGCCGGTCGCTTGCCGACGCAACTGCACTTGATGGAGGAACTGCGCAAGGTCAAGCGTGTGATCGCCAAGGCGCAGGCAGGCGCGCCGCACGAGGTATTGCTGGTGGTCGACGGCAACACCGGGCAGAACGCGTTGGCGCAGGTCAAGGCTTTCGACGACACCTTGCAACTGACCGGCCTGATCGTGACCAAGCTGGACGGCACGGCCAAGGGCGGCGTGCTGGCGGCGATCGCGCTGTGGGCGCGCGAGCGTGGGCGCGGTGCCGGCGAGACCGGTGCCACCGGACCGGTGCCGGTCTATTTCATCGGGGTGGGTGAGCAACTCGAAGACCTGGAAACCTTCGACGCGCGCGAGTTCGCGACGGCGCTGCTGGGTTGAATTTTCCGTTGACAACCGAGGGCACGAGGAAATCCTCGCACCCTCTTCGCTAGCGCGGGCCGCCCATGCCCTTCATGCCGCCCATGCGCTTCATCATCTTCATCATGCCGCCGCCGCGCATCTTCTTCATCATGTCGCGCATCTGCTCGAACTGATTGAGCATGCGGTTGACCTCCTGCACCTGAACACCGGCGCCGGCCGCGATGCGGCGTTTGCGGGTCGCTTTCAGCAGGTCGGGCTTGCGGCGCTCGAGCGGCGTCATCGAGCAGATCATTCCCTCCATGCGGCGCACGTCGCGCTCGGCCTTGTCCATGTCGACATTGCCGGCCTTGGCGGTCATCTGCGCGGGCAGCTTGTCCATCAGCCCGGCGAGGCCGCCCATCTTCTTCATCTGCGAGATCTGCTGCAGGAAGTCGTTGAGGTCGAAGGCATCTCCCGATTTCACCTTGTCCGCGAGCCGCTGCGCGGCCGCCATGTCGACACCCTGCGTCACCTGCTCGACCAGCGCGACGATGTCGCCCATGCCGAGCACACGACCAGCGTGGCGATCGGCGTCGAACACCTCCAGTCCGTCGATCTTTTCGCTGGTGCCGGCAAACTTGATCGGCGCGCCGGTGACCTGCCGTACCGACAGCGCCGCACCGCCGCGCGAGTCGCCGTCCATCTTGGTCAGCACGATGCCGGTGAGCGGCAATGCTTCCTTGAACGCCTTTGCCGTGTTGATCGCATCCTGCCCTTGCATGGCATCGACGACGAACAAGGTTTCGATCGGCTTCAGTTCCGCATGAAGTGCGCTGATCTCCTGCATCAACGCTTCGTCGATGGCGAGGCGGCCGGCGGTGTCGACCAGCAGCACGTCGAAATAGTGCTTGCGGGCGTAGTCGAGTGCGGCGCGGGCGATGTCGATCGGCTTGTCGGTGGCGCTGGACGGAAACCATTCGGCGCCGGCCTGCTTCGTCACCGTCTTGAGCTGCTCGATGGCCGCCGGCCGGTAGACGTCGGCGGACACCGTCAGCACCTTCTTCTTGCGTTTCTCGATCAGGTGTTTCGCGAGCTTCGCGGTGGTGGTGGTCTTGCCGGCGCCTTGCAGGCCGGCCATCAGGATCACGGCCGGCGGCTGCACTGTCAGGTTGATGTCGGCGATGCCACCAATCTCGTTGCTGCCCATCGTTGCAGCGAGTTCGCGGTTGACGATGCCGACCAGGGCCTGGCCTGGCGACAGCGAGCCGACCACTTCAGCGCCGAGCGCCTTGTCCTTGACGCGTGCGATGAAGTCGCGCACTACGGGCAACGCCACGTCCGCTTCGAGCAGCGCCATGCGCACTTCGCGCAGCATGTCCTGCACGTTCGATTCGGTGATGCGCGCCTGCCCGCGCATCGTCTTGACGGCGCGACTCAGTCGATCTGTGAGGGTGGAAGCCATGGGAGGTTGGGCGGCGCCGGAGGCGGCGTGACGCGAAAGTACACTTTGTGGATGAGTCTATCTTCAGAGGTCACGCGATGATCGCCGTGGCGTTCCCGACCGTGTTGACCGCCGTCAGTCTGGTGGCCCTGCTTGCTTACGTGGTCTCCGCTTTGATGGCCGAACAAGCGTCGGGTGGCCAGCGCTATTCTTTGCTGGCGGGCTGGGCGTTGCATGCAGCGGCCATTGCCATCGATACGTCCGGGGTCGGAACAGACGTGCAGGGCGCGCGTTTCGGCTTTGCTCCGGCGTTGTCAGTCACGCTGTGGCTCGTCATCACGGTGTATGTCGCGGAGAGCCGTTTTCTGCCGATCCGTGGTGTGCGGCGCACGCTCGCGGTGCTGGGCGCGTTTGCGGTGATCTTGGCGCTGCTTTTCCCGGGCGAGCTGCGACCGCAGGCGGCGTGGCGATGGGCACCCATTCATTGGGTGCTCGGTATCGCGTCGTATGGCTTGTTCGGCGCGGCGGTGCTGCACGCAGCGCTGCTGAACCGGGCCGACCGACAGATGCGTCAGACCCCGCAGCCTTCGCGGCTTGTGCCGGCTGGCGTGCCGACGGCCGGTGCTCCGCCGATGGGCTTGCCACTGATGCGCCTTGAGCGACTCACCTTTCGTTTCGTCTCGGCGGGTTTTGTCGTGTTGTCGATGGCGATCTTTCTCGGCTGGTTGTTCTCGAACCCGTGGCGATGGGATCACAAGGCGGTATTTTCGATACTGGGGTGGCTGGTGTTCGCCGGGCTGTTGAGCGGGCGCCGGCGATTCGGTTGGCGGGGCCCGCAGGCGACGCGATGGGTCTACGCGGGGGCCGGGTTGCTGCTGCTGGCCTACGTCGGCTCGCGCTTCGTCATGGAGGTTCTGTTGAATCGGCCGCTGGGCGTGTGATCGAACGTCCGCGACTTCGCTTGGGGCGAACATCGTCATGAAATTCTTCTTGCTGCTGGGTCTGTTCTTGCTCGTGGCGTGGCTGGCCCGCGGGGGTCGACGCGGCACCTCCGCGCGGGTTCATCCGCCACCGTCACAGCGACCACCAGTCGCTCAAGATTTCGCACGTGAAGACATGGTCGCTTGTGTTCATTGCGGCATCCACCTGCCGCAAAGCGAAGCCGTGGCCGCCAGTGCTGGCTGGTTTTGCGGGCAGGCGCACCGCATCGCCCACGAGAAGACTCCGCCGCACTGATGGACGCCGATGCCGGCCGGAGCGACCGCCGAAAGACAGACCGACGCAAACGCTCGCGCGGAACCCGCTCCGGCGAATCATGGTTCGGTGCGTTCATCGGAGACGCGGACACCCACGCGTACGACGACAGTCGTCTTGACGAGGTGCAGGTCGGCGACGACGGGCGATCGAGCGCATCGGCCGACGTCGATTCGCGCTTTCTGAGTCGGGAAGGCGAGCCCGGTGTGCCGGCCGGTCAATCGGCCTTCGATCGGATTTACCGTGCTTTCCTGAGCGCACGCGCCGCCTTGGGGATGGCCCTGATCGCCACGGTGGCGGCAGCGGGCGTTCTCGGTGCGCTGCCCGGCCGCGCCGTGGTCTGGATCAGTCTGGCTTATGCCGCTCTGTCGGTCGGCATGTGGCTCAGTCCCATCTCGGGGGCTGAGGACGAGCACGCGTCGGTACCGCGGCTCAGTCGCCTTCACTGGACGGCCGGCATCGGCGCCGACATCCTCTGCTTCATCGCATTGCATGTGCTGTCGCAAGCCAGCGGTCTCAACTATGCGGCGCTTCTGGTGCTGCCCGTGTTGATGGCGGGCGTGCTGACGCGGCGCCTGCAGGCGCTGGCGACCGCCGCGGCGGTGGCGCTGCTGTTGCTTGGCAACGCCTGGGTGGGCGTGATCGCAGGCGGCGATCCTGCCGCACTGATGACACAGGCCGGACTTGCCGGCAGCGGACTCTTCGTCATCACGGTGCTGGCCGGCGAACTGGCCAGTCGCCTCGCGCGAGAGGAGCTGACGGCGAAGGACAGCATGGAGTTGGCGCGACAACAGGCGCAGCTCAACCGCCTGGTGATCGAGGAGATGCAGGACGGCGTTCTCGTGGTCGACCGCGCCGGGCGCGTGCGAGCGGCCAATCCGGCGGCCCGGCGTTTGCTGGTGCGAAGGGGGCTCGGCCGTCCGGCGCCGTTTCAGCTTCGCGGTGTCGTCGCGTGGGACCAGCTCGTGAAGACCGTGGAGCGCGGCTTTCACGAAGCGGTGTGGCCCGAGGCGGGCCGCGACGTGATGCTGCAGTTCGAGCAGGGCACCACGCGGACCTTGCGTGTGCGCATCCGCTTCACGCGCCGAGCCGACGAGCCATCGGCCGAGGAACTCTGCGTGCTGCTGCTCGAAGACGTGCGCAGCATGCAGGCGCGGATGCGGCAGGAAAAGCTCGCGGCGATGGGGCGTGTGTCGGCCGGCATCGCACACGAGATCCGCAACCCGCTGGCTGCCATCGCGCAGGCGAATGCCTTGCTGTCTGAAGATGCGGTGACGGCCGACCAGCATCAACTGACCCGGATGGTGGCCGACAACGTCAAGCGGCTCAAGCGCATCGTCGACGACGTCATGGAGGTCACGCCGGGCACGGTGATCGAGGCCACCGTCATCGACGCCAATGCCGAGGTGGCGGCTGCATGCAGCGATTGGGCTCAGGCGGCTTCGCTGGGTCTGGGCGACAGCAGCGTGCTCAAGGTCGACCTGCCTGATGAACCCCTCGGCGTTGTCTTCGATGGCGAGCACTTGCGGCGGGTGCTGATCAACTTGCTCGACAACGCCAGACGACACGCCACCGACACGCCGGGGTCGGTGCACGTGCGACTGCTCGCGCTGGACGAGTCGACGGCGCAACTCAGTGTCAGCAGCGATGGCTCCACCATCCCCGTCGACGTGGAACGTTATCTGTTCGAACCGTTCTTCTCGACGCGCAGCCGCGGCACCGGGTTGGGCCTGTATATTTGTAGGCAGCTTTGTGAGCAATACGGAGCGAGCATCGACTACCGAATGCGATCGGCGGCCGAGCCGAACCGGAACGATTTTTTCGTCAACATGCTTCGCCGCGACTGGGTCAATTCAGAGACGCGGCTGCAGTTTCCGATTTGACGCGACGTCCACGCCATGTCCTCTCCCGCTTATTTCAGCCTGCTCGTCGTCGACGACGAGCCGGACTTGCGCACCCTGTACGAATTGACCTTGCTGCGTGAGGGCTACGACATCGAAACCGCAGGCAGCGTCGAAGAGGCCCGACTGCACCTGCAGGATCGCGTGTACAGCGCGGTCATCACCGATATGCGTCTGCCCGACGGCACCGGCCTCGATTTGTTGAGTTATCTCGAGACTCATGCGCGACGTGAAAAAGCGATTGTCATCACCGCCTACGGTTCGGCCGAAAACGCGGTGGAGGCTTTGAAGGCCGGGGCCTACGATTACCTGACGAAGCCGGTCGACTTGAAGCAGTTTCGTGCCGTGGTGGCCTCCGCCCTGGGTCGGGGGCCCTCCACCGCACCGAGCACGCTGCCGTCCAGCCTTCCGGCCGAACGCTCGGTGCTGCCGGTTGCCGTGCCGACAACCGGCCTGACGGCCAAGCCGCCGGGTGATCTGGCTGCGCTGCAGGGCGAGCCTGCGGCGGTTCGGGACACTCCAGTCGCAGCGCGTCCGCCGGCTCAAGTGCCGACGCCTGCTGCGGGTGTGACCGCATCTTCGAGTGTCGCGCTCAACCGCATGGCCGGACAGTCTGCTGCGATGAACCAGGTGCGTGCGCTGGTCGAGAAGGTCGCGCGCAGCATGGCTCCGGTACTCGTGAACGGCGAATCCGGAACCGGCAAGGAACTGGTGGCCCGCGCGATCCATGAGGTCAGCGTGCGCCACGCGCAGCCCTTCATCGCGGTCAACTGCAGCGCCATTCCCGAGCACCTGCTCGAAGCCGAGTTCTTCGGCTATCGCCGAGGCGCGTTCACCGGCGCCAACGAAGACCGCGAAGGCTTCTTCCAGGCGGCCGATGGCGGCACGTTGTTTCTCGACGAGATCGGCGACCTGCCCTTGTCGATGCAGTCCAAACTGCTGCGCGCCGTACAGGAGCGCTCGGTGCGCCCTGTCGGGACCGTCAACGAGTTGCCGGTGAATGTTCGCCTGCTCAGTGCCACCCACAAAGACCTCGGTGCGGAGGTGCAGGCCGGTCGGTTTCGCCAAGACCTGTACTACCGGCTCAACGTGATCCAGATCCGCGTGCCGCCGCTGCGCGAACGACTGGAAGATTTGGCGAGCATCGGCGAGCGGGTGCTGGACCGCATTGCTCGCGACGCTGGCGTCTGGCCGGCACCTCGCCTGACCCCGGCGGCACTGCTGCATCTGGCGAGTCACCCGTTCCCCGGCAATGTGCGTGAGCTCGAAAACCTGTTGCACCGAGCGGTCGCGTTGTCGGGCGGCGAAACGATCGACGTCAGCGACCTGGGGCTGCCGACCGATTCGTACGCAGACGCTCAGTCGAGCGAACCGGACCATGGGGCCATGTCGACCGATGCAGTGAGTTCGATGGCGCCAGCCGCACCGATCAGCTCGGCGCAGAGCTCGCCGCTGGGTGCGGCGCAGGCGGCGGGTCTGCCCAGCGATCTGGCGGTCTACCTCGACGACATCGAACGCGACATGCTGTTGCGTGCGCTCGAACAGCACCGCTTCAATCGCACCGCTGCGGGGGCCAGTCTGGGCCTGTCCTTGCGCCAGATGCGCTACCGCATGGCCCGACTTCACGTGATGGCCGGAGCCGATCTCCACTCAGACGGCGAGCGTGGCGGCGTCTGATTGGTCCGACGACTGGCAACGAGGCTGGTGGCTGCGGGCGCGGCATTGCCCGTCTCCGAACTTCGGATCACGACCGACCGGGGCTGCCCCGACACTCGCCGTGGTGCATTCGATCAGCCTTCCACCCGGTGTTTACGGTGGGGCCCAGGTCGAGCAGTTCTTTCTGAACCAGCTCGATGTGTCGGCGCACCCGTATTTCAACCGGCTGCGTGGCCTGCGTGTGTCGACGCATTTTTTCATCCGCCGCGAGGGCGAGTGCGTTCAGTTCGTTTCCTGTCTGGAGCGCGCGTGGCACGCGGGCGCGTCCGTCTGGCGTGGACGCTCGAACTGCAACGATTTCTCCGTGGGCATCGAACTCGAAGGACTCGAAGGCGAAGGCTTCGAGATCGCGCAGTACGCTCGTCTGTGCGAATTGCTGACCTCGCTGGCCGGGCCGGGCCGCTGCCTCGACGTGGCGGGTCACGAGCAGGTGTCTGCCGGTCGCAAGGGCGACCCGGGACCCGGTTTCGACTGGGCCCGAACGATCTCCGGCCTCGGCTGGCCCGCACAGTGTTTTCCCGAGGGCGTGATCGCCGAGTCGTGAGCGCGCCGGTGTCATTTGACGCGGCATCCTCGTCGTCAGGCCGAGGGCACTTTCGAGACCCGAGTGTTGACGCGCGATGCCGCCCGGGTTCGGGTGGCGAGTCAATGAATCTGCGGCTTGGCGAAACGCTGCTCAGCGTTTTGGCGGCTGCGCGACTTCCTGGCCGAATCGGTACTTCATTCGGGCGGAGAAGTCCGTGTCTTCGGGTCAGATCGATGTGGAGTCGATTTCGGTCTGACACACTAGCGGTAGTGCTTGAAGGTCGTTTGGACCCCAGATATAGTGTGCCGGTGCGCAACGCTTCGACAGTCCTTTCACCTTGGCAATGACATTGACGGCACCGGTCATCGACACCCGAACGCACCACCTTCTCGGTCGCCGAGTCAAGCTGCTGATCTGAGCTTTGTCGGGCCTGCCGGCCGCCCTGAGCGCCGGCTTCGACACGATCCGAGTGGCGCGGTCCCGGACCTCCCTCTCCCTACAAAAGGCTATTCATGCAAGCACTTCAAACCACCCCTGGCGCCTACCCCTATGCAGCCGATCGTTCGGACGCAGCGCCCGCCTCGCCAGCGTCGGCCTTCGATGCTTTCCACATCATTCGTCGCAACGGCGCCGTGGTTTCGTTCGAGCCGAACAAGATCGCGGTTGCCTTGATGAAGGCGTTTCTCGCGGTGCATGGCACGCAGGGTGCCGCTTCGGCGAGCGTGCGGGAGACCGTGGACGGCCTGACCGAGTCCGTGGTCCGGGCGCTGTTGCGTTCGCGTCCGGGTGGCGGCACCTTCCACATCGAAGACATCCAGGACCAGGTCGAACTCGGCCTGATGCGCGGTGGCCATCACGAGGTCGCACGTGCCTACGTGCTGTACCGCGAGCGCCGTTCACAGGAGCGCGCCAAGCAGTCTCAGCCGGCCGTCGTCAGCGATTCGACCTTGACCGTGCTCGACCGGGGGCGACGTGTGCCGCTCGACGCGATCCACTTGCAGGCCATCGTGCAGGCGGCCTGCGAAGGGCTCGGGGCCGACGTGCGTGCCGAGCCGATCCTGGCTGAAACCAAGCGCAATCTGTACGACGGCGTGCCGATCGACGAAGTGCACAAGGCATCCATCCTCGCCGCCCGCACGCTGATCGAGAAAGACCCCGGCTACACCCGCGCCACCGCACGTCTGTTGCTTCACACCATACGCCGCGAGATCCTGGGCGAAGAAGTGCTGCAGGCCGACATGCGCACGCGGTATGCGGATTACTTTCCGGGCTACATCAAGAAGGGCGTGCAGGCCGAGTTGCTGGACGACAAGCTGTTGCAGTTCGACCTGGTGCGTCTCGGTGCGGCCTTGAATGCGGACCGTGACCTGCAGTTCGATTACCTTGGATTGCAGACGCTTTACGACCGCTACTTCCTGCACATCGACGAAGCTCGAATCGAGTTGCCGCAGGCCTTCTACATGCGCGTGGCGATGGGCTTGGCGCTGGGCGAGATCGATCGCGAGGCGCGCGCGATCGAGTTCTACGAAGTGCTCTCCAGCTTCGACTTCATGAGCAGCACGCCGACGCTGTTCAACGCCGGCACGCGTCGCTCGCAGCTGTCGAGCTGCTACCTGACGACGGTGGCCGACGATCTCGACGGGATCTACGAAGCGCTGAAGGAAAACGCGCTGCTGTCCAAGTTCGCTGGCGGTCTCGGCAACGACTGGACGAACGTGCGTGCTCTGGGCAGCCACATCAAGGGCACCAACGGCAAGAGCCAGGGCGTGGTGCCGTTCCTGAAGGTGGTCAATGACACGGCGGTGGCGGTCAACCAGGGCGGAAAACGCAAGGGCGCGGTGTGCGCCTACCTCGAAAGCTGGCACCTCGATATGGAGGAGTTCCTCGAGTTGCGCAAGAACACCGGCGACGACCGCCGCCGCACCCACGACATGAACACGTCGAACTGGATTCCCGACCTGTTCATGAAACGCGTGATGGAAGGCGGCGACTGGACCCTGTTCTCGCCCAGCACCTGCCCGGACCTGCACGACAAGTTCGGCAAGGACTTCGAGGCGGCATACACCGCCTACGAAGCGCGTGCTGCCCAGGGCGAGATCAAGCTGCACAAGAAGGTGCCTGCGCGTGACCTGTGGCGCAAGATGCTGTCGATGCTGTTCGAGACCGGGCATCCGTGGATCACCTTCAAGGACGCCTGCAACGTGCGCTCGCCGCAGCAGCATGTCGGCGTGGTGCATTCCAGCAACCTGTGCACCGAAATCACGTTGAACACCAGCGATACCGAGATCGCGGTGTGCAACCTCGGCTCGGTGAACCTCGTTCATCACCTCAAGCGCGTCGACGATGTTGTGCAGATCGATCACGCCAAATTGAAGAAGACCATCACGACCGCGATGCGCATGCTCGACAACGTGATCGACATCAACTACTACGCGGTCAAGAAGGCACGGGACTCGAACTTGCGCCACCGCCCGGTCGGACTCGGCATCATGGGTTTTCAGGATGCGCTGCACGAGTTGCGCCTGCCCTATGCGTCGGATGCGGCAGTCGAGTTCGCCGACCGCTCCATGGAGGCGGTGTGCTACCACGCATACTGGGCTTCGACCGATCTGGCCGCCGAGCGCGGGCGCTATTCCAGCTATCGTGGCTCACTCTGGGACCAAGGCATCCTGCCCATCGATTCGCTCGACTTGCTCGCTGATGCGCGAGGGGGTTATGTCGATGTAGACCGCAGCAGCACGCTGGACTGGGATGCGCTGCGCACGCGCATTTCCGTACACGGCATGCGCAACTCCAACTGCGTCGCGATCGCGCCGACCGCGACGATCTCCAACATCGTTGGCGTGAGCGCATCGATCGAACCGTCGTTCGGCAACCTGTCGGTCAAGTCGAACCTGTCGGGCGAATTCACCGTCCTCAACGAGTACCTCGTCCGTGACCTGAAAAAACTGGGTCTGTGGGACGACGTGATGGTGATGGATCTGAAGCACTTCGACGGATCGCTGCGCCGCATCGATCGGGTGCCTGAGGACCTGAAGATGCTGTACGCCACAGCGTTCGAGATCGAAACCCAATGGCTGGTCGAAGCGGCCGCACGTCGGCAGAAATGGATCGATCAGGCGCAGTCGCTCAACATTTACATGGCCGGTGCATCGGGCAAGAAGCTTGATGAGACCTACAAACTGGCGTGGACGCGGGGATTGAAAACCACGTACTACCTGCGCACTCTGGGTGCCACCCATGCCGAGAAATCGACGGTGAAAGCGGGGCAGCTGAATGCGGTGAGCAATGGTTCTTCCGGGGGGATGGACGCCGCTGCGGCAAGCGCCAGCACCCGGCAGCCCGAGCCCGCGAGCGACATCAAGTACTGCGCCATCGACAACCCCGATTGCGAAGCCTGCCAGTGAGATTCGACTGCTGATATGGCGGTTGCGTCGACAAATCACGACGCAACAGAGCAACAAATGAGATCCGCGAACTGCTGTATTGGGCAATTAATGCTTTGTGTTTTTTCACATCGCTCGGATAATCAATATCTACTGGAAGTGCACCATGTTGGTTTGGGAAGAAGAAATTAAATCATCGATGCCGCTGATGGCGGCGCTCGCGAAGCAACGGATTCCTGAAAAAATTCAGAGTCATGAATCTGATGTCGGCGTTTCCGATCGTCCGGTAGTGATGCATCCCGCTGACGGTCGCCGGGCGACTGTTGAGCCCGTCGGGAATCGGCGGGTGGTGGCTGCAGACAAACGCATCATCAATGGCCGGACCGATGTCAATCAATTGGTCCCGTTCAAATACAAATGGGCTTGGGAAAAGTATCTCGCCACGTGCGCAAATCACTGGATGCCCCAAGAGGTCAACATGTCGCGTGACATCGCGACGTGGAAAGATCCGAATGGCCTGAGCGATGACGAGCGCCGCATCATCATGCGAAATCTCGGTTTTTTCGTGACCGCAGATTCTCTGGCAGCCAACAACATCGTATTGGGAACTTACCGCCATATCACTGCGCCCGAGTGCCGGCAGTTTTTGTTGCGGCAGGCTTTTGAAGAAGCGATCCATACCCACGCCTATCAGTACATCGTCGAATCGCTGGGTTTGGATGAGGGGGAGATCTTCAACGCCTACAACGAGGTTGCATCGATCCGGGACAAGGATCAGTTCCTGATCCCCTTCATCGAAGCGGTGATGGATCCGCACTTCAACACTGGCACGCTCGAGGACGATCAGAAGCTTTTGAAATCCTTGATCGTTTTCGCTTGCTTGATGGAAGGGTTGTTCTTCTACGTCGGGTTCACACAGATTCTGGCGCTCGGTCGTCAAAACAAGATGACCGGCGCATCGACGCAATATCAGTACATCCTGCGCGACGAGTCGATGCATTGCAATTTCGGCATCGATCTGATCAACCAGATCAAACTCGAGAACCCTCTGCTGTGGACGGCGGAATTCAAGACCGAAATCAAGGCTCTTTTCATGCGAGCGGTCGAGCTTGAATATCGCTACGCTGAAGACACGATGCCCCGCGGTGTTTTGGGCATGAATGCGTCCATGTTCAAAGGGTATTTGCGCTACATCGCCAACCGACGAGCAACGCAAATTGGTCTGGAGGCACTTTTCCCGAACGAGGAAAACCCATTCCCGTGGATGAGCGAGATGATCGACCTGAAGAAAGAAAGCAATTTCTTCGAGGTGCGTGTCACCGAATACCAATCGGGTGGAGCGCTCTCGTGGGATTGAAAGCTGTCGAACGCGGTATCGCGGGGGATAGCGGTGAGTGGATCAAGATTTGCAAATCGAGCGGTGACGACACAGAAGCGTCCCGCTCGATTTGATACCCGATTCATCGCACCGGGGCGCCCGACAAGGGCAGTTTCCGGGTGATGAATAACTGTCTGGGGCCGGCTTATTGCAGGAACAGGACAGTGCTTCTTTAACTTGATCAAGGAGAAATGTAATGGCAACTGCGAAAAAGGCCGCTCCGGCCAAGAAGGCTGCACCAGCGAAGAAAGCGGCTCCTGCGAAGAAGGCGGCGCCTGCGAAGAAGGCTGCCCCGGCCAAGAAGGCAGCTCCCGCGAAGAAGGCGCCTGCGAAGAAAGCGGCACCTGCGAAGAAGGCAGCTCCGGCCAAGAAGGCGCCTGCGAAGAAAGCGGCACCTGCGAAGAAGGCAGCTCCGGCCAAGAAGGCGCCTGCGAAGAAAGCCGCTCCGGCCAAGAAGGCCGCACCTGCGAAGAAAGCGACTGCCAAGAAGGTCGTAGCCAAGAAGACCGCCGCCAAGGCGCCTGCGAAGAAGGCTGCTGCCAAGGCACCTGCGAAGAAGGCCGCTGCCGCGAAGAAGGCGCCCGCTACCCCAGCCGCTGCCCCGGCTGCGGCCAAACCGGCCGCACCGGCTGCAAAGACTACCCTCAGCCCGCAGGCTGCATGGCCGTTTCCAACCGGTTCCAAGCCGTAACGCGAAGGTCCGCGTGATGCGGGCTTTCGTTTTCAAGCAACCCGGCTTCGGCCGGGTTTTTTGTGTCCGGGAGTCCGCAGGCGGCTAGAGGTCGAGACCGCTTGTGTCGATCTGGTGGTTCTGACCACCGCGTGAAGCGATCTTCAAGGCGCCGATTCTGTTCCCCAGGTCGACGCAGCGCCGCAGCGGCCAGCCACGCTCCAGGCCGTAAAGCAAGGCTCCGCGGAAGGCATCTCCGCAACCGGTCGGATCGACCACTTCGGTGGCCGGGGTGCCGGGCACATGGGTGCACTGACCTTGTTCCCACACGTCGCATCCTTCGGCCCCCAGCGTCACGATGACCCCGGCCAGATGGGAGGTCGACAGCGATTCGAGCGTCTCGCCGGTACGGTCGCACAGCATGCGTGCTTCGTAGTCGTTGACGGCGACCCATCGGGCTTGAGCGACAAAGCGCTTCAGTTCGGCGCCGTCGAACATGGGCAAGCCTTGCCCCGGATCGAAGACGAACGGGATGCCCGCATCAGCGAGTTGCGCGGCATGCTCGATCATCGCGTCCCGTCCGTCGGGCGCAATGATGGCTATGCGCAGGTCAGTCCTCGATGGCACTGGCGTGCGCTGCGCCGCCTGCATCGCCCCCGGGTGAAATGCCGTGATCTGGTTGTTGCTGCTGTCGGTGATGATGATCGCCTGCGCGGTGAAGCTGTCGGCGACGGTGGCGATGTGTTCGGTGCTGACCTTCCACGAAGCGAGGCGCTGCAGGTACTCTGCTCCGTCGGTGCCGAGCGCGGCCAGCACCACCGGCTCCCCGCCAAGCTGACTGAGCGTGTAGGCGATGTTGCCTGCGCAGCCGCCGAATTCGCGCCGCAAGGTCGGCACGAGGAAGGACACATTCAGGATGTGCACCTGCTCGGGCAGGATCTGCTCGGCGAAGCGACCGGGAAACGTGGTGATGGTGTCGAACGCGAGAGATCCGCAAATCAAGGCAGGCATGGGGGGCTCCAGTGGTGCTGATGGCGTCGGAACCGACCGCCCAGAATTGACGAGGACGGGTCGACCGCATGCTGCGGTCGCGCCATCCTCGATGGCATGAATCAGGGGTAGAAAACCTCGACGGTATAGCCGCTGACCCGTCGGCCGGTGACCGAGAAATTCACCGACAAGGGCGCGTCAACCCCCGGGGCGAGCAGCGGATCGCTGATTTGGAAGTCCGTGGGGGACAGCGAACGGCGTGACACCAGTTCGCCGTCCACGCCGGTCAGGCTCAGGTCGACGGATGGCATCGCGATCGGCAACTCGCCGCGGTTCCGCAGGGTGACGGCCAGCCGCAGTGCGTTCGGAGAACCGTTGCCTTGCAGGCTCGGATCGCCCGCACCTTGCCCTTGCGTCAGCGCGGTGCTTTCGATGCTCACATCGTCGATGCGCCGCAGCGCGTCGAGCCGACAGCCAACGACAGCGCAGTAACGCTGCAGCCAGGGCGTGCACGCAGGCCACTGGGCGGCGATGTTGTGCCTAAAGTGACCGGCGACCTGCAACGCCAGCCCGAGTGCAGCCAGCACGGCCAGCATCCCCAGCGCTGCGCGCACCGGCGCTTGCTCCCAGCGTTCATCGCGCTGCGCACGTCGCACGAATTCGGGTGTGGCTTCCGATGCGGCGTTGTCGGAGCGGGCGGGCTCTGGGTCGACCTCTGCCTCTGATTGCGCTTGGGGTGTATCGACAGTCGTCGATACACCCGACTCATCCATCTCGACGACCTCATTGCGGTGCTTCGGCTGAACGTCGACCGGAAGGGGCTCGTCAGCCACTTTTTCAGGCAGAGCGGACGACTCGACTTCCTGCTCGACTGGATCTGACGGACCCGATGTGTCGGAAGTCGAGGTCTGAATGGAAGAAGGTGAATCCGGTTCTGAACCGGGAGGGGGCGCCAGCGCTTCATCCTCCATGTCGTCGGGGGGCACTGCCGCTACACCACGTGGCTCGATGGCCTCCGGTGTCTCAGTCGTCGCGGCAGAAGGTTGCCACGGTGGCGGCGCTTCGCGATCGAGATCGAACAGGCCCAACTGCGCGTTGAACACCGCCTGGCATCGCCCGCAGCGCACCCAGCCATCGGATACCTTGAGCTGGTCCTGAACCACCCGGAAGATGGTTCCGCAGGCGGTGCAACGGGTGGCCAGATTCATCATCGGATGATGCCACGCAGGCCGTCCAGCGCCGCCTCAGGCTGGCCGGCGACCTGTCATCAGAATCCAGCCGTCTTCGCTGTCGCTCACCGACAGATTCAGCCACGGTGCATACGCCTCGATCAATTCGGCGGCCTGACGATCCAGGATGCCGGCCAGCCCCAGATCACCATCGGTCTGCACCTGGCCGCACAGCAGCGGTGCCAG